>DASQGY010000286.1:0-73129 GCA_035632375.1 Bryobacteraceae bacterium | reverse complement strand
ACTCATGGCGACGCTGCGTCGCCACTCATGGCGACGCCCGGCCCGATACACTGTCTAACGACCAAGGTGTCGAGAAGAGTCTCGACACGGCACGCACGAGTGCGTGCGCTACATCGCCGCGCCACTTGTGAGAAATGCGGGCTAGTTGTCGCCGATGTTGATGGTGACGGCGTTCGATGTTTGGCCGTCCACGGTCAGGACCACGTAGCTTTCCTTGCTCCCTCGAAGGTTTAGCGTCAGGCCGACATTCACTTGATCGAGGCCGACGAATCCAGGGGTTGGACCAGCGTAAAGAACCGGCACGCTGATATCGTTGATCTTCAGGGTGACGCCAGACAGCGAACTGCGATTGCGGATTCCAGTGCCGTAGAAGGTCACGAAGACCGGCGTGTCGAGGCCGGTATCGATCGGGACAGAGGTACAGCCCGAGTTGTCGCACTGAAACACTGGTATCGGAAATTGCGGCCCTGGATTCCCGGCTTGGGTGCGTATCGCCGTGGCTGCCGCGACGCCGCTTCCCGTGGCGTTCATGCTGAAAAGCGTCGGGGCGACAAGTTGGACGGTCGCCGTGACCGACTGCGTAGTCGAGCCGTTGTTGGCTTGAAAAGTGGCCGTGCCCGCCGTTGTTCCATCAGGAACAACGAAATTAATCTGCGAAGGCGATACGTAGATCAGGCCGGCACTCCGCGCCGTGCCGGCGGCGTCGGTTACAGTAAGGGTCGTGCTGCCAAGTATTGTGGGCAAAGGCTGCGTGCTGGCTTGAGTGATGCCCGCTGCGAGATTCGTGCCGAACATCGTAGCGATGGTGTTTGGCGTCACGGCGGCGCTGGCTGCGGCGGCGGATTCGACCATCGTGGGCTGGATCACTCCATAGAAGCGCGCCATCCAGTAGGGCAAAATGTAGTCGATTCCGGCAGTCTCGACGAATCCCGCGCCGCCGCCCGCCAGTTGGAACGGATCCCGTTGCCAGATAAAATCGGTAGTAGCCCGCGAAGGAACGGGGATGGGGACGCAGGAATCACCGTTGTTGCAGATCCGGAATTTGCTCGTTAGATCGACATAGAAGTCCCGGCGCGGCCGCAGCAGCCACTGGTCCAACAGGCTTCGAGTTTCCACGTCGCGCGCGGTATTGGGACCGTTGAGTGCGCGGTCGACCATGTTGAAGAACGCGTTCTGGTGCGATGCGGTATAGTCGCGAACAACCTTGTAAGCGCCGCGATTATCGCCGTTGTCCTGAATGCGGACCAGGTTGTAAAAGGTCATGTAATCCAGATTGAACTTGAAGTAGGAAGTGTTGCTCCCAACGTCGAACCTGACCGCGGCGTCGGTGGGCGGCACAATGAGAGGCCCGCTGACGTCATTCGATGGATTCACATGACGCGCCACCTGCAGCAACATCTGAAGCTCTTCTGGACGCACCTCGAAGGTATTCGAGATGTCGTCGTTCGGCGACCATCGATGTCGCGAGATGAACCCGATCAGCCTGGTGGCCACATCGCTGATGGCAGCCTTCACCGCGGCGTCGTCCACCAGATCGAAGGCCACACCCATTCCGAACAACGCACCCACCACTTCGTCGCGCGATGTGTTATCCACCCAAAAATATGGAGGCGCCTGGTGGATGGTATTGCGCGCTTCTTCGCTCGCGATTCCCGCGGCGTATGGGGAACTGGTAACCACTATGCAGCGCGCCAGGCGATTGTCGCCGGTAACATCCACCAGGCCCTTCAAGCCAGCCATTGCGACCTTCACGTTGTCCAAGGCGTCGGGCGATTGAGTGACTTTGTAGCGGAACGACTCGGCTGCCAGGAACGCACCAGTCCAGAGCGCCGAGTCGCCGCAGCGCGTGTAGCCCATGATCTGATCCAGGTTCGGTGCGTTGAAGATGGGATCGAGTATGGTGCCAAACGGCATGTGACGCGCGCGGATGTTGGCGGAAATCGCCAGCGCGTCGGCTTCCGAGGATCGAGCGGGGATTGCAATAGAGCAAAGAATGGCGGCGATGAAGAGACTTCGGCCAGACAAAATCATAAGGACCCTGTTGCTTTGGAGACGCAATCCCAGGCAGGGCGTTTCAAGATCTCGACATCCGATTGCCGATCTTTATGATAACCGGTTACAAATTGCTCAACTTGAGCACAAATTGTTTGTGGCATACTCGGGTTGAATGTTTCGCACGCCATTTTGCCTGATTCTGATCGCGTGCGCGCTTCCTGGGCAGAACGCGTCGTTTCCCTTGGAATCCGTGACGCTCGACGGGACCTCATTGTCCAAGGAGTTTGTCATGGAGATGGCCGGCCTGCGCATCGGCGCAGCCGTCGACAAGGCCGCCCTCGAAGCCGCGTGCGCCAAGCTACAGGAGAGCGGAATCTTTCAATCCATCAACTACCGGTACGCACCCGGGCCGAATCATGGCTACGTGCTGACGCTGTCGGTGGCGGATCAAGGAATACTGATGGAGTCGGCCATCGATCTGCCGGGCGTGGACGAGAACGAAATCTGGCAATGGCTGGTTTCGAGCTACCCGGCGTTCAATCGCAAGGTTCCAGGCAACGATGCCGCGCAGCAATTCATCGCGAGGAAGATAGAAGAACACCTCGGGCCGCAGCTTGCGGGGCGACACCTGGTAGCGCGCATCGAATCGGATATGATTCGCCGGAAGACACTCATTTCGTTCCAACCGGAAAAACTGCCTCGCATCGCTTCCATGACCTTTACCGGGCAGAGCGAATTGAACGCGGCGCAACTGGCCGCAATCATGCAGAAAGTGGTTGCCGACGATGGATATCTCGAGCGGCGCTTCCGTCAGGCGCTGAAACTGAACGTCCGCCGCGCTTATGAGGAGCACGGCATGTATCGTGTCCGGTTTCCTAGCGTCACGATTCAAAGTAACGATCCTTTGTCGGTTGCGGTCGCGACGGCGATAGAAGAGGGTCCGAAGTATACGCTCGGCGAGGTGCAGCTTGTAGGCGACCAGCTTCCGGTGGACGCCATGCTGGATGCCGCAAAGTTCAAGAAGAACCAACTCGCCAATTGGACGGAGATTCAGAACGGAATATGGGCTCTGGAAAAGCCGCTCAAGCGCACCGGCTATTACGATGCCGCAGCGAGACCCGAGCGTGTGTTTCACGATGACCGTCATGTCCTGGACCTGAAGATTTCGTTCTACAAAGGAACGCTATACCGGTTCGGCGAGTTGAAAATCGCTGGACTGCCCCCGAATCTCGAAGCTCAAGCCCGCAAGATCTGGAAGCTGCGGCCGGGCGATCCATTTGACTACGACTACCCGCGCGACTTCTTTCGAGACTTTTTTCAAGCCGTGGACAGCCGCCAGATCAAGAGCTATAAGGTGGCGATGCAGCGAGCCGCGGACAATCGAATGGATTTTGCGCTCAGCTTCGAACCGCGGTAAGCTTTTTGGAATCAATGGGATATGTCTCGCTAAGGACCGCCAAAATAATACGATAAGTGTTTTTTATGCAAGCACCATCTTGCATTTGCCGAACTGCTAGTGTAGGCTGGATTCAATGACTCGATTCGAGAGGAATGGTCGCGTGGCCCCCGCCCAACCGGGTGTGGCTCCGTCTGCTCTTCTCGCGCTCGGTCAGCTTCCGAAGCTGCTTCCGATTATTATTATTCAGGTCGCCGTACCCGGCCCTGCCTGAACGCTTCGGAGAGATTTCAAAGAGGCCATCGGCGGGGAAAACAAACCCAGCCGATGGCCTTTTTCGTTTTTGGAGGATACACATGCCGGTGAGCACCACACATCGCGCGACGGGCGCGGCGGAGACGAAGAAGTTGATGTCCGGCGCGCAGATTCTGCTGGAGTGCCTGGTTCGGGAGAATGTCGATTGCATTTTCGGCTACCCGGGCGGCGTCACGCTACCGCTGTACGACGCTTTCTACGACCATCCCATCCGGCACGTGCTGGTGCGCCACGAACAGAACGCAGCGTTCGCGGCGGAGGGCTACGCGCGGTCCACCGGCCGCGTGGGAGTCTGCTGCGCTACGTCCGGGCCCGGGGCAACCAACCTCGTGACCGGGCTGGTGGATTCCATGATGGATTCGATTCCGATTGTCGCGATCACCGGCCAGGTATCCACCAAGCTGATCGGCAGCGATGCTTTTCAGGAGGCGGATACTTTCGGCATCACACGCTCCTGCACTAAACACAACTTCATGGTGAAAACAGTTGCGGAGTTGCCGCAAGTTATTCACGAGGCGTTTTACATTGCTTCCAGCGGCCGGCCGGGACCGGTGCTGGTGGACATTCCCAAGGACGTGTTCCAGGCGCAAGCGCATTACTCGCCGGTGTCGGCGATCCATTTGCCCGGCTACAAGGTTTTTACCGAAGGACACACCGGGCAGATCCGTCGCGCCGCGCAGATGATGTGGGATGCGAAACGGCCGTTCGTATACGCGGGCGGCGGCATCATCGCGGCGAATGCCTCCGATGAGCTGCGCGAATTGGTAGAGATGCTGGACGCGCCTGCCGTGAACACGCTGATGGGGCTTGGTGCACTGCCGGCGGAGCATCGGAATTTCATCAGCCTGCCGGGGATGCATGGCAGCTACGCGGCGAACATGGGCATGAGCAACGCGGATCTTCTGATTGCGCTGGGCGTGCGCTTCGACGATCGCGTCACTGGACGGCTCTCCGCCTTTGCGCCGCACGCCAAGGTGATTCACGTGGACATCGATCCGGCGGAGATCGGCAAGAATCGCGTGGCCGATCTGCCCATCGTCGGCGACGTAAAGCGGGTGCTGCAGAAGCTCAACAAGGTGGTGCATGAGTTGGCGCCATCGAGCAAGGATCGTAATGCCGCGGCACGCGACGCCTGGTGGAAGCAGATCAATGCCTGGCGGGAGGAGCATCCGCTGACTCCGGAAGTTTCCACTAGCGAGATCAAGCCGCAACATGTGATGCGCGAAATCGACCGGCTGTCGGGCGGCCGCGCCATCGTTGCTTCCGACGTGGGACAGCACCAGATGTGGGCGGCGCAGTTCATCCGCTTCAACGAGCCGAGACTGTGGCTCAACTCCGGCGGACTTGGATCGATGGGCTTCGGCCTGCCGGCGGCCATCGGCGCGCAATTCGCACGTCCCGATAAATTGGTGTTCGCAATTGTCGGCGACGGCGGCTTCCAGATGTCCATTCCGGAACTCGCCACCATCGCCAATCACGGCCTCCCGATCAAGATCGTGGTGGTGAACAACGGCTACCTGGGCATGGTCCGGCAATGGCAGGAGCTGTTCTACAACAACCGGCTGTGCCAAGTGGAACTCAATTCCTTTCCGGACGCGGAGAAACTGGCCGGCGCGTACGGATTCAAGGGGCGCGTGGTGGAAAATCCGGGCGACCTGGCGCCGGCGCTGGAGGAAGCGGTGCGCGAACCGGGCCCATATCTGCTGAACATCCGGGTCTCGCCTTACGAAAACGTGTATCCCATGGTGCCGGCGGGCGGCGCGATCAACGAGATGGTGTTGGGGCCGCCACAACCGGTGGAGGCGTAACTATGCTGCAAATTATTTCACTCCTGGTGGAGAACAAACCCGGATCGCTGATGCGCATCACTGGTGTGCTCAGCGCGCGCGGTTACAACATCGAGAGCCTGACTGTCGCGCGCACGCTGGATCCCACGCTTTCGCGCATGAGCATCGTGGTGGATATCGAGCCGTCGCTGCGCGGCCAGGTGATCAAGCAGATGAACAAGCTGATCAATGTGCTGCAGGCATCCGATCTATCGGAAGTGGCGGCGGTGAAGCGCGAAATGGTGCTGCTGCGGGTGCGCGCGACGATGGCCAGCCGGCCGGCGATATTGAAGGAAGCGGAGATTTTCGGGGCGCGCGTAGTGGATTCTTCTACCGAGGGATTTGCGCTGGAAGTGACGGGGGAATCGGAGAAGCTGGACGTGTTTATCGATCTGATGCGGAGTTATGGCGAGATTGAAGTAACGCGGTCGGGCACGGTGGCGGTTGCGTTGGAAGCGAAGAAGCTGCGGCTTTCCGCTCCGGTTCCGAAGACGACGGGGGATGAAGTGAACGAAAAACTGGAAGCGAGGACTTAGGATCTGCAATGAAATAACCTGTCCAACCGCTCCCTAACGGTCACGGCTCAGAAACGGTAACCGAGCCGTGACCGTCAGGGAGCGGACTTATCAAACTGGAAAGGACACCTCAAAATCTATGGCCAAACGATATTACGAAAAAGACGGCAACCCTGCCCTTCTGCACAACAAGACCGTGGCGATTATCGGCTACGGCAGCCAGGGGCATGCCCATTCACTCAACCTGCGCGATAGCGGCGTTACGGTTGTGGTGGGACTTCATGGTGGCAGCAAGAGCGCTGCGAAGGCCGAGGCCGCGGGGCTTCGCGTTCTTTCCGTCAGCGATGCTACGCAAGCCGCCGACGTGGTGATGGTGCTGGTACCCGACCATATCCAGGGCGATCTCTACAACCAGGAAATCGCGCTGCACCTCACCAAGGGCAAGACGCTGATGTTCGCCCACGGCTTCAACATCCATTTCGGGCAGATTCAAGCCCCCGCCGATGTGGACGTTTCGATGATCGCGCCCAAGGCGCCCGGTCATCGCGTCCGCGAGCTGTTCACCGAATGCGTCGGCGTTCCCGCGCTGGTGGCGGTCCATCAGAATCCCTCTGGCAAAGCCTTGGAGAACGCCCTGACCTACGCCCTGGCGCTGGGATGTCTCAAGGCGGGAGTGATCGAAACCACCTTCCGGGAGGAGACCGAAAGCGACCTCTTCGGCGAGCAGGCCGTGCTCTGCGGCGGGGCGAGCGAGCTGATTCGTGCCGGCTTCGAGACCCTGGTAGCTGCCGGTTATGCCCCGGAAATCGCCTATTTTGAGTGCCTACATGAATTGAAGCTGATCGTCGATCTTATTTACGAAGGTGGGCTTGGCTACATGCGTTTTTCGGTTTCCGACACGGCGGAGTACGGCGACTACACGCGCGGTCCACGCATCGTGAATCAGCAAACGCGTGACGAGATGCGAAAGATTCTGTCGGAGATTCAGTCCGGGCAGTTCGCGCGGGAATGGATCAACGAGAACAAGACCGGCCGGCACAAGTTTCTGCATATGCGCGAGGCGTCCAAGGAATCGCAAATCGAGCAGGTGGGCCGCGAGCTCCGCCAGATGATGCCATTTTTGAAAAAGAGGAAGGAGGCCGGCGTACCGCAGGAGCAGGAAGCGGCGGCGGTCACCAAATAGTTTATGCGTATCCAAACTTTTGACACCACTCTCCGCGACGGCACGCAAGGCGAGGCCGTTTCTTTCTCTGTCGACGATAAGCTGCTCATCGCACAGAAGCTGGACGAGCTCGGCATCGACTACATTGAGGGCGGCTGGCCCAACTCAAATCCAAAGGACAAAGAGTTTTTCCAACGCGCCCGCGAGTTGTCGCTGAAGAACGCCCGGCTCACCGCGTTTGGGTCCACTCGATTTTCCAAGAACAAGGTGGACCAGGATCCCAACGTGCGCGCGCTGCTGGAGGCGGAAACGCCGACGGTATCGATCTTCGGCAAGAGCTGGGATTTGCACGTCAAGCGGGCGCTGGGGATTAAGGAAGAAGAGAACCTCAAGCTGATTTCGGAAACCGTGAAGTACCTGAAGGACCATGGCCGCGAAGTGGTCTACGATGCCGAGCATTTCTTCGACGGGTTCAACGCCAATCCGGATTTCGCGCTTCGTACGCTGGAGGCAGCGCAGAAGGCCGGGGCCGATATCCTGTGCCTGTGCGACACCAACGGCGGTAACCTGACCCATCGAGTGGTCGAGATTGTGGAAGAAGTCCGCAAGCGTTTCGATGGTGTCTTGGGAATCCACACGCACAATGACGCCGATGTCGCGGTGGCCAACGCTATCGCCGCAGTGGAGGCCGGCTGCACTCACGTGCAGGGCTGCATCAATGGTTACGGCGAGCGCTGTGGCAACGCGAATCTGGTTTCCATCATTTCCAATCTTGAATTGAAACTGGGGCACACCACCATCGGCCGCGACAACCTTCCGAACCTGACCGCGGTGGCGCGGTACGTCGCCGAGCTGGCGAACCTGCCGATGCGCAACGATCAGCCGTATGTCGGCCACAGCGCGTTCGCGCATAAGGGCGGCGTTCACGTGAGCGCGGTGCTGAAGGACGCGGCCACTTATGAGCACGTGAAGCCGGAAACCGTGGGCAACCGGCAGCGTGTTCTGCTCAGCGATCTTTCGGGCCGCGGCAACGTGCTCTACAAGCTGAAGCAGCATGGCCTGGCGGAACGGTTGGATTCGGAAGCCCGCAAGCATCTGCTCGAGCGCATCAAGCACATGGAGTATCAAGGTTACGAGCTGGAAGCGGCTGAGGGAACGTTCGAACTGCTGGTGCGCGAAGCTTTGCATCCGGGCTTGACGCTATTCGACGTGGCGAGCTACGACGTCACCACGCGGTTGATCGGCGGCACCACGGCCACAGTCACGCTGCGGATTCAGGACAGCGTGCACACCGCGACGGCTACCGGTCACGGGCCGATGAACGCGCTCGATCTGTGTCTGCGGCAATGCCTGTCGGCTGTCTATCCTCGAATCGCCGACGTCCGCTTGACCGACTACAAAGTCCGAGTTCTCGATTCCAAGAAGGGTACCGCCGCGAAGGTTCGCGTGTTGGTGGAATGGTCGGATCACAAGCGAAGCTGGGCGACTGTGGGCGTTTCCGACAACGTCATCGAAGCCAGTTGGTGCGCCTTGGTGGACGCCATCCGCCTGGAGCTAATGCGCCTGATAGAGCAGGACGAGAGCGTCGACAAAGTGGTGGAAGACTACTGCTGGGGCGTGTAAGTCGCGGGCCCTGCGCATTTTGACCCAATCACGGCTCGCCTAAGACATCCCAGCAGCGGACGGAATTCCCGGAAGTGGACATCCCATGTTCCGATATTAATTCCATATCTTCATCTATTTCTTCCTAGTCGAAGTGGTCAGGGAAGTGCTCTTGCTTGCGGCAATCATGACCTCAGCCGGCTCGTTGTGGCAAGACTTCCAGGTGTCGCGGCGCGTTCTTGCGAAAAACCCCGTAGCAACGGCATTGTCCATTTTGTCCATCATGTTGGGTATCGGGCTCACCACCGGCATGTTTGGGCTCGCCGATGCGGTCTATCTCCGGCCTTTCCCGTTCGAGCGCCCCGTAGAGGTCCTACGACTGAATTCGGTCGGCGACGACGGCAGGGTATTTGAATATGGCTGGCCGGACTATGAAGACATGCTTCGCGCCGCGAAAGGCGTGGCCGATTTGTCGGCATTCCAGCAGCGAGGCGTATTTTTGACCGATGGAGATGACAGGCAGGAGCTGTTTGCCTACCCGGCAACCCGGAACCATTTCGCATTTCTCGGTGTTCAGGCCGCCGTGGGGCGCGCGTCGCTGGAGGACGTGGAAGGCCGTCCTGCCGTTGTATTGGAATACCCACTGTGGCGCAAAAAATTCGGCGGCGATCCCGGAATTGTGGGTAAGACAGTTTTCCTGAATGGGAAAGCGTTTGTGGTGTCCGGCGTGATGCCCGCCGATTTCACGGGCGTTGTGCGTGGAATTCCGAACGCCATTTGGGTAAGTACCGACGCCTGGTTCGATACCCTGGGGAACAAGCAGGAGAGGACCGCTCGGGGCGGACAGTTCGGGATAATTGCGCGGCTGAGGCCGGGGGTGAGTCGCACGGCCGCGGCTGCGCAACTCGATGCGGCCATCCGCGGCGCCGGGAAACATAAGCCGGCTCCGGCTGGCTCACCCGGAACCTATTCGGATAATAAGTTCGCACTGAACTGGAAGCAGGAGCTGACCGCCGGCGGAACGCTGCTGCTGATTCTGGGCCTGATATTGTTTATCGGCTGCGCGAATGCGGCACAGTTACGGATGGCCCAGGCAGAGGCTCGGAAAAAGGAACTGAGTATCCGTCGCGCCCTCGGCGCAGGACGATGGACTCTGGCCCGCCTACTGTTGGTCGAGACCACCCTGTTGTGTTTGGTGGGCGCGGGATTGGGGCTGTTATTGGCGAGCTGGATCATGGACGCACTTAGGTATTCCGTTTCCGCCGTTATGCCCATGGTCGATCTGGGAGCCCGGCTGGACCATCGGACGGTCATCTTCTCAGTGGCAGCCACGGTTGCCGCCGTGCTTCTGGCCGGTATGGCGCCGATTCGCCATGCGGCGCGCCTGGATGTGATGGAGATACTGAAGGCCGATCAGGGGTTGGCTGGCGGCGTCCGCCGGCAATGGCGAAAGCAGGCCCTGGTTGCAGCGCAGATCGCCGTCACCGTGCTGTTCTTCGGAGTAGCCGTGCAGCTTGTGCAGAGCGCTCGAAACGCCGCCGCGGTGAGGCCCGGTTTCGATCCCGGCAAACAGATGCTCGTCCTTGAAATGGATCCTGGCCTCAAATTGCCGCCCGCGCGCTGGTGCGAACAGATATGCACGCGGTTCTCGGCACTACCCGGCGTACGTGGTGCGACCTTCGCCCGCCGATTGCCGTTAAGCGACTCCGGGGGCGGGCTGACCGTCCGGGTAGAGATTCCTGGACAAGCGCCGGCTGGCGTGAGGCTCAACAACGTAGGCGGCAATTACTTCTCGCTCATGGGAACCCGAGTGTTGGCAGGCCGCGGTATCGAGCCGAGGGATCGCGACGGAGGCCCACTGGTGGCGGTGGTTTCGCAACAATTTGCCAAACAGCTTTTGAACGGGCGCAACCAGGTAGGAGAATGGATATCCATCGGCGGGAAGATGCGGCAAGTGGTGGGTGTGGCCGAGGATGGGCCGATGGCTGGGGCGACGGTCCATGAAGCTGTCGCTCCTTACCTGTACCTACCGTTCGCGCAGGCGCCTTCCGACGACATCGCCCTGCTGGTGGAAACCATCGGAAAACCGGAAGCGCTCGAACAAGCAATCCGGAAGGAATTGAAGCGCTTCGACCCCGGTTCGACGGTGCTCGGGTCGACCACTTTGCAGCGAAACATGGATGCGGTGCTCGCCCTGGACCGCATACCAGCCGCATTGGCCGCTGGCCTGGGTGCGATCGGCTTTCTGCTGACGGCGGCGGGGCTGTTCGGCGTGATCCAGTATTCCATGAACCGGCGGACTCGCGAGATCGGATTGCGAGTGGCGCTGGGGGCCAGGCCGGTTGAAATCCGCAGAATGGTGATGTCCGAGTCTTTGCGCATCGCCCGCTGGGGCATCCCCATAGGCTTGTTGCTGCTCGGCGGGGCGGTCTATCTCACCCGGTCGCTCTTGATCGGAGTGACGCCGCTCGATCCGTTGACCTACGGAACCAGTGCCACTGCCGCGGTGTTGGTCGCGCTGGTGGCCGCATGGCTTCCCGCGGCGCGGGCAGCACGAGTGGATCCGATGGTCGCGCTGCGGAGCGAGTGAGCGGCCTTGGGTTGGTTTCGTGGAGCCCGGCGCTACAATAGACATATGCCTGCTACGGCGCTCCTGACTTCCGAGCAATACCTCGCTCTGCCGGAGGAGTTCGATCAGAACGGCAATCGGATCAAGGACGAACTCATCGGAGGAGAAATCGTCAAGATGCCGCCTCCCTCGCGCGTACATGATTTGATCAAGAATCGAATCAATAGATTTATGGGCCGTTATTTAGATGCGAACCCGCAGGTTGGCCTCGATACCCTCGTCGAGATTGGCGCAGAAGTCAGCAAGCACGACACCTTTGTCCCTGACGTAAGCATTGTGAAAACCAACCGGCTCGGCGGCGAAGACCGAATCTTTCGCGGTGCGCCGGATTTGGCTATCGAAGTGGTATCCCCTAGGGACACTGCCACCCACTTGAAGAGCAAAGTAGATGCCTATCTTAAAGCTGGCTCAGCGACAGTCTGGGTTGTTTATCCGGATTCCCGCTCCGTCATGGTCCACTCCGGCGATACCGCTCGTGAGCTGAAGGCGGATCAGAGAATCGAAGACGCTCTCCTACCGGGATTCTCGGTGCCGGTGTCGTCGTTCTTTGATCTATAGCAGCTTGCACGCCTCTTCAAACTCCAGCCGCGGATTCCTCGGGAAGAGCTTCGAGGCATCGCCGTAACCGATATTGCACAAGAAATTTGATTTCAGCCGGCCATTTGTGTCTGCGAAGAACTCCGCGTCTACCTTCGCGTTGTCGAAGCCGGACATCGGTCCGCAATCCAAGCCCAGCGACCGCGCCGCCAGAATGAAATATCCGCCCTGCAACGTGCCGTTGCGGAAAGCGGTCGCTTCGGCAAGTTGCGGCGAGTTCGCAAACCATCCCCGCGCGTCGAGATTATTGGGGAACAGTCGCGGCAGGCTTTCGTAGAACGACACGTCGTAAGCGATCACCGCGGTCACGGGTGCTTTCATGGTCTTGTCGACGTTGTTCTCCGACAAAGCCGGTCGCAGGCGTTGCTTGGCTTCGGGAGTCCGCAGAAACAGGGTGCGAGCCGGCTGGCAATTCGCACTGGTCGGACCCCAGCGCATCAAGTCATAAAGTTGGCGCAGGGTGTCGTCGCTCACCGGCTTGTCCAGCCAAACGTTGTGGGTCCGAGCCTTGCGGAACAGGATATCGAGCGATTCATCGTTCACTGGGCGCATGCAGGTTAGATGCTTCGCTCGCCAGTCCTGATTCGCAATCTACAATAGAAGTTTGCGCGGCTTCCTCTCCAAATCCGTCCCCCCGTTCTCCCGCGTCCTGCTGGTCGAAAGCGGCCGCCGCGACCTTTTCGAAGACTTGCTCCGCGGCCTCTACGACGTCCACCCGGAAATGCAAGCCGATCTGGTGACCTGCTACGCTGGCGCGCCGGAGCACTTCCGCACCGACCGCGGCGGCACAGTCTACCGTGTCACCGACTACCGCGGCCGCGCCGGACGCAAGCGATTATACGCCGAGCTGGTGGCCAATCGATACGCCATCACCGGAATTATCTGCTCCGCCGAGCCCATCATGACCAAGTGGAAATGGATGCTCGCCGCCCGCGTGCCGGCCAAAGTTTTCGTGCTCAACGAAAACGGCGATTACTTTTGGCTCGACCGCGGCCATCTGTCGAACATCCGCCACTTCATCTTGTTCCGCGCGGGACTCACCGGCGCGGGCGCCATCCGCACCGTCGCGCGTCTGCTCCTGTTCCCGTTCACCCTGCTATACCTGATTTTGTACGCAGCAACCGTTCATCTACGGAGGAAATTACGCACATCATGAAAGCCGTCTTTGTCGAACAACCCGGTGGTCCGGAAAATCTGAAATACGGTGATCTCCCCAAACCGGAGCCCGGCCCCGGTCAGGCGCTGGTGAAACTCGCCGCCACGGGTGTCAATTTTATCGATGTCTATTTCCGCATCGGCCTCTATCCCGCGCCGCCGCCCGTCGTCCTCGGAAATGAAGGCGCAGGAATCGTGGAAGCCGTCGGTGCGGATGTCGCCAACGTCAAACCCGGCGATCGCGTCGCTTACGCCATGGCTCGCGGTTCCTACGCCGAATATGCCATCGTGCCCGCCTGGCAATTGGTGAAGATCCCCGCAACCGTCGATTTCAACACCGCTGCAGCCGCCATGCTGCAGGGCATGACCGCTCACTATCTCACGCACTCCACCTACGCGCTAAAATCCGGCGATTCGTGCCTGATCCACGCCGCGGCCGGCGGCGTCGGCCTGCTGCTGGTGCAGATGGCCAAGATGCTGGGCGCGCGCGTCGTCGGCACCGTGGGCAACGAAGAAAAAGCCCGGCAGGCGAAGGAAGCCGGCGCCGACGAAGTTGTGATCTACACGAAAGACGACTTCGTCGCCAAAGCCAAAGGCGCGATGCACGTGGTCTACGACTCTGTGGGAAAATCCACGTTCCTCAAAAGCATCGATTGCCTGCGCCCGCGCGGCATGATGGTCACCTTCGGCAACGCCAGCGGCCCGGTCCCGGATTTCGCCCCGCTGATCCTCAGCCAAAAAGGATCGTTGTTCCTCACCCGCCCATCGCTGGCGCATTACACCTTGACGCCTGAAGAACTGGCCTGGCGCGCCGGCGACGTGCTCAACTGGATCGGCCAGGGCAAGCTGAAACTGCACATCCACAAAGTGTATCCCTTGCCCGATGCCGCCCAAGCGCATCGCGATCTCGAAGGCCGAAAGACCACAGGAAAGCTGCTGCTAGTTCCGTGATTCCCTTCCCCGATCTCAAAGTCGACGCCCTGCTGGTTTCGGCGCTGCCCAACATTCGCTATCTCAGCGGATTCACCGGCAGCAACGCGCTGCTGCTGGTGACGCCCGATTCGCAAACGCTATTCACCGATCCCCGCTACACCATCCAGGCCTCCGAAGAGTGTTCCTGCAAGGTCCGGACCGTCGCCAAAGGACACCTGGAATTAGCGGCCATCGGACTCATCAAACGAAAGCGTCTGAAGCGAATCGGCTTCGAAGCGTCTCGAATGGTCTACGATGCCTACCTCCGGCTCAAAGAGGAACTCCCGCTCGGCGCAACGCTCAAGCCTCTCACCGGAGTTGTCGAACGCCTGCGCCTGATCAAATCCCCTGAAGAGATCGAGCGCATCCGCCGCAGCGTCCTGACCAATTCTCGCGCGTTCGAAAAAACTATTCAGTCAATCCGCCCCGGACTCTCCGAATCCGACATTGCCGCCAAGCTGGAATTCCAGATGCGCCACCTCGGCGCCGAAAAGCCGGCCTTCGAGACCATCGTCGCCACCGGCGCGCGCACTGCCCTGCCCCACGCCCAGCCCTCCGCGCAGAAGGCCGCCGTTAATGAACTATTATTAATAGACATGGGCGCGTGCCAGAACGGCTACATGAGCGACATGACGCGAATGCTGTGCCTCGGCAAGCCAAGCCCAAGAATGCGCAAGATGTACAACGCAGTCCTCAAGTCACAGCTAGCGGCCATTGATGCCGTCCGACCCGGTACCACCGCTGGTAGAGTGGATCGAAAAGCACGCCAAGTCCTGGAAGCCGAGGGCTTTGGCAAGGAGTTCGTTCACTCCACCGGCCACGGCCTGGGCCTGGAAATCCACGAGCCTCCACGCGTAGGCCGCCGCGACAAAACGAGACTTGAGGCGGGGATGGTGATTACAATTGAACCTGGCGCTTATGTCCGGGGCTTCGGCGGAGTCCGCATCGAAGACACCGTGCTGGTGACCGGGAACGGGTGCGAGGTATTGACGCCCACCACCAAGGAGCTTATTCTTCTCTGAATGTCGAATGACGAAATACGCGAGTTGGTCCAGCTAGTGATCGAGAGCGGCGTAGCTGAGATCGAGATCCAGCGTGGCGAGGACCGGGTGCGCATCCGCCGTACGGTTGGCGGGCGGCACGAAGTCACCATTCCGCCGTCCATGATGTCGCCGCCACCCACACCGGAGACGATAGTTCAGACCGTGGCCGCGCCCACCGCACCCGCTGCGCCGATACCCATCGGGAACGAGACCATCGTGAAGTCGCCGATTGTCGGGACGTACTACGACGCTCCCAAACCGGGCGACCCGCCGTTCGTCAAAGTCGGCGATGCCGTGGAGCCGGGCCAAGTGCTCTGCATCATCGAATCGATGAAGCTGATGAACGAAATCGAGGCGGAGATCGCCGGTACGGTGGTGGCCAAGCTGATGGAAAACGGCCGGCCCGTAGAGTACGGAGAGGCCCTGTTCGCGATTCGCCCGCGCTGATATGTTCCAGAAAATCCTGATCGCCAATCGTGGCGAGATCGCCATTCGAGTCATCTGCGCCTGCAAGGACCTGGGCATCAAGACCGTGGCCGTCTATTCGGAAGCCGATCGCCACAGTCTCCACGTGCGCTTCGCCGACGAAGCGATTTGCATCGGCCCAGCGAAGAGCGCGCGCAGCTATCTGGATATTCCCGCTGTCATCAGCGCCGCCGAAATCACCAACGTCGATGCCATCCATCCGGGCTACGGATTCCTGAGTGAGAACGCGGACTTCGCCGAAGTTTGCGAGACTTCTGAAATCCGCTTCATCGGACCCAAGCCGGCTGTAATCCGATCTATGGGCTTGAAGCAGCGGGCGCGCGCAGCCATGGCGAAATCGGGCGTTCCGATTTTGCCCGGATCGAAAGGCATTTTGAAAAGCCCCGAAGACGCGCTGGAGACTGCTGAGCGGATCGGGCTTCCGGTGATGCTGAAAGCGTCGGCGGGTGGCGGCGGGCGGGGCATGCGCATCGTGCGTGAAGCCGCCGAACTCCCCACCCTGCTCTCCCAGGCGCAGCAAGAAGCCGGCATGTCCTTTAACAACCAGGACATCTACATGGAGAAGCTGATCGAAGCCCCGCGGCACATCGAGTTTCAGGTTCTCGCCGACGAGCACGGCAACGTCGAGATCCTGGGCGAGCGCGAGTGCTCTATCCAGCGGCGCCATCAGAAGTTGCTGGAAGAAGCGCCATCCACTGCGGTGACTCCGGAGCTGCGCGAGCGAATGATAACCGCGCTACGCGACGCCATGCGCAACATCGGCTACACGAACGCCGGCACCATCGAGTTTCTGATGGACGAAAATGGCAACCTCTATTTCATTGAAGTGAACGCGCGAATCCAAGTGGAGCATCCGGTGACAGAGGCCATCACCGGCATCGACTTGGTGAGGAGCCAGATTCAAATTGCCGCCGGGCTCAGGCTCCCGGATATTCTCCGTGAGCCAGTGACGATCCGTGGTCACGCCATCGAGTGCCGCATCAACGCCGAGAATCCCGATACTTTCGCGCCGTCGCCGGGGCGCATCACCGGGCTGAATCTGCCCGGCGACATCGGCATCCGCGTCGACACGTCGGCCTACACCGACTACGTGATCCCGCCATATTACGATTCCCTCGTCGCCAAGCTGATTGCCCACGGCGCCGATCGAACGGAAGCGATCACGCGCATGCGGCGGGCGCTCGAGATGTTCGTGGTGGAAGGCATCTACACCACCATCCCGCTGCACCAGCGCATCCTGAGCGATCCGGATTTCATCGCCGGCAAAACCGACACCACGTACTTGCAGACTCACCGCTGATCCATCAATGTGCTTGTTGGTGTCCGGCGTGATACCTAACGGACGAGAATCACTCACGCGGTCGTCCGAATCGGGCGAGTGTCCAACTTGGACTATCCATAAGTTCTTCTTGGGGGAAGAAGAAAACGCACCACTTTCGCATCGCACTGTGATGCTGACGACGTTCTGTAACGCTACAGCACGGACATTCTCGCCATTGACAACGCCCCCATTTCGATTTAGACTTGACCCACAATTGATCTACCGTACGGTCGGTCGGAGGACGTAGCTTTTTTTTGGGCTGAGGTGCTGGGCGTTTGCGAATCCGCTGCACCGGGATGCCGAGTCAGAGGCTAATTCTAACTTTTGAGGCGTCTATGATGTATTCAGACGAGGCAGACCGCGAACGGTTACGATTCCTCGCGCGCTACAATCACCGGATCACTGAGGTGCTGGACGTTCGGGATCGCATTCTGGCTAGTACCCAGTACGCTCGGGTAGGCGACAAAGCAAAACTCCTCTGGCTCTTCCTGACAAACAAAGCCTTGTTGAAGAATGAGGATCTACTCAATGAGCAGACGATCGCTTCAGTAATCTATGAGATTCCCGACTTCAACCCCCTTGTCCACACAACAGTCCGTGTAGCCGTGACGACGATGCGAAAGCGACTTGAAGCATACGCGCGCTCCGAGGGCAAACAGGATCGCCTCAGAATCGAACTCAATGGCTACGTTCCCCGCTTTGATTTTATGCCTTTGCCAGCTTCCGTTGGGCAACCGGCCTCCGCAATGATCGCATTGATGCCATTGTTCACGTCAGGCTGGAACAACTCCGAGGAGCGCGCAGCCAAGGACGTCAATGAGCGACTGGCATTTGTCCTAGAGGCCGGATATGGAATAAGTACGGTGCTCGTCAGCGAGGCAGACGCCAAAAAGGGACCGCAAGAGGCGGCTCAGTCGCACGGAACACCTTATGTGTTCGAAGGATGGCTCATCAAAGACGAAAACCTCCTAGTATTTTACAACGTCCGTTCCGCACAACAGAACAGTTCGGTGTGTGACGGCAGCGCATCAAGCGATGCCGAAAAGCCTGGTATCGTGGCCCTACAGATCGCCGAGCACCTCGGGGACCCCAACGCATTCTTGACTGCCACCGAACGTATACGCGCCCAGGCACGGCGCGAACAACTTGAAGTCAGCCAGCGTCTCCAAGATGGCTATTATCAACTCGCGCTCCGCACCCCGACAAGCGTGACGAAAGCTCGCGACTTCTTCGAACAGGTGCTACATCTCGATGCGAACTGTGCGATCGCCCATAGTGGCCTGGCCGAATGTTTTCTCATCCAGAGCTGGTACCCCTTCGGCACGCCCGGCCGATACTGGTTCGACCGAGCTCGAACCGAGGCACTAAAGGCACTCCAACTGGCGCCCAACCTGCCACATGCCATGGCCTGCCTCGGCTACTCCCTCGCCTTTACGATGTGCGATTGGCGCGCCGCCGAAGACCTCCTACGCCAAGCGGCCAGCGCGCCAACACCCTGCGTCCGAGCGAAACACTGGCTCGGCAACCTCCTGGTTATGCAGGCAAGGTTCGCGGAGGCTCAACGCTACCTCGATGAAGCGGCTATGCACGAGGTGGACGGTGTCGTCTGCCGAAAAACCCGTGGAGACGCAGCATACTACAGCGGAGATTATCCAAAGGCCCTCGCCCTTTACCACGCCGCCCTCGACCAAAGCCACGTGCCATCGCTGTTGGTACACCTCTTCATCGCTTTCTGCCACGAACAGCTCAAAGATCTACCGAAAGCACTAGAGCACATCGAGCTCGCGAGCAAGGATGCCAACGAGAATTGTCTTCTGCTCGCTGCTCGCGGCCACATGCTCGCAAGCCTCGGCCATCGGCAGGAAGCCGAGCAAGTTCTGCAGCGCCTGCACGATCGCTCCTCCAGCCGCGATGTCCCGCCCTATTGCTTCGCCCTCTTATATGTTAGCCTCGGCGTGAAGAACAAAGCCCTCCTGGCCCTCGAGGCGAGCGTCACCAAACCGATCGAACACTTCTTTTGGATCGCGGTCGACCCACGCTTTAAGGCACTGCGCTTAGAGCCACGCTTCGCCGCGCTCCTAAAACGGATTGGGCTCACCACTACCACAGTCCCAACCGCAACGCCAACAACGCCTTCCTCCGCTAACAGTGGCCTAACTAGGCCTTCAGCGAAACTTCGCAGATAATCGCTTCAGACTGAAACAGAGCCACACGTCACCCAAATTGGGTCCACGGTTTCGGTCTGGAAGGATGCTCATGCGCTCGCTCAGCCCACTCCTACGTCAGACGCTGATTGCCTGTATCATCGCCGCCCAGGTGCTCGGTTTTACGCAACTCTTCGAGGCGTGCAAGCACGTCATGGAGTCCGATGCCGACGCCCTCGTGACCGCCGCCATCTTCTTGTGCGTGGGCTTCGCTGCCCATCTCGGGCATTGGTTATCATACAAGCGACGATTCTCAATCATCCTAGTGCTCATTTTCGTCCGTGCGATTAGCCCCATCGTGCCCGCTGTCGTGACTCTGACTCAATCCCCACAGACCCCCAGTGGAAGCTCTCGACCGAACAACAGTACTGTGACTCGCGATGAAACGCCGGTCGCAACGGGAAGCTCTATGCCAATGCAGACATATAACATCGAACACCCAGCGGTAGACCCCAGTAGTCTCGCTCCCTTGATCGGGGTTCAGCCAGTTCCCTATAGGTCATCAAATGCTATGCTCGCAGCGCTTCTAATCCTGCTGTCGGACATTCTTCTCTTGTTAGTCGAACCAATTTGGGTGAAACCGACACCACCGGCCCTACCACATCTGACACGTGCGCTGGATCGTTCCAGTAAGACAAAAACCTCAAATCGCACACCGCGTTCGACCCGCAAGAGTAGCAGCAGGAAGTAAATCGTCCGACATCGATAAAATTGGAAGGAATCATTGCACGTTCGTGGTGGAAGGCATCTACACCACCATCCCGCTGCACCAGCGCATCTTGAGCGATCCGGATTTCATCGCGGGAAAAACCGACACCACTTATTCGCAGACTCACCGCTGATCTTCGACTGCGGGCTTCCGCAGCCATAGATAGCAGTGGTTCCCGATCCGCCCAGCCTGTGGCGATCGAAGCAGCGCGAGATCCAGATAACGCAGCGGGAAAAGCAGCCACCCCAGCACGCCATGGGAAACAACTCGCCACGCTCGGAACGGCAACAGCAGTTTCACGTACTCCAGGAAAAAGATTAGCAGCGTGGCCGTCGGTCCCGTGCGCCATCCTTCCGCAACGACTTCCAGTGACCCGGCGAGTTCCTTCAAGCCATCCAGCGTGAACCTGCGATAATCCTTCGGATATTCATGGAACGGATGACAGAACGGGGTCACCACGTGTACCATGCCCTCCCGCTTCAGCACGCGCTCAATTTCCCTCATCACACGATCCGGATCGCGGACGTGCTCCAGCACGGCATCGCATTCCACGCGTGCGAACGTATCGGACGGAAAAGGCAACTGCTGAGCATCGGCGGCTATGTCGACGCCAGGAATTGCAAACAAATCCAGGTTGACGTAGCCGTCCACTTGCTGGCCGCCTCCGCCGACGTACAGATTCCAGCGGCCGAGCGGAAAATCCTTGGGTTCCGCGGGATTCATCACAAACGGCGCAGGCGGCTGTAGGGCACGATACAATCGCGCCCGCCAATGGGTGGAGGCCCGTTCTTTATAGACCCGTTCCAGCGAAGCCATCCCTCATATTAAATGGTTCCCCGGAAAAATAACCGCCCACGAGCGGTACACCTTGCACTTCTACACGTCATATGATACACAGGTAGAAGACGGAGGTATCAAACATGCCGGCCAAATCGGATCTGCCCCAAGGCACCCTGGACTTATTGATCTTGAAGGTTGCCGCCCTCGGCCCCGTGCACGGCTATGCCATCGCTCAACGCCTGCAACAGGTTTCGCGCCACGTGGTCCAGGTTCCGCAAGGCTCGCTCTATCCCGCATTACACCGGCTTGAGAACCGCGGCCTCCTGGCGGCCGATTGGAAGGAAACCGAGACCGGACGCGAGGCCAAATTCTACAAGCTCACGCGGAAAGGCCGGGCGCAACTCGAAGCCGAAACCGAAAGCTGGGAGCGATTGGCCGATGCCGTCGGCCTGATCCTCAAGATGTCGGAGGGAGGCGCGGAATGAGCTGGTGGCAGCGTCTGTTGCGTCGAAGCCAGATGGAAATGCAGCTCGACAAGGAACTGCGTTTCCATCTCGACCAGTACACATCCGATCTGATCGCGCAGGGTCTCGACCCTGAAGAAGCGCGCCGGCAAGCCAGGATCGCCCTCGGCGGCCCGGAGCAGGTGAAGGAAGAGTGTCGCGACGCCCGTGGGACGCGCTGGCTGGAGGATCTCCTCAGAGACTTTCGCCATGCCGCGCGCCGATTGCGCAGTAATCCGGGCTTTGCAACGGTCGCCGCGGTTACGTTGGCCCTGGGTATCGGCGCCAGCACCGCGATCTTCAGTGCAGTGAACCCCATCCTGTTCGAACCGCTGCCGTATCCGCAGGCCGGCCGGATCATGATGATCTGGGACATTTTTCAGGGCGAGCGCAGCGATCTGACGTTCCACACCTATCGTGAAGTGGCGGCGCGGAATCATTCCTTCGACGCGATCGCCGTGATGGACACTTGGCAGCCGACACTGACCGGCGATACCCAGCCGGAGCGATTGGATGGCCAGGTTGTGAGTTCGGAATACTTTCGCGTGCTGGGCGTATCGCCCGTGTTGGGCCGAGACTTCCAGGTGTCCGATGATCGGTTCCATGGCCCTAGAGTTGCGATCCTGAGCGACGCATTGTGGCGGCGGCGCTTTGGCAGCGACAACACCATCGTCGGCCGCCAAGTCAGATTGGACGATGACCTCTACACCGTCGTCGGCGTGATGCCGCGTTCGTTCGAAAATGTGCTGTCTCCATCCTCCGAGGTTTGGTCGCCATTGCAGTACGACAGCGGAAATATCACCAACCTCGAATCGTCGGAATGGGGCCATCACCTGAAGATGGCGGGGCGCTTACGCGCCGGCTTCGGCATCGATCAAACCAGGCGGGAACTCACTCAGATCGCGCAGCTCCCGGTTCCGGAATTTCCCAGGGTGCGCTGGGCTGCGCTCAAGAATGGCTTCATCGTCGATTCGCTGCGTGATCAGGTCGCACGCGGTGTGAAACCGGCGTTGCTCGCCGTTCTCGGCGCAGTGATCCTGGTGCTCGTGATCGCCTGCGTCAACGTGACCAACCTCCTGCTGGCGCGCGGCGCGCAACGGCGCGGTGAATTTGCCCTGCGCGCAGCGCTTGGAGCTGGACGAACGCGAATTGCGCGGCAACTGCTCACGGAGAGTCTGCTGCTGGCCTTCATTGGCGGCATTCTGGGGATAGTTGTCGCGGAACTCGGAGTTCGCGGTTTGGTAGCGCTTAGCCCACCCCAGCTTCCGCGGGTGAGCGCGATCGGAGTAAACGGCGGCGCATTCGCGTTTGCATTCGCAATTACCACGGTGATTGGGCTGCTGGTGGGGCTGATTCCGGCGTTGCATGCGTCACAGGACGACCCACAGGGCGGATTAATCCAAGCGTCCCGGCGGACCACCGGCGGCCGCCAATGGACCCGCCGCACGCTGGTTGTCGCCGAAGTTGCTTTGTCCCTGGTCTTGCTGGTGAGTGCTGGGTTATTGCTGCGCAGCCTGAAGCATATTTTTGCGGTCGCTCCCGGGTTCCAGGCCTCCCACGTACTTACCATGCAGGTGCAGACATCGGGTCACCAGTTCGACGACCACCTAGTGCGGCGGCGGTTTTATGACAAGGCTCTGGAAGGGGCTCGCAACGTTCCCGGGGTCGCGGTGGCGGCGTTCACCAGCATGTTGCCGCTGAGCGGCCAACAGAACGAAACGTATGGCGCGCAGTTTGAGGACCAGCGAAGCTACGACATATTCCGCTACGCGGTGACCCCTGGATATTTCGAGACGATGGGCATCGCGCTCCGCCGTGGCCGCCTGCTCGACGCGCACGATGTGGACGGTGCGCCGCAAGCCGTTGTCATCAGCGAATCCTTGGCCACGCGCCAGTTCGGCAATCGGGACCCCATTGGCCAGCGTGTTCACGTCGGCCCGATGAACAGGCCGTGGTACACCGTTGTCGGCGTGGTGAGCGACGTGAAGCAGACCTCCCTGGCGGAGATCCAGCCAAATGCGGTGTACATGACGCCGGCCCAGTCGTGGTTTGCCGACGAGGCGATGTCTCTGGTGGCTCGCGTACGTGGCGACGCCGCAGCGCTGGCGCCGGCCATCCGAAACGCAATCTGGTCGGTAGACAAGAACCAGCCCATCATCCGTGTGGCCACCATGGACACGCTGCTCGCCGCATCGGAGGCCGAGCGGAGTTTTGTGCTGATCCTGTTCGAAGTATTCGGCATCGTCGCGTTGCTTCTTGCGGCAACCGGGATCTACGGCGTGCTCTCCGGCAGCGTGAACGAACGAATGCGCGAGATCGGCGTGCGGTCTGCGCTGGGCGCGACACGCGGCGACATCGTCGCGCTGGTGCTTCGCCAGGCGATGATGCTCACCGGCCTCGGTGTCTTGATCGGGCTCGGCGGAGCGGTGGCCGCAAGCCGTGCCCTGATCACGCTGCTCTTCGGCGTCTCCCATCTCGACCCAATCACATATTCTGGCGTGGTCGCGTTGCTGCTCGGCGTATCGATGATCGCATGTTGGGTGCCGGCATGGCGTGCCGCGCGAGTGGATCCATCCATTACGTTGAGGGCTGAATAATGAAAATCATCAAGATTCTCCTACTGCTGTTCGGAATAGTTGCGTTCGTATCCGAAGCCGCCAACCAAAGTCAAACATCCGACGAAAAGCAGCGCGTACACCACGGCGAGGGGCACGGCCAAGGAAAAGGAATCGGCGTAGGCCAGGGTTGCGAAATGCCCAATGCCGCTGATCATTTGAAAGTTCTCGCAGAGAAGCTGCACCTGAGCCAAAGCCAACAGGCGCGCATTAAAGGCGTGCTGGAAAATCAGCTTGCCCAGCTCCAATCAGTCAGAAATGATGAGTCGCTCGCCCGTGATGATCGGGCAAACAAGATGCGCGCCGTTCGGGACGCGAGTTTCGCCAACATCCGCGGCCTGCTGAGCAGCAGTCAAAAAGACACGTTCGGCGAAATGCGGCACGAACCCGGCGGCGATTGCTCCATGATCTGGATCGCCGTCGACTAAACGGAGGTACGCGATGAACTGGTGGCAACGGCTATTGCGCCGAAAGCAGATGGAAGAGCAACTGGACAAAGAGCTGCGCTTCCACATCGATGAATACGCGTCCGATCTGATCGCCGCCGGCCAAAACCCGGAGGAAGCGCGACGGCAGGCAATGATCGCGCTCGGTGGCCGCCAACAGATGAAGGAAGAATGCCGCGATGCCCGCGGCACGCGCTGGGTGGAAGACCTATGGCGCGATTTCCGCTATGCCCTGCGGACCCTCCGCCAGAAACCGGGATTTACGGCTGTCGCTCTGGGCACTCTGGCGCTCGGCATCGGCGCCACCACAGTGATGTTCACCGTAATCAATGGAGTTCTGCTGAAACCACTGCCCTATGCGGAGCCCAGCAGGCTAGTGGCGGTGCACGGACATTCGGAGGCGTGGAACGTTGCCTTGTATGGAGAGCAGAATCTTGCCCACTTCGACTTTCTCGATTGCCAGCGCGAGAGCCATTCGCTGGAAATGGGCGGATATGTTTTCAATAGGGGCACGCTAAGCGAGCCCGGTGACGCTGAATACGCTTTGCAGTTCGAGGCGTCTTCCAATCTGTTCTCCGTTGTGGGCGTCCCGTTGCTCCAAGGGCGCGCATTCCTTCCCGAGGAGGACCGGGCTGGTGGCGCGCCGGTAGCCATCATCGGCTACGGTTTGTGGCAGCGCCATTTCGCCGGTAACCCGGCGGCTCTGGGCATGACGCTGGTTCTGGATGAAAAGCGCTATACCGTTGTGGGCATCGCGCCCGCAGGCTTTCGGCTGAACGGCGCAGAAGGCGATGTGTACACGCCGATGGGTCAAGACACGGCGCCATTCATGCAACGCCGCCGCGCGCATCCAGTCACTGTGATTTCGCGCCTGAAGCCCGGCGCGACATTGAGCCAGGCACAGACGGAATTGATGATGATCGGCCGCGGTTTGGCCGGGCAGTACCCGGACACCAATAAAGACCGCACGTTCATTGCGGCCCCGCTTCGGGCCAATGTCGGCGATGCCCGGTCCACGCTGTGGCTGCTGCTGGGTGCGGTCAGCCTGGTGCTGTTGATTGCTTGCGTAAACGTAGCCAGTCTGCTGCTGGCGCGCGCGGTTTCGCGTGAACGCGAACTTGCCGTGCGCGTGGCCTTGGGAGCGAGCCGGGCCCGGTTGATCCGCCAATGTCTAACCGAGAGCGCGGTGTTGGGACTCTCCGGAGGTGCGCTCGGCGTTTCGCTCGCCGCCGTGGGCATCCACCCGTTTGTGAAGTTCTGGCCAGGTAGTTTGCCTCGCGCGGAAGAAGTCCAGGTCGATTGGCGTGTCCTGCTGTTTGCAGTCGCCGCCTCGCTCCTGAGCGGGCTCCTCTTCGGATTGGCGCCGGCTTTGCGCGCTCCCGCCCGTCAACTGGAGCAGACGCTTCGTGCCGGAGGCCGGGCGCTGGCCGGAAGCTCGCGCCGTCTCCACACCGGTTTTGTGATCTCCGAGATCGCGCTTGCGGTGGTTCTGTTGGTCGCAGCCGGGATGCTGGGGCGCACCATGCTGCGGCTCTCCTCACTCGATCCAGGCGTGAACATCCACAACGTACTCACCACGCGAGTGGCGCTTTCGCCCGCCACGCTCGCAAACCCTGGGAAGATTCGCACCACCTGGCAAGACATCCTGGATCGCATAGGCAGAGTACCAGGAGTGCAATCGGTGGCGATGGTAGATACGGTCCCCATGCGCCTCGGTAGCAACCCATTGGGTTACTGGACTACAGCCGCTGTCCCGCCAGAAGATAAGCAACCGCTGTTGTTGGCAAACAGTGTGTCCCCGGATTATTTAAGGGTCATGGGCATCCCGTTGCGTAAAGGCCGATTCTTGACTGACCAGGATCACATGGGCACTGAGCCCGTTGCCGTGATCGATGAGGTTTTGGCGCAACACGCCTTCGGCGGTGAGGATGCACTGGGAAAGCGTCTTTGGGTCCAGTATATGGGTCCCGGGCCCTTGAAGGTGGTTGGTGTGGTGGGCCATGTCCGGCAATGGGGGCTCGCCAGTGATGATCAAGCCCAAGTGCGCGCACAGCTTTACTATCCGTTCGCCCAAGTGCCGGACGCGAACTTGCGACGTTGGTCTCAACTCATGTCCCTTGCCGTGCGCACCAGCATCGCGCCGATGAGTGTGCTGGAACCGATGCGGAGGGAAGTGCGTGGAGTCGCGAACGATCAAGTGCTCTATGCAACCCAAACCATGGAGCAACTAGCCAGTGATTCGATCGCACAGCAGCGATTCCTAATGCTGTTGATCGGCATCTTCGCCGGCTTGGCTTTGCTGCTGGCATCCATCGGCATTTACGGCGTACTGGCTTATCTGACGGGCCAGCGCGTCCCGGAAATCGGAGTTCGCATTGCCCTCGGAGCCAGCGCCGGTGAGGTCATGTGGATGGTGCTCCGCGGAAGCCTGGGAATGGTATTCGTGGGCGTTGGAATTGGCACGGTCGCCGCACTGGGAGCGGGGCGCATATTGGTGCGCCTGGTCGAGGGAATGCAGCCGACCGAGGTCTCCGCCTTCGCCATCACCATTCCCGTGCTGCTGCTTGCCGCCCTTTTCGCAAGTTTTATTCCGGCCCGCCGGGCGAGCCGGATCGACCCAGTGCGGACTTTGCGGCAGGAGTAGCGCTCAAAGCACGTTGACTTCTTGCGGCCCCGGATCGTCGTGGAACATGTCGTGGAGCAAGCAAAACGGCACGGCGAATGCGCCCCACGCCAATGTCGCTGGGATGGCTACGATCCCTAACGGCGCCTGCGGAGACCACAGCCAGTCGTTTCCCGTTCGTAGCCCCTTTTGCATGGTGTGGCCCAGTGCGCTCAGTTGACGCCCGTTGTTCGAATGCGACATCTGAATCCGCTGCAGAGCGGAGCGCGCAATCTTGACGATCTTGCGATCTTTGCCGCTGATGGCGATCTCGTCGACACTACTGGACATGCAATAACCGGATACGGTCTCGCCGGTAGCAGTTGTGATGGTGAGTTGGCGATCGTGGGCGACCTGACAGAGCTGGTCCCAACGGACTTGAATCTGGTCGGCCGCGCGCAACGCGGGAACAGAAGCGATCAAGGCGGAGAGCGCCAGAAAACGGATGCTCGAGAGAGTGGTGTGTTTCATAGTGAGACCAGCGTAAAGCCGATTGCGGCTGCCCTGCCCCGCCCCTGTGCCACTTTCCGCGGGTGTCACAGCCTCACGCGCCGCAAAATTGCTTCAGGTCCTCAATGGAAGAATCGGCGATTACGCGAAACACGCGGGCTGGACACCCGGCAGGTAGCTCACGCGCACACAGGATGTCAGTCACGGCCAGTGCGGTCAGGCTCAAGCGATCCCGCCAGCCTTCGCTCGCGGCATCGACGTCGTGCAGGCATTCCGGATCCAGGCCCACCGCGATCAGCATGGCTCGCGCCCAATGCCGGATCTCAGCCGAGCGCGACACGATGGAGAGGATGGTGTTCGGTGGCGGCTTCGGCTGCCCCTCCAATGTTGCCGGCACCGAGCGCAGACGCAGCGGGATGCAAAGAACTCCGGGCGGCAAACGGTGCCGCACTTTCGCGGCGCGAGTAGGCAGGGCGACCACCAAACCTTTGCTGAATTTCGAGACATCCGAAAAATCCGACGCCTCCACGAACTCGATTGGAACAGTCAATCGCTCGCCAAGCTCCGCCTGAAGAATCTCTCGCATGGCTGGCTCCGGCTCAGCGATGAGGATACGCTCATAGCTCCGCGGGCGCAGCAAGTGCCCAAGGCGATCGAGAACCTCCTCGGGTTCGTAGCCTTGAACGCGCGCCTCCTGAAGCAGCTTCGCCAGTAAACGGTCCAACTCGCCGGAAGCGCCGCTCGAAGGATGCATCGGACGAACATACAAACCGCTGCCCCGCCGCAATTCCAGCCAGCCTTGTTCCAGCAAATCGTGGAAGGCTGCGCTCACCGTGTTGGAATGAATCTGATGCCTGCGCGCGATGGCGCGGACGCTGGGCAGTTTGTGCCCCGCCGGCAAATCCTCGCTTAGTATCCCCAGCAAGACCTGGCGCACCAATTGTTCGCGAATCGGCAATTCGCTGTTCCTGGTGATCCAGAAGCGCATGGGACCCTTGGGCTATCATGACACCGTTAGCGCGTGACTTCAGACTCGCAGCATCGCACTGTATTGCAGCGGCTTCCCCAGGGCGCCCGCGTGGCCGTGGTCCGGCTGCGCTCGCTCGGCGATTGCGTGCTCACCACCCCGGCGCTCAAATTGTTGAAGCGTGAGCGTCCCGATTTGGAGATCGGAGTTGTCGTGGAGCAGCGGTTCGCCGCGGTCTTCGAAGGCAATCCAGCGGTCTCGGCAATTCTAGCGCCGGAGCTCGGCGTCATCCGGCGATGGCATCCCGCGCTCTGTCTCAATCTGCACGGAGGCCGGCCAAGCCAACTGCTTACGCTCGCATCGGGGGCGCAGATTCGAGCTGGCTTCGCGCACCATAGCGGGGCCGCGATTTACAGAGTGAAGATTCCCCGCGCGCAGGAAATCCTCGGCGAGGAAAGGCCGGTACACACCGCCGAGCATCTGGCTTCGGCGATGTTCTATCTGGGCGTGCCCATCGGGGAGATTCCGCGAGCAAGTCTCTTTGCCGAGCGCCACGCGGCTGAGCGACCCTACGCAGTGATCCACTCGACGGCCGCGGCAGCCTACAAGACTTGGCCCGCGGAGCGCTTTCTGGCCGTAGCCGAGCACCTGCAACGAACCCACGCGCTTGAGCCGGTGTTCATCGGAAGCGGCGACGACGATCTGACGCTGTTTCACAAGTACCGCAGGATTGCCGGCGCGCCCCTCAGAGACGTAATGTCGCTCCTCGCCGGGGCATCGTTGTTCGTCGGCAACGACAGCGGCCCAGCGCACATGGCCGCAGCATTGGGAATTCCGGTTGTTGTTTTATTTGGCCGGCTCGAACACCAGGTCACCTGGGCGCCGTGGAAGGCCGTGGCGGCGCGAACCCTTACCGCTTCGGAGGGAATCTCAGGAATTACAGCCAAGCAAGCGATCGAAGCAATCGGGGAGTTGCTTCGAAGGGCGACCAATCGGGATTAACTCTTATAGCGACCAGCGCAGGCCTATTCGCCAGAGGCGCGGGCTCCCCGTGTTGGGTGTTGGGGTCAGCGCGACGATGTATTGCCGGTCGAGCACGTTTTCGAATTGCGCCCGGATCGTGAATTGCTTGCTGAGGCGCTGGGCAAGTTCCGCTTGCATCGTGGCGAAACCCGGGAGGATGAAGGCGTTCAGATCGTCGTCGAATTGCAGGCTGAAGGCGCGGATACCGGCTGAGGCGAGCGTCCCTTTGTGCTGATAAGTAAGCCGGGCTGTTCCCTGGTTGCGCGGGACTTGCGAGATCCGGGGGCCGGTGAGGAAGCGCGAGTCAGCCAGTAGATAAGAGATTTCGCCGTGGAAGTCGCGGAAATCGCGGCGAATGGTGGCTTCGATTCCACGGGACAAAGCGGCGGCGGCGTTGCGGCGCTGGCGGATGATGGTTGCGCCGGTCTGCAGCGTAACGTTGGTGATCAGGCTGTCCAGCTCGTTGCGGTAAAAAGTCACGCTGGCGCGCGTGGATTCGCCGACGAAGTCGAAACCGAATTCCGAGCCGAATACCGTTTCGGGTTTGAGGGCGGGATTGGGCAAAGTGTCGGTGTTGCCTTGGCGGAATTCGCGGAACAACTCGTTGAGCGTCGGGGCGCGGAAGGCGCGATAGACGGAACCACGCGCGCGCCAGCGGCCACGTCCGGCGGCGAATCCGAAGTTAGGGCTGAAGAAAGTATCGCCACCGCCAGTGAAATGGTGGCGGGCTCCGGCGAAGAGCTGCAATGGACCGATCCGATAGTCGACCTGGCCGAAAATGCCATGTTGCAGGATGCTGCCGCCTCCCACGCGCGCGCCCGCGGGAAAGAGGTTATCGGTGCTGAAGCCTTCCACGCGCTGTGTATCGGCCCCGGCGACGAAATGCCAGCGCGATTCGCCGTGCCGCCAGATGGCTGCCGCGCCGACTGCATCCGAGGGTACCACTTGAATCATGGTGAGGCGCTCCGTCGCGCGATTGGCAGCGATGGAAGAGAAGCTGGCGCGGAATTTCTCGCTGGTGTAATCGAACAGCAGCGAGATCTCGTCGCGTTTAGTGGTGTAGGAATAATTCGCGGCGATGGCGCCGAGGCCGGTGGAATTAGTTTGCAGCACGGTGCCATTGGCGCGATGCTCGCCTAACATGTCGAAGCGGACGAACAACCGATTTGGACCGTCGAAATAATCCACGCGGGCGTTGGCGGCGACGAACTCGACGGCGGCCGGCGTGTCCACCTTGCCGCGAAGACGTTGGGGCACGATGAAGTATCCGTCGGTGGTGAAGGCGCGCGCGAATCCGGAAACGGCGAAGCGCCGCCAGGTGTTCGATGCGCCGCCGGAGAGCTCGTGGGAGTTGCGATTGCCACCGTCGTAGGACAGTTCAAAGTGCCGCGGAGCTGGGGGAATCGAAAACAGGCCGATCGCGCCACCCATGGCCAGGTCGCCGAAAACGCTGGTGGAAGCGCCGCGGGAGATTTCCACCCGTTCGAGCTCGGAAGGCGCGAAACGGTCCCAATAGAGCCATCCGCCGAAGGGGTCGTTGGCCGGGATGCCGTCCCACAAGACCAGCGTGCGGCTGGCGCCCGACGATCCGATTCCGCGGAGCGAGATTCCTTGCGTCGTTGGATTCGCGACCAGGCCCGAGGCGCGGCGGAAAAGCGTGAAGCCGGGAACGGAACGAAGCCGGTCGTCCAGGTCCACGCCGGGAATCTGCTCCAGCGTGTCTTTATCGAGGACCGTGATTGAAGCGGGTGCGTCGGTCGCGATCTTTTCGGTGACCGTGATGGACGTCTTCACCGGCGGAATCTTGGGCTCGGCAGATGGCTTGTCGTCAGCCGGCGGCGGGGGTTGGGGCAACAGCGGAAGCGGGGCCATCAGGACTAAGCAGGGCAGGACCAAGCAGGCGAATATTGCTGCCGCCCACTTCCCAGCCGGCTTCGGCCAGGCGCTCGGGGAAGGCGCTGAACACGATTTGGAACACAGTTCGATCATTTGCGGCGGCCAGAGGCTTTCCGGGTCTGGGCGAGACGATTGCCAGGTACTTCAAGATAGTATACACGTCCGCCTCTTCCGGTAGTTGCCAATCCACTTCCTGGGTGCAGAAGCGAATGCGCGATCCCTGTTGGTACATATTCCAGGCGAGAAACGCGCAGCGGTCGATGGCGGTCTCAAACCACTGGGCTTGGCCGGCGGGAACGTCGAGATCCAGAAAAAACGCGACGGCCTGTTCCTGTTCACGGGCGAACTCGCGGACTTGGAGATCGCCGGTGTGCGCCGTGGCTTTCCAATCGACGTGGCGAGCGCTTTCGGAGACTTCGTAAGGGCGGATGCGGTAGAAATCGTGACCCTGGCCGCGGTAAAACGACGCGATCTCGCCTTCCAGCGAAAGCAGCAGCTCATCGAAACCGGGTTGCGGATCGATGGAGGGGTAGATCAGCAGTTCGCGGCGCAGCGGCACGTGGATCCTTCGCTCAGTGAAGCCGAAGGGGAATCGCGTGGAAAAGCGGAAACTGTTCTGCTTGTACGATCCGCGCCGGGCGAAAAAAAGCTCTACCGGCTCTTCGACGCGCGCGCCGCCGGGAATCACGGGGAAATAGAGCGGAACGGATAGGCCACTGTCGCTGGAGGCGGCGACGTGAATGGAAAACGACGGCATCCAGCCCTTGCTGTTGCGGATGACGATACGGCCCAGCAGCTTCCGGCCGGCGCAAATGTGCTCGGGTACCAGGAAGTCGAGTTCCAGGCCCGCGAGCGAGAGGCGGCTGACGAATCCGGAAACCATGAAGGTGGCGAGCATCACGGCGAGAATCAGAAAGAGCAGATTGTTAGCCGACGCGAAAGCGCCGAGAGCGACTACCACACAGGCCATGGTGAAGAGCAGGCCGAGACGGGTGACTTGAGTGCGTGTGGTGAATTCGAGGGACGATTGGAGTTTGGACCAGGACTTCAAACTTCAGAATACCTTGAAGAGGGAATCCAAGAATTCAAGAAGGGGCCGCTCTGCGTCCCCGAATTCGAGGAATGCTCGGGTGGTCGTTGCTGCGATTCTTGGATTCGGAGGCGCGGCAGGGGTTGCTTGTGCAGAGGGAAGGGGCCGCTCTGCGCCCCGAATTCGATGAATGGCGGCGACGACCGCGCGCGCATTCTTGAATTCGGAGGCGCGCAGCGACTCCTTCTTGGATTCCTTGTATTCCTCGGACACGCAGTGTCCGGCGTCGCTCCGCGACGCTATTGGGCCTGCTGACCTGTAAGCCGGTTTCTGTGCCCCTTACGGGGTGGCGGCCATTCTTCTCGACCAGACATTTCTGCCTGGCTCTAGCAACCTACCCGGAAGTCTAACGGAGCGGGCCGCTCCTCCTCCCCTATTTGGTCTTGCTCCGCATGGGGTTTACCCTGCCGGCGCGAGTTACCCCGGCCGCGGTGCGCTCTTACCGCACCTTTTCACCCTTACCGAAAACGCGGACACGAGTGCCCGCGCTACCGGCGGTATATTTTCTGTGGCACTTTCCGTAAAACCCGCTTTGAGCGAGTCCCCCCGGCCGTTAGCCGGCATGCTGCCCTGTGGAGACCGGACTTTCCTCCCGGCTGCGAGTCGGAAACCCGCCGCCGAGCGGCCACCCGTTCAACAGGCCCGGTTCAATTGTCCCACGGCAGCGCGACATGGTACGAAAGAGAGGATGGACTATACCTATCTCGGATCGACCGGTGTGAAGGTGTCGCGTATCTGCCTGGGTACCATGACGTACGGGTCCAAGCGCTGGCGCGAATGGGTGCTTGAAGAAGAAGACAGCCGGCCGTTCATTCGGCGTGCGCTCGACTTAGGAATCAACTTCTTCGACACCGCCGACATGTACTCGCTCGGAGTAAGTGAGGAGATACTCGGGCGTGCCTTGAGGGACTTCGGACCGGGGCGCGACCGGGTAGTGATCGCCACCAAGGTCTTCAATGCCATGGGCGACGATCCTAACCAGAAGGGTTTGTCGCGCAAGCACATCCGGCATGCCATCGACGATAGCCTGCGGCGTCTGGGGACGGACTATGTCGACTTATACCAGATCCACCGCTTCGATTACCATACTCCGATCGAGGAGACGCTGGAAGCGCTCCACGATATCGTCAAGCAGGGCAAGGCGTTGTATCTCGGGGCGTCATCCATGTACTCCTGGCAGTTCGCAAGGATGCTGTATGTGGCGGACCAAATGCGACTAAGTCGTTTCGTAACAATGCAAAACCACTATAACCTCATCTATCGCGAGGAGGAGCGGGAGATGAATCCACTTTGCCGGGAGGAGAAAGTGGGCATCTTACCTTGGAGCCCCCTGGCGCGCGGATTCTTGATGGGAAACCGGCGGCCGGACGACTTCGGGGAGACGCTACGAGCCAAGACTGACAAGTATGCGCACGGCTTGTACTATCAGCCCTCCGACTTCACGGTAGTGGATCGGGTAAGTGAAATCGCGCGCCAGCGGGGCGTCCCCAATGCCCAAGTAGCGCTGGCCTGGTTACTCCACCAACCGGGAGTAACTGCGCCGATCATTGGCGCCAGCCGGTTGCAGCATTTCGATGACGCAGTAGCTTCTTTACAACTGAAATTGGACGAAAATGAGCTAAAACAGCTTGCCGCCCCTTACGTTCCTCACCCGATCCTCGGACATTCCTAGACCGGGTTTTTCGTCCTCGTGGACTCGATGCAGCGACGGTAAGTGGATCTTCTAGTCCTAGCAGTACCAGCCCTCCCAGGTGATGCAACCTAGTAATGACACCAGGATACACTATGGCTAGAAACTGTGTCTATTGAAGTAGTTAGTGTACACTACTGTCAGGGATAGATTAGCTGAGCCGCAGGGGCAATAAGGGTCGGCGGCGAACCAGCAAAAGTAAGTCCAGTAACAGAGGAGGAAGTCGCGTCATGTTTCGCAAATGCGCGGTGTTGGGTGTTCTTGCATGTATTCTCGCGGCGTTGAGTTACGCGCAAGGCTTGAATACAAATGCATCGAAAGACGATTGGGAGGAGATCAATTTCGAATTCAACTCCGCAGTGCTCTCCGATGGGTATCCGAGTTTACTTCGCCTCGCCGACTTACTGCACCAACATTCCGGCTATCACGTAAAAGTTGAAGGAAACACCGATAACCTCGGCTCCGATAAGTACAACGAGAAACTCGGCCTGGAGCGCGCGAACACGGTGAAGGACTTCCTGGTGAAGTACGGCGCTGCGCCAAACCAGATCGAGACCACGACGCGCGGTAAGACCGACCCCAAGTACGCGGGTGCGAAGAAGAACTACACCAAGACCGATGTGGCGCGCTGGATGAATCGCCGCGTGGTGATGACGGTGACCGACGAACAGGGCAAGACGGTGAGCGCAGGCGGCGCCGGTGAAGCCATCCGGGCGATTGACCAGAACGCGGCGAAGACCATGAAGGATTGCTGCGATGACATCCTGAAACGCCTGGACAAGCTGGACGACATCGCACGCATGATGCAGCAGTTGGTGGATCAGAACAAAGCCTTGCAACAGCAGGTGGATACCCTGAAGAATGCACAGGCGGCGCTGCAGAAACAAGGGGAAGGGCTGCAAGGCAAAGTGGAGGGGCAGCAGAAGCCGCTCACCGCGGAGGAGACCGGACAGATTGTCGAGAAGAAGATCCAGGCCAGCAAGGAGCCGCGATTCTCGCTGCTGGGCGCCAATGTCGGCGTCGACGACAAGCGCGACCTCACGTTCTCAGGCAAAGGCCGTTTCTTCGCGCCCTTCGGCGAACATTTCGCGTTCCAGGCGCAAGCTGAGTATTTGTATTTCCGGGCACAGCGTGAAGGGGAGATCGACTTCGGTCTGGTGGACCGGATCGGTAACTTCCAGGGCGGATTATTCACCAGCTTCAAGCACGTGAACATACAGGGAGCGCAAAACGGCGGAACCCTGGGCCAGGGCGCACTTACCTTGGACTACATCTTTAAGCTGGGCAAGGTGGGCCTGTTCGGTACCAAGGGATTCATGAACAACGCGGTCATCGATACGCGCAACGCGACGTTCCTGAACGGCCAAACGAACTTGGATGGCTCGCCGGTGGTGGCTGTAGCGCCGAACATTTTCTTGCAGCGCTACCTGAGCATCGTAGATCAAGTTGGCGCGAGCACCAGTTTGGGATTGTGGGGCAACAACTACGTGGAGGCCAATGTCGGCTATCTGCGGAGCGCCGGACATGCGGACCGGCCGGGTGGGACTGTGCGTTTTGTTTTCCCCATCAAGCACCACATCGCGTTTACGGCTGAAGGTGGTGTGAACGAAACACTTCTGGGTGCCGGGAACACTGGACGCGCGGTGTTCGGCATCCAATGGGGCGATTTCATGCGGCCCAAGGATTACCTGAATGCCAATCATGCCGTCCCGGTGGATATTCCGCGCGTGCGGTACGAGGTCCTGACGCGCAAGATTCACATTGGAGCTACGCCCCCGGTGGCCGATGCTGGCCCCGACCAGATTGGTGTACCCGCAGGCCCCATCACGCTGAACGGATCGAATTCGTACGATCCGAACGGCGAGCCGTTGACCTACCAGTGGGTGCAGGAGACTGGCAACCCGGTTTCGTTGTCCGCCGCCACCGCGCCGGTCACGACATTCACCGCCGGCTCAGGACAGGCCTATACATTCCGCCTGACCGTACGCAATACGGACGGGCTTTCTGCTTCAGCCCGCGTCAGGGTGACCACCACTACGCCACTGAAGGTGCAGATCCTGTTCTTCAACGCGGATCCATCCACCATTCAAGGCGGGCAATCGTCCAGATTGTCCTGGAAGATCCTGAACGCCGACTCGGCCACCATTTCGCCGAACATCGGTCCGGTGAGCGCTACGGGTGACACGGTTACGGTTTCGCCGGCCGAAAGCACCACCTACACGTTGACCGCTAAGAACGCTACCAGTCAAGACGTAGCGACGGCCACTGTGACGGTGCAACACGCCACACCGCGGATTCTGACTTGTACCGCGGTTCCGATGACCATCACGCAGGGCGAATCGTCGAGGATCATCTTCGACTCGCTCAACGCCGATAACGTGACCATCACTCCCGACGTCGGGTCGGTGGGCAAGAGCGGATCGGTGGTGGTGAAGCCAAATTCGACAACTACTTACACCATCAGCGCTACCAATCCCTTCGGCTCCGATACTTGCACCGTCGCTGTTCAGGTGGTGCCCGGGACCGGACCGCGCATTGTCCGCTTCTCGGCTTCGCCGCTGAGCATTCCGCCCGGCGGTGTTTCCACGCTGGTCTGGCAGGTGGAGAACGCCACGCAGATCAGCATCGCCCCGAACGTGGGATCGGTGAGCCTGGTTGGAACGCTCGACGTGACGCTGCAGCAGACAACCACTTACACCATTACCGCTTCCAATCCGTTTGGCACGGTATCGGCACAGGTGACGATCAACGTGTTTCAACCTCCGCCGATCATTGTCCAATTCTCGGCGGACCCGCTGAACATACAATCGGGTGGTCTATCCACCCTGGTCTGGCAGACGCAAAACGCAACAGCGGTCAGCATTTCCCCGAACATAGGTTCGGTTGGATTGATAGGAACACAGGACGTTACGCTTACCCAGACGACCACCTATACGCTGACGGCTTCCAATTCAGCCGGACAAGTGACGGCCCAGGTGACCATCAACGTGGTCGCGCCACCGCCGCCTCCGCCGCCACCGCCTCCAGTGCTGGACCCGATCATTACTTCATTCACCGCGAATCCGCCGCAGAGCCCCAGTCCGGGGAGTCCGGTGGTGCTGACCTGTCTCACGCAGAACGCTACGCAAGTCGTGATTTCGGGCGTGGGTGTGGTGGACGCCAACGGCAACCTGACAGTGAATCCGCAGTCGACCACCACGTATGTTTGCGTGGCGACGAATAGCGTCGGCAAGCAGGTCTCGAAGAATCTGACGGTGCCTGTCGGCAACGGCGGTGGTGGCGGCGGTGGCGGCCCGACTATCGTCATCACCAGCTCGAGCGCCAGTTGCCTGGCGACCGTGGCCGGTGGGACCGTTGTTTGCGAGACGGTAGTGCGATTGCTCGATTTGAACCTTACCGCCTCCAGCAGCGCGGCGGGCAATACGCCGCTGACGTTCTCCACCACATCGCGCAATATCAGCTCGGTGGTGCTGAATCCGAATTCGGCGAATCCGTCGGTGCAACTCTCGGAACTGTTCGGTGACTATTTCTTTGACGTGACCGTCACCGACAGCAAGGGGAACAAGAGCACCGTCGCGGTAGACGTGCGGTATATCAGAACAACCAAGCCATAGGAGAGAAGAGAACCTGCGATTGATCCTCTGAGTGAACTGGCCGGAGCCTCCGGGTTCCGGCCTTTTTGTTTGTACAATTAGCATACCCGCCTTATGAAACTCCGCATTGCCGTCCTGTTACTTGTAGCGCTCTGCGTTTCCGGACAAGTGCCGAAGCCGGAGAGTCACTTTGGCCACCCTATTGGTGTGGATCGCGAGCTACTGGATTGGGACAAGGTGGTCTCCTATTTCCAGGCGCTGGCCAAGGCGAGCGACAAGATCCGCGTGAAGGAGCTGGGCAAGACGGCTGAGGGTCGGCCGTTCATCGCAGCCACCATCAGCTCGGCAGCCACGCTGCGCAATCTGGATCATTACCAGGCGATTCAAGCGAAGCTGGCCGATCCGCGCAAGACTTCGCCCGAAGAAGCCGAGAAACTGATCGGCGAGGGCAAAGTGGTGGTGCTGGTCACCTGCTCCATCCACGCCACCGAAGTGGCTTCCACCCATACCGCGGTGGAGTTTGCTTACCGGCTGCTCACCGAAGACAAGCCGAAGTTCCGCGCCATTCTGGACAACGTGATCTTCATTCTGGTGCCATCGCAGAATCCCGATGGCGTCGATATCGTGACGCGCTGGTACCGCAAAACTTTGGGCACTAAGTACGAAGGCACGCAGCCGCCGGAGCTGTATCACAAGTACGTGGGACACGATAACAATCGCGATTGGTACGTATTTTCACAGCCCGAGACCAGGCACACCGTCACATTGCAGAACGCCTGGCATCCGCAGATTGTCTACGACGTGCACCAACAGGGGCCGTTCGCGTCGCGCTTGTTCGTGCCGCCGTGGATGAATCCGGTGGACCCGAACATCGACGCCATCATCGCGCAAGAGTGCAACTGGATCGGCACAGGCGTCGCGGTGGATCTGGCTGCGGCGGGGAAGAAGGGCGTGGTGATCAACGCGCTCTACGATTTTTGGACGCCGTCACGGCATTACCAGGCGTATCACGCGGGGATGCGGATTCTCACCGAGTCCGCGAGCGCGCGGCTGGCCAGCCCCCTGACGGTGCGGCCGGAGCAGATTCAAGCGACAGGCCTCGGCTACAATCCTCGCGAGAGGAGCTGGAATTATCTGGAGCCTTGGGAGGGCGGTGTCTGGCGTCTGCGCGACATCATCGACTATCAGTTGCTGGCGTTTGAGAGCATTCTGTATCAGGCAGCCACGCGGCGGTCGGACCTGCTGCGGAATTTCTATCAGGTCGGGAGGCGTGCGGTGGCGCGGACGTCGCCCTATGCCTTCGTGATCCCAAAAGCGCAGCTCGATCCAGGGTCGTCGCGAAAGATGCTGGAGCTCCTGCATTTCGGCGCTGTCGACATCGAGCGCGCCGACACCGCGTTCGACGCAGGCGGCAAGCGCTATCCGGCGGGGAGCTATTTCGTCGGCATGCAGCAGCCGTACAGCAGCTACGCGAAGACTTTGCTGGAGCGGCAACACTATCCGGATCTCCGGCTCTACCCCGGTGGCCCGCCGCAGCGCCCGTACGACGTGACGGCACAGACTCTGCCGCTGCTGCTGGGCGTCGCGACGGAAACCGTAGAGAAACCATTCGCGGCCGCCGCGCATCCAGCTACTACGTTCGAGTTCGAGCTGAGCGGGACTCGGCCGGCCGACGGAAGCCTGGCAGCGTCTGATATCGATTCCTGGCGGGCGGCGAACAAAATTTGGGCCACTGGCGCGTCCGTGTGGCGCGACCCTTCAAGCGGCACCTTCTTTCCGCAAAAGCCGTCCTCCGGCAACGCAGTCGAAATCAAGCCGCCGCACATCGGGCTCTACAAGAGCTACATGCCGGCCATGGACGAGGGCTGGACGCGGTGGCTGTTCGAAAACTTCGGCTTCGCCTACAAGAACGTGCTGAATCCGGAAATCGCCGGAGGCGGACTACGCCAAAAGTACGATGTGCTCGTGTTTCCCGACCAGCCAGAGGTCCAGCTCAGCCACGGCTTCGAACCGGGCAGCATGCCGGACGAATACACCGGTGGCCTGGATGCGAAGGCGGCCGCGAATCTCAAGAAGTTCGCCGACGAAGGAGGCACGCTGGTGTTCCTGAATCACTCCAGCGAGTTCGCTCTCGATGCTCTGGGCGTGAACGCGAAGAACGTGGTGCGCGGCGTGTCCAATCAGAATTTCTACTCGCCCGGGTCGCTGCTGAACGTCTCGCTGGACACGCACGATCGGCTGGCCTACGGATTGCCGGAGGAGATCGCCATCTGGAGCGAAGGCAGTCCCGCGTGGGAGCTTCCGGCCGGCAGCCGCGACCGCATAGTGGCGCGATATCCCAAGGACCACGTGCTCGCTTCGGGCTGGCTGCTGGGCGAAAAATACCTGGAGAATCGGGCGGCGCTGCTGGTAGTCCCGTCCGGCGACGGGCAGATGGTCCTGTTCGGGATGCGGCCGCAGTTCCGCGCCCAGAGCTATCAGGCGTTCAAGCTGTTTTTCAATTCCCTGCTGCTGAGTTCCGGTCGCCGGTAAAATGGGCGCAGACTGATGGTTTACCTTTGGATCGCGTTGGGAAGCGCCATCGGCGGAGCGGCGCGCTACTGGTGCTATGGATTGATGGCGCGCGCGGTGGGCGAGACATTCCCCTGGGGCACGCTGGCGGTGAACATAGTGGGCTGTTCTTTCATCGGACTCTTTGCCACGCTCACCGGACCGGAGGGACGCTGGCTGGCGCCCTCGTCGTTGCGAATGTTCGTAATGACCGGAATTTGCGGCGGCTACACCACCTTTTCGACGTTCGGCCTGGAGACGCTGAACCTGGCGCGCGATGGCCAGTGGTTCAAGGCTGCGGCGAACATTGCGGCATCGCTGGTGTTTTGCCTGGTGGGAGTGTGGCTGGGCCATCTGCTGGCCAGCGCCCTGAACGAGAGATAACTAATGCAAATTCCACATGACGCCGTGCTGTTGCGGATCTTCCTCGGTGAGAACGACCGGTTTGAACACGCACCGCTCTACGAAGCAATCGTACTCAAAGCGCGTGAAATGCATTTGGGCGGCGCCACCGTGCTCCGCGGACCCATGGGCTTCGGTCACTCCAGCCGGCTGCACACGACGAAGATTCTGCGCTTGTCGGAGGATCTGCCGTTCGTCGTCGAGATCGTCGACAGTGAGGAGAAGATCAACGCGTTTCTCCCGGTGCTGGATGGAATGATGGGCAGCGGCCTGGTGACCATGGAGAAGGTGAAGGTGCTGCAGTACGGCAAGCGTTCCTGAAATGTACTACAAAATTTGCGAAGCGATGATTCTGTGGGCCAGGTTGGAAACGTTGGAAACCTGCAAGCGGATTGGTAAACCGCGTGGCGAAGCGCGATTAACAATCGCGCGCAGGTTGGCAACCTGCCCCACGCCGCTGCGCACGGATCCGGCGCAGGGCGAAGATCGCGGCAACACCGGCAGGAAGCAAAAACAGCGTGGCTGGCTCGGGAATCCCGCCGCCACCAAAGCTACTTTGTTGCGTGTTGATATCCAGGCTCTGACCGAGATTGATTGATCCGCCGTTCGCAAGGCCATCGATGTGAAAAATCCCATTCATTTGAAATGGCCCCGCGGCTCCTACTACGTATACGCCGGCCTGGCTTCCACTGAAACCAGCGCTCGAAAATGAGAAGGAAAACGAGCTGGTGCCGGTTAGGTCTGCGGCGCAAATGTGGTCCATGTCGCTGAAGCAGATACGCGCAAACCCGCTGAAGGCCGACCCGGAAAAACTGGTATTGCCAAGCGACACGCCAATGGTTTCGTTCGATCCAGGAGACACGTCGAAGCCCGCTTGAAACGTCACATCGAGCGGACCACAAACTCCCTCCGCATTGCAAAACAGCGAAAGGCCGGCCAACTTCAGGTTGCTTGTGTTCGTTGCGCCCCCAGGCTGGAACGAGCAATCGCCGTTCACGCAGAACTCAGCGCTGTACGAATACGAACCGCCCCCCGCATTGACCGAGGCATTGGAAATACTCACATCTGTTTGGCCTGTCGCGAACACCGGATTGTTGAACTGCAGTCCACTGAAGAACAGAGCGGATGCGTTGGCCATTCTCGCGGTAGCGCTCCAGCCCAGGAGGGCGAGAGTCCCGATCCAGAAATGGCAGCCCACGGATCGCAAGGAACGACGCACGGATCGAGTATGAGTTGTTCTTCTTACGCCGTCCGGCGCCGAATACGCCGCAGAAGCACCAATGCCGCCAACCCAACCGGGACAAGGAGGATCGTTGACGGTTCCGGAAGAACGTCAGCGATTTCGAGACTGTTTCCCAAGGTCACTGTCGAGCCATTCGCCAAGCCGTCCAGATGGAAATCGCCGACTAGGGTGAACGGTCCATTCACGCTAACAAAATAGTCAACCGTGCCAATCAGCGAGCCCGCAAAGTTGAACGTGGTGGATTGCGAGCCGGAGGCGTTGGCTGTACAAAAATGGGTCCCGTCGGCAATGCACAATTGACTATATCCGCTCGGCGTCGTTCCGGTAGCTGACGCATTCTCCAGATACATCTCGAATGCGACGGCCGAGTTGTCCGTCGAGCCGCTCGCCTGGAACGAGATATCGAGCGGGGCGCAAGTCCCGGATCCGGAGCAACTGAGCGACAGGTTCGTCATACGAAGCTGGTCGGTTGCGTTAGCGGCGTTATCGCCAATGCAAAACCCCGTCTGGCAGAACTCTGCACTCAAGGTGTATGTTCCGCTTTCTCCCCCGGTGGTGCCCGAGATCGTCACGTCGTTGCTGCTGCCGGCGATTCCGAAGATCGGGCTGTTGAATTGCAGGCTGGAGTAGGTGATGTCCCCTGCGTCTGCCAAGTTCGACAGCCCGCATCCCAGGAGTACTGCAAGTACCATCCAAGTCTTCCTATGTAGGATTAGATTCTTCATAAGACGCTCCAATCTTGCCATGTAACCCGGAAGGATAGGCGAAGATGCGCCCCCAACCGGTGGTCCAGAAGTAATGTAACTAACTATCATACTCCATCGGCAGTCCAGGCACGCTATCATTAGTGCCATTGGGTATTTTTTTGTGGAAATCGCGATGAGGTGGGTGGGGTGGATCGCTTCGATTGGGGCCGCTTTCAGTCTGGCCGCGCTTGCTCAGACAACGAACGGGCTGATCTCCGGGCGCATCACCGATTCGGCGCAGGGCACCCCGGTGAAGAGCGCCAACGTGTTCTATTGGAGCGCGGAGACCAACACCAGCGGCGCTGCGGCCACCGATAACGCGGGCACATATGTGCTGCCGTTGCTGTCACCTGGGATCTATCGCGTCCGGGCAGAGGCGGCCGGTTATCAGGCCAAGGAAATCCAGGAGTTGGAAGTACCCGTCTCGGGCCGCCTTGGCCTGGACTTCCAGCTCCGTCCGCTCGCCGACGTTTGGGAGGCAGGCATCTTCCGAAGCCTGCTCTTACCCGGTTCGAAGGTGATCGTGACCTACTATGGTCCCGACGTGGACGAGAGCAAGGCGGTGGCCATGGATACCCGCCGCAGCGTTCGAGGCGCACTGGAGACCACCATCTCGCACGTGATTTTTCCCGAAGAGGTGCAGCACCTGCCGCTTTCGGCACGCGACGTTTACGCCGCGCTGGTGATGGAGCCCGGAGTCACCACCGACATCAGCACTGGCAGGGGGCTGGGGCTGGCGGTGAACGGGCAGCGCGCCACGGCGTCGAATTTCCTGCTAGATGGAATCGAGAATAACGACGCGCTGGTTACGGGTCCGCTGAACATCGTGCCACCGGAAGCGGTGCAGGAGTACCGCATCTCGACCAACAATTTCTCCGCCGAGTTCGGCCGCACCTCGGGATACATCGCCGACGCAGTGACGCGAGGTGGCGGCGCGGCCTGGCACGGCTTGCTCTACTACTACCTGGAGAACGAAGCGCTCAACGCCAACGATTTTTCGCGGAACCTGCGCAAGCTACCGCGCGCCAAGAGCCGGGACGTACAGCCGGGATTCTCCATCGGTGGTCCGCTGCTCAAAGACCGGCTGTTCTTCGCGCTTTCGGGCGAGTTCGCGCAGTTCGTCAGCAGGGCCGCTCCCGCCAAGTTCCGCCTGCCGACGCTGGATTTTTACACGCTCTTCCACCAGTCCGCGACCGTAGCGCCCCAACTGTTAAACCGTTTTCCAGCACCTCTTGCGCCGATAGACAAGAACACCGGTACCGAGCTGGCGACCATCGAGAGACCGTCCGATCTGAATCGATATATTGTGCTGCCCCGCTTCGACTATCTGCTGAAAGGCGGAGCGCACCGCTTCATGGCGCGGGCGATTGTGGCCAACGTCAACCTCCCCGATTTCATCTGGACGCCGTTCCAGGATTTCATCACCCCGCTGCAGCGCACCACAACGGGAATCGCCGGCAGCGGAACCAGTATGATCCGCCCGAACCTGACCAACGAAGCGCGGTTCGGATGGAATTCCGATTCGCTGACCTTCGATCGCCGCTGGCCGGATATTCCAACGCTAGTGTCATTCGATGTCTCAAATCCCCTTTGGCTGCCGGGGAGTCCCGCGTTTTATGGTTTCCACAGCGACAACCAGTATGAAGAGTTTCAGGACAATCTGATTTGGGTGCGTGGAGCGCATGTGATGAAATTCGGCGGCGGTGTACTCGCCCGGCAACTGCAGGGAACGGTGGACCCCGGCGACTTCATCGTGTTTCAAAATTTCGCTTCGTTTTATCTCGATCAAAGCCGGTACTTCTTTGCGGCCACGAATCGCTTGAAACCAGGCACGCTGGATACCGACTTCGCGCGCCAGTATCACTACAACCAGTTCTACTTGTTCGCCGAGGACAGTTTCAAAGTGAATCGGCGGCTGGCCTTGGATTACGGCGTGCGGTATGAGCGATTCGGTGCGCCCGTCAACACGGGGGCCACGAAAGACCTGACCGTGCAACTGGGCCAGGGATCGTCACTGGCGGCTCGGATCGGCGGCGCGACCCTGCAACCGGGGCCGTCGGGCAACCAGTCGCTTTATGACACCGACAACAAGGATTTCGCGGTTCGCGCCGGCTTCTCGCTCAACCTGCGGAACAACGGGCAGACCCTGCTGCGCGGCTCCTACGGGATTTTCTACGACCGCCCGTTCGACAATCTTTGGCAAACCATGCAAGCCAACAATTTCTATTTGGGTGTCTTCAATGTCGCGAGCAGGACCAACTATCTCGCTCCACTGTCGACGATTCTGCCGGCGATTCTGGCCAGCCCTAATCAGACGCTGAAGGTTCCGGATCTTACGCTCTATCAGCCGGATTTGAAAAATGGCCGCGTGCAGAGTTTCTTCCTCGGCGTGCAGCACGAATTGACCAACTCCTTCCTGGTGGAAGTGAACGCCACTGGCTCTCTGGGGCGCCATCTGATCACTACCGACGTTCTCAACCGTTCTCCCGCACCGACCGCCTTCGGCCAAAACGAATTCAACAACAATCTGCCGACCTTGTCGTATCGCAGCAGTCAGGGCAGTTCCAGCTACACCGGCTTTACCGCGCTCGGGCGATACCGCTCCGACCGGCTTCAAGGGCAAGTGGCTTACACGCTCAGCCACGCGATCGACAATCAGAGCGACCCTCTGCGCGGCGGATTCTTCAACTTCCTGTTCACCGGCGGCAAGGACGACAATGGCCAGCCATTAGGCGGGACCATCCTGAATCAACTGCTGCAAGGCGGCGTGCCGAGCCCGGTGGCGGCGTTCACGCGCGAGTTCGACAGCCACGGCGATCGCGCCAATTCCGATTTCGATCAGCGGCACAATCTAGTTGGGTATCTGGCCTATCAGACGCCGCGCTTCCGCGAGTCGTCGAAATTGTCACCGCTCTGGAATGGCTGGGCGATTTCCATGCTGGGCGCGGTCCGGTCGGGATTTCCCTATACGGTGTTCGCACCGAACCAGTCCGGTGGACTCATCTACAACAACACCGCGAACCTGATTGGCAATCCTTATCTGAATACGCCCGCCACGGGCGGAAGGATCCTGCTCAATTCCGCGGCGTTCCAGCAGCCGCTTACCAACGTGGCAGGCAACACCGGCAGGAACGAGTTTCGTGGCCCTGGCGTTGCCAGCATGGATCTCTCGTTGAGCCGCTCCTTCGGCCTGAGGTGGCTGGGTGAAGGCGGACGGCTGACGTTGCGCGCCGACGCCTACAATTTCCTGAATCACGCCAATCTGAACAATCCCGCCGCCAGCTTGACGAACATCACCGCGTTTCAAAAGACGTTCGGAGTAGCGAACTTCGGCCGGCAGGATGCGCGGAGCGGCTTCCCGTCCAGCATTCCGCTGGATGAAACCAGCCGCCAGATTCAGTTGATGGTGCGGTTGAACTTCTAAGATCGCCTACCGAAACGCCACCCGATACTCGCGCCCACCCAGCAGCTTGACTACAACATCCCCCTCACCATCCACCCGCTGATCGACACGACCACTGCTACTTCGAATCGAAGCAATGCTCGATCCATGCGGCGCGCGCAGCCGCGTCTCCCCGGACTCGCCCGCCCGCAGCACCGCCGACGTCGCCTTCCCCCCACTCCAATCGATATCCACCTCCATCGCGCCGCGCGCCCGCAATCCCCGCACATGCCCCACCGCCCACCCCTTCGGCAGCGCCGGCAAGAAACTGACCTCGCCACCGTGACTCTGCAGCAACATCTCCGCGATCCCAGCCGCGCCTCCGAAATTCCCGTCGATCTGAAACGGCGGATGATTGTCGAACATGTTGGGCAAGGTGGATCGCCGCAGCAACTCAATCAGGCTCGCGTGCGCCAGCTCACCCTCGCCCAACCGCGCCCAAAGATTCACCACCCAGGCCCGGCTCCAACCCGTCCCGCCACCTCCGTGCGCCAACCGCCGCTCCAGCGATGTGCGCGCCGCCTTAGCCAGCTCCGGCGTTCCGCGCAGCGTGATCTGGCTATCGGGATAAAGCGCGAACAGGTGAGATACATGCCGATGCCCCGGTTCCGGCTCCTCGTAGTCCTCCATCCACTCCTGCAACTGCCCATACTTGCCGATTCGAAACGGCAGCAACTTCTCGCGCGCCACCGTTACCCTCGCGCGAAATTCCGCATCGATCCCGAGCGCCTTGCTCCCGTCAATCACCCGATTGAAGACAGCCCGCGCAATCTCGGTGTCCATATACGGCCCCATGCACAACCGCCCAACCGTTCCATCCGCCATCCGGTAGCGATTCTCCGGCGACACCGACGGCCCGCTGATCAAATGACCGTGCCCGTCATCGACTAAGTACCCAAGCAGAAATTCCGCAACCTCCCGCAATACTGGATAAGCCCGCTTGGCCAAAAACTCGCGATCCCGCCCGAAATCGTAGTGCTCCCAAAGATGCAGGCTCAACCACGCCGCGCCCATCGGCCACATTCCCGGGCCAACTCCATCCAGCGGCTCAGTGTGCCCCCAAGCGTCCGTATTATGATGCGCCACAATTCCGCCGACGCCATACATTTCGCGCGCCGTGCGCCGCCCCGATTCGCGGAAGTTATCGATCAGGTCGAACAACGGCTCATGCAGCTCCGCCAGATTGCAAACTTCCGCCGGCCAGTAGTTCATCTCAGTATTAATGTTGATGGTGTACTTGCTGTCCCACGGCGGCGTAAGGCTTTCGTTCCAGATACCCTGCAGCGTTGTCGCCAAGCTGCCCTGTCGGCTGCCCGCGATCATCAGATAGCGGCCGAATTGAAAATACTGCACCACCAGACCATTGTCGATTTCGCCGCGCGCCACTCGCGCCAGCCGTTCATCGGTCGGGATCGCCGACCGGTCCTCGCCTGCGATCGCCAGTTCCACGCGGTTGAAAAGCTTCTGATAATCGGCGACATGCGCGGAGCGCAGCGCACCGTATGACTTGCTAGCCGCGGCCAGTAAAGCTTCCGCCGCCCGGCGCGGATCCTGCGTCCGATAGCTGGTGGAAGCGGCCAGAAGCAGCGTCACCGCATCGGCGCCCGATACGTCCAGGCTCTTTTCCATCACGCGAACTTTGCCGCCATGAGGGACCGCGCGCAGAACCGCTGTGAACCGTACTCCGCCCTTGTCATCCCAATCGTGCGACCGCTCGCCATGCGCCATCGCTTCACCCGACAGCAGCACGCGATCCGGAGCCATGGTTACGCTGGTGGCGTCACGCTCCCGGCTCATGTTGGCCGAAAACGAAATCATCCCCGGCTTATCACACGTCAAACGAATCACCAACACCTGGTCGGGAGCCGGGGCGAAAATCTCCCGCGTATAGTGCGCGCCCCCGGCCGCGTACGTGATTCGAACCATCCCGGTGCTGAGATCCAACTCACGCCGATAATCCGACACCTCGCCCGCCGGCGCAAAGTTCAGCCAAAGATCGCCAAGCGGCTGATACGGCGGCAGCCGCAGCGGCACACCAAGCATGGTCTTCGCCGCCAGCGCCTCAGCCTGCGCCGGCTTCCCGTCCATCAATAACCGCCGCACTTCCGGCAAATTCTTCAATGCCTCCGGATTCACCCGGTCGCTGCGCGCCCCAGCCCAAATCGAATCTTCATTAAGCTGGATGCGTTCGCTCTCCACCTTGCCGAACACCATCGCACCCAGGCGCCCATTTCCGATAGGCATCGCCTCGGTCCATTTCTCAGCCGGCTGCCGGTACCATAATGTTTCCGGCCCGGCGAGAAGCATTCCGCACGCCGCCAGGAACGCGAACCAAAGTCCCGATTTCATCCATCCCAGCTTACCTGGAACCCCTTAGACGCAGCCGGTGTCTAACGTTCTAATGCTAGAAGTCCGCGATCTCACCAAGTACTACACCAGCATCCCCGCCGTCGAAGGCGTCAGCTTCGTCATCAAGCCCTATGAAGTGCTCGGCTATCTCGGCCCCAATGGCTCCGGCAAAACCACCACAGTCAACATGCTGATCGGTCTGCTGGAGCCGACGCGCGGTCACATTTATTTTCAGGGCCACGATATCCGCGAAAACCTCATCGAATACAAGCGCGCCATCGGCCACGTTCCCGAAGTGCCGTATATCTACCCGCACCTCACTGGCCGCGAATACCTGCAACTGATCGGCCGCCTGCGCTCGATGCGCCAGCGCATCATGGATCAAAAAATCACGGACCTGATGCAACTGTTCGCCATGCATCCGCACCGCCATTCGCTGATCTCGTCCTACTCCAAAGGCATGAAGCAGAAAATCCTGATCTGCGCCGCCCTGCTGCACAACCCGCAGATCCTGATCTTCGACGAGCCGCTATCCGGCCTGGATGTCACCTCCGCGCTGGTCTTCAAGAACCTGGTGAAGTCACTGTCCGCCGCCGGCAAGATCATCCTCTATAGCTCACACGTCCTGGAAGTAGTGGAAAAAGTCTGCTCCTCGGTGATCATCCTGCACAAAGGCCGCGTGGTTGCCGACGACTCCGTGGAGAGCCTCCGCAACCTGATGCAGCTCCCTTCACTCGAAGACATCTTCGCCCAACTGGTGGTGCAGGAAGACGCCGAAAAAGTTGCCAACGACATCGTGCAAGTGATGCGCGCCTATGCGTGATCTGTTCCAGGTGCTGCTCAAGCACTTCTTCGATCGATTCTTCGATAACGAGCTGGTGTCGCGACAGGGCGACATGACCGCCAGCCTCAGCAAGATCGCCGGCGTGCTGGCCGCGCCCGGTTTGCTGTGCTTCTGGATGATGCCCAAGTACGTCGTTCTTGCGCTGCAACCGGCCGCTCGTGCCGAGGCGGGCTCGCTTCCAGACAAGCTTTTCTTCCTCACCTTCTCCATGGCGGCGATGGGATTCCTGACCGTGCTCGAGTGGGACGCCCTCTTCCCCGACCGCCGCGATTTCACCATTCTCATCCCGCTGCCCATCCGTCTGGAGAGCGTATTCGTTGCCAAGATCGTCTCTCTGTGCGGCTTCGTCCTGCTCTTCACTGTCGCCGCGAACGCCATCTCCACTTTCGTCTACCCGTTCGTGGCTATGCGCCCGCCAGTCACGCCCGCCACTATCTTCGGCCAAATGGCCAGTCACGCCGTGGCCGTGCTGGCCGGCACCTGTTTCATGTTTTTCTTCTTCGTGGCGCTGCAAGGCTTGCTGATGAACTTCCTCAGCTTTCGCGCTTTCCGCCGCGCCTCTACCTATGTCCAGCTTCTTTCAGTGTTCGCGCTGCTGTTTATGACCCTGCTCCTTCTGGACTCCTCCTCGCTCTTGCACTCACCTAAATACCAGCACTTTCTTTATTACTTTCCACCGGTGTGGTTTCTGGGACTCTACGAAACGCTGATGCACCAACCCGACCCGCTCCCCGGCTCCAGCGCACTCGCCATTCGTGCCCTCTGGATGGTAATTGGTGCGTCGTTGCTGGCCTACGTGCTCAGCTACAAGCGCCATGTAAAACGGTCGCTGGAATCGGAGGACATTTTCGACGTAGTGCCAAGCCGGATTACGAACTGGTTGTGCGTGTTCGCCGATCGCTTCGTGGTCCCGCGCCCGCTTGAGCAGGCATCGTTCTATTTCACCGCCAAGACTATGTTCCGTAGCCGCAAGCACTGGTTGTATCTATCCGCATACGTCGGTGTAGGATTCGCGCTAATCCTGCAAGGTCTGATGGCCGCCATGTCCCGCCACGGAAACCAATCCGCCGGCCTGCCCGCGCCGACGCTGCTTTCCATACCGCTGATTTTGTCGTTCTTCGTGCTCTCCGGAATGCGCTTCGTCTTCACCCTCCCGGCTGAGCTGAAAGCCAACTGGGTATTTCAGCTCTCAGAGGCCGACGGCCGCAAAGAATGCCTCTCCGGTGTGCGCAAAGCGATGTTCGTTGTCGGCGTGCTCCCGCTGTTTGCCGCGTTGCTGCCCTTCTACATCTTCCTGTGGGGTTGGGCGACGGCTGGCTTCCACACCTTCTTCGATATCGTTCTTTCGCTGCTGCTAATCGAAGTCCTGCTACTCAAATTTCACAAAATTCCCTTCACCTGCTCATATCTCCCCGGCAAAGCAAACATCACCGCATACTGGTTCCTCTACTGGCTGGCCTTCGCCACCTATGCCTACACAATGGCCTCCGTCGAAATCTGGGCCCTGCGCGAACCGATCCGCATGGCCGGCCTGTATCTACTGGGCGGCATCGCCGTCGCTGGCGCCTACTTCTATCGCAATCGCCTCCTGGCCGAAGGCTTCACCCTGGTCTTCGAAGAGGAACCCGAGCCGGTAGTAAGAACGCTGAATCTAAGCGCGCCGGGAAGCTGGTAGCTCGTCAGAAGAATACGAGGAACACGCGGAAGACAAGGAATACTGACCTTTCCGTAGCGCCGGCTTCTCTACAAAACGTCGCCCTTCCCCCTATTCCTGGTATTCCCAATCCAAGAAGACAAGCAATACTGACCTTCCGTGGTGCCCGTCTTCTCCGCAAAAGGCCGCCCTTCCTTGTCTTCCTCGTATTCCTGGTATTCTTCCCCCAAGTAACCAAACAATTCCCCAATCGTCCAAACATCAAACCGTGAACTGGCTCGATTCCTTCTTCCGCGACCTTCGTTTCGGCCTCCGCAACCTGGCCAAGAGCCCCGGTTTTACCGCCATCGCCGCCGGTTCGCTGGCCCTCGGCATCGGCGCCAGCACCGCGATGTACAGCGTGATTTATGCCGTGATTCTCGATCCGTTCCCTTACCGCAACGTCGATCATCTGATGAGCATCGAAGTGCGCGACCCGGCTCGCCAAAACGGTCAAACCTACTATCGCGTAGACCAATATCTCGAGTTCGCCGAGCGCAACACGATATTCCAAGGCGTCATCGCCTCCACCATTAGCGACGTAGTCTGGACTGGCGCCGGTCAGCCGGAACGTCTGCGCGGAAATCATGTCACCATGAACACTTTCGATGTGATGGGCGTGCCGCCTCTTCTCGGGCGGGCCACTTTGCCCAGCGATGCCGATCCCGGCGCTGAACCGGTCGCCATCCTCGGCTACAAGTTCTGGCAACGGCAGTTCGGCGGCGACCCCGCCGTGATTGGCCGCAAGTTTCACCTCAACGACAAGATCCGCACCGTGATCGGGGTGATGCCGCAGCGATTCATGTGGCGTGGCGCCGATGTTTACCTCCCCGTGGTCTTTCATCGCGGGGAAGTGGTGGAGGGAGTCCGCAACGTCCATGTGTTGGGGCGCATGAAACCAGGTGTGACGGATGCCCGGGCCGAAGCCGATCTACGGCCCATCGTCGAGCAACTCCAGCGCCAGGACCCGCGCGCCTTCCCCAAGCAATGGCGCGTCGGCTTGCGGTCCTTCAAGCAGACTTTTCCCAGCGACATCGGTGAATCGCTCTGGATTCTGTTCGGAGCAGTCGGCTTGCTGTTGGTGATCGCCTGCGTAAATGTCTCGAATCTTCTACTGACCAAGGCCGCGTCCCGGCGGCGCGAGATTGCTGTGCGCGCGTCGCTCGGCGCCAGCCGGTCGCGTCTGATCCGCCAGTTTCTGGCCGAGAGCCTGGTCCTCTCCATCGCCGGTGGATTGCTCGGCATTGTCATTTCTTACGCTGGACTAAAAGGCATCATCGCCATGGTTCCGCCCGAAACCATCCCGGACGAATCGAAGATTGAACTCAACACCGCCGTTCTGCTGTTCACCATCGCGGTCTCCATTGCCACGGCGATACTCTGCGGGCTCGCGCCGGCCTTGCACGCCTCCGGTCGCGACGTAGCGGTTCCGTTGAAGGATGCAGGCCGCGGCGCAGCCGGGAACAAAGGACAGAGGCTGCTGCGCGGCGGCCTGGTGGTCTGCGAAGTCGCACTATCGCTCATGCTGTTGGTCGGCGCCAGCCTGATGATTCGCACTCTGCTTGCCATGGAGAATCTGGATCTCGGCATTCATCCGGATAGGTTGTTGACTATGCGCGTTCCACTTGCAGCGGACCGTTATCCCGACGCGAATCGTCGCAGCGCATTCGTCGCCGAACTCTTACGCAAAGTGGAAGCCGTGCCCGGCGTGATCGCCGCGGGTGTGAACACTGGCGTGCATCCGCTCGGAAACTGGACATTCCCTGTCGACGTGCCCGGCAACGCTCAGCAGGACAACCGGCCGGTGGTGGTCGATCAGGCCAGTGAAAATTACACCAAGGCCATGGGCATCGGCTTGGTCGCCGGTCGACTATTTACCGCGCAAGAGGTTGCGAATCGCTCGCACGTCGCAGTAGTGAATCGCGCCTTCGTCCAGCGCTACAGCTCAGGTGCGAGTGCCATCGGGCGCATTGTCCGCATTCCCAGACTCAGCGGACCGCCGGCAAATCTCGCCGACACTTCCTTCCAGATTATCGGCGTGGTCAATGATGCTATGAACCGCATCTCCAACAATGAAACTCTGCCCGAACTCTATTTCCCTTACACCATCGCGGGCATGGCCGACCGCCTGGTGGTCGTCGCGCAGTGGAAGCCCGCCAGTCTGGCAAACGCCGTCCGCGCCAAGGTCTATGAGGTGGACAAAGACCAACCTGTTACCGACGTGAAGACCATCGAGAGCATGCTCAGCGACCTCGTCTACTCCCGCCCGCGATTCAACCTGCTGCTTTTTGCCGTCTTCGCCGCACTTGGCTTGACGTTGGCGCTAGCCGGAGTCTACGGCGTAATCTCCAACCTGGTCACCCAACGCACGCAAGAAATAGGCCTCCGAATCGCGCTAGGCGCCGGCTTCCTTCAAGTGATCGCAATGATTCTCAAGTCGGGCGCAATCCTGGTGAGCGCCGGCATCGCCCTAGGCTTGATCGGAAGCCTCGCCTCGGTGCGCGTGCTATCGAACCAGGTGTGGAAACTATCCACCTTCGACCCATACTCCTTCGTCGCAGTCGCTACTCTCCTGATGTTCGCCGGCCTCTTCGCCTCCTACTGGCCAGCCCGCCGAGCAGCAAAGGTGGACCCAGTGACAGCCTTACGTCACGAATAGCAGGCGGAAGGTCGCGATACAAGGAATACCAGGAAGTCAAAGATTACAGACCTTTTCGGAGGCCCAACCTCTCCGCAAAAGGTCGCCCTTCCTTGTGTTCCTCGTATTCCCGGTATTCTTTCCCCGGACTTCAGTATCCTGGGAATCGCGCCCCCAACTGCCGCGCGAAGCGTCATGCGCCAACTCGTCGAGAGAACTCTCGGAAGTTGGCAGTCCCTTTAATAGCAAATAGCCGCGGAGTTCAAGCATTCCCCTGGAATTTGTGATATCTTTGTCAGCCATAGCGGAAAAGATGGTTTGTACGCGCAGTGCGGCTGCTGAAGTCCGGCGCGTCAAGGAAGGGGATTTATGGCTACCAAGAAGCGCCTCGCCGTTTGCCTCGATGGAACGTGGAACCAGCAGGACAGTTCCACCAACGTCCTCCACCATTACAACCTGATCTATGAGGGTATTCCTCCAAACGACACCATTGTCCAGAAGAAGCACTATCGTCAGGGCGTCGGCACAGGTCCGCTCGACAGCATCACCGGCGGCGGATTCGGTTTTGGGCTGGAGGCCAACGTCCGTGACGCCTACAATTGGCTCGTCGCGAACTTCTGCGACGGCGAACGTCCGGATCAAGACGACGAAATCTACATCTTCGGTTTCAGCCGCGGCGCATACACCGCTCGCTCGTTGGTTGGCTTCATCTCGGAATGCGGACTGTTGCGCCGTGGAGCCCCGATTACTGTCAATGAGCTATGGAGCGACTACTGCATCTTGGGCCGCCAAAAGGAGCAGCGGACCAGCGTATGGGACTCCCTTTCTACAGAGCCGCAAGCGAAAATCAGGGTAATCACCAAACTGGCTCACGATCGCTGGCTCACTCATCCCAATGCGCAGATTTGTCCGCCCGAAAATGAGCGTGAGGAACTGCTGATTCGTTGGTCGCGCCGCGTGCGCATCACCTATCTCGGTGTATATGACACCGTCGGCGCCATCGGTTGGGATGCGCTGGCAATTCCCGGGCTCAGAAGCAAGATGGCTTTGCATAACAACATGAACCCGACCACCATCATCCAGCACTGCCGCCACGCTCTGGCCATGGATGAAAACCGCAGCAGCTTCAATCACACGCCGTTTCGCGCCTTCATTGGGAACGCCGCCGCCGAGCACGAACGCCAACGCGGCGCGGACGCTCCGGAGCTCGATGATCATGCCCAACATTGGAACCAGACCATTGCCATGTGGAACCGGAAGATCGAACAACGTTGGTTTGTCGGCGCTCACTCGAATATCGGTGGGAGCTATGAGGACAATCAGCTTTGCGAAAGGCCGCTGCAGTGGATTCTTGAGGGCGCCACACTTGCCGACTTAAAGAGCGAACCGGTAGCTTTGGGTCCCCCGCCGGCTCCGGCCGAGCAACAGCCTCGCGATTCTTTCGCCGAGTTCGCGGGCGGCATCTGGACCAAGCTCATACGGGCCAAACGCAACTATCGCGACATCGATCCGCCACCGCTGCTTCAGGCCAGCAAGAAGGAAGCTGCGGAAGGCCAGCCGGAAGCAGGCTTTTCGCTGCGCAACATCAATGAGACCATCGATCCTTCCGTTCCGGACTATTGGAAAGACTCGACCTCGCCGCTGCCGCCAAATCTTTACGCCTACGGGCAGCGTCATACCGTCAGCTATGCGGGCGTCCCGCCACAGCACGTCTGGCTCGATGTCGATCTCGGCGACACGCCGCGCAAAAAGTTCTGGAATAGGCTGTTCGAGTACTTCGCTCTGATCGCGTGGGCGTCGCTCGCGGCAACTGGATTGTGGGCCATCTATGGAATCATCGGATGGTTTCCCGGCGACGGCCTCCGGTCGCTCATTTCGTGTGTAGTTGCCGCCTTCCTGGTTCTGGTGGATTGGGGTGAGAGCGCGCAGAATTTCCGTCAAGCCCTTGGGCGGGGTGGGCCTTGCGGCCGTGCCTTCCTCGACTCCATCTATTGGACCCGACTCACTGGAGTGGTGTTGGCTCTCCTGGGTGCGTTCTTTTCTCTGCGAGTACTCGTGGCCCTGGGTTGGCATCACCAAGTGATCGGCGGTACGGCTCTGGTTTTCCTGCCTGTTCCGGTTTGCGCGGCTGTGGCCGCGATCCTCTGCAGCAAGCTGGGATCGAAGTTTGCCTGGTGGTCGCTACCGTTTGGGCCTGCGGCAACCGTCTCGATCGGCGGATTTGTCATCGCCGCGGCCTGGTATTTCCATGCTTTGATTCGCAGCGTCGAACTCGCGCAACCCATACCCGAGAAGGTCTTGCACTCCACGCCGGGTGTCCTTCTGCTGCTGCAACTCACCTACATTTACTTGTCTCGAGCGCGCGGCTGGGCGGCCGAACCGCTGAACAAGGCAAACCTCGGGTCCATCACCAAGCTTCAACTCCGCTTCACTCCGGCCGCAGTCACCTCCGTGTTGGACCGCTGGCAGAGCATGCTGCAGTGCCGCTGGGGAGACCAAGAAAAGGCCAAAATTGCCGCTCAACAGCGATTGGACGAAATACTTCGCGAATCGCTCTGGCGCGATATGTGGGGCTTCATTCCTGTTTATTCGGGAACTCTTCTCTTTGGACTGTGGTTCGCCGCAACTTACTTGTCGGATGTCTTCGGTTTCCTGAACTGGCCTGGACAAGGCCTCGCCCTGTGGTGGATGATTCCCGCAATCTGCGCCGCCACCGATTACCTCGAGGACATTTGCCACCTGCGCTATGTCGCTCTTCACGGCGCCGGCCACGCTCCTCCCGCACCGCTCACACTGTTTTCATCCTCGATGTCGACGATCAAAGACACCGGCGTAACCGTCGGATTGTTGGTTACCACAGGGGCAATCCTGTACGGCACTTGGACGACCAGGATGGTCAGCGACTGGAGACCAAAAGTCAACATTCTCATAACCACCGCGTTCTTGCTGGTGGCCGCGGTCGGTGTCATCGGCAAGTTGGTTTACCTCATTTGGGGGCGTAAGAAGAAGGAACCCGACGCGCAACCGGAACTTGCGCACCGCGCGAAAGCTTAGACCAACCAGCCGGTTCTTTGCAGCATCGCTTACTGTATCCTGAAATTTGCCCACCACTGCTACCAGCCGCATGCGGCAACTTGTCGAGGATCTGCAGTCGCTCGAAGAACGGCTGCGCCAGGGCGGCGGCGAGAAAAAAATCGACAAACAGCATCGCGATGGCAAGCTCACCGCCCGCGAGCGGATCGCCCACCTGCTCGATCCCGGCTCCATGTTTCTCGAAATCGGGCTGCTCATCGCCTACGACAAATACGACGGTCAGGCGCCTTCCGCGGGCGTGGTCACCGGACTCGGCAAGATCGAAGGACGCCCGGCCGTAATCGTCGCCAACGATGCCACCGTGAAAGCCGGCTCCTGGTGGCCGGAAACTATCACAAAAATTCTGCGCGCGCAGGAAATCGCCATGCGCAACCGCACGCCCATCGTCTACCTGGTGGATTCCGCCGGCGTCAACCTGCCGTATCAGGACGGCATCTTCCCCGGCCAGTACGGTGCGGCGCGCATCTTCTATTACAACTCGCTGATGCGCCGAATTCTTCACGTTCCGCAGATCGCCGCTGTAATGGGCCCCTGCATCGCGGGCGGCGCTTATCTCCCCGCGCTGAGCGACGTCATCATCATGGTGGACGGTACCAGTTTCATGGGCCTCGGCGGGCCCAATCTGGTCAAAGGCGCGGTGGGACAAATCATCGACGCCGAATCCCTGGGCGGCGCGCGCATGCACACGGCATCGAGTGGCGTCGCGCACTTCATGGCCAAAGACGACGCCGCGTGCCTGGAAATGATCCGGCAGAAATTCCGTGCAATGCCTACCCCCGCCGCTGCGCCGAAAGGAACGCCTCCACCCAAGCCCGCCGAAGCGCTCTACGACTTGATGCCGCCCGACCATCGTCTGCCTTATAACGTCGAAGCTGGCATCGAGTGCATCTTCGATGGCGACGATTATCTGGAGTTTCAACCGGAGCACGCTCCCGAGTTGCTGTGTGCCGAAGCCAAGCTCTCCGGCCGCCCCGTCGGGCTGATCGCCAATCGGCGCGGCTTTCTAAAAACCGAGAGCGGCCCCCGCATCGGCGGTATCGTCTATACCGAATCGGCGCGCAAGGTCGCTTACTTCGTGGAGAACGCCGAGCGCAACAACGTTCCACTGATCTACTTCCAGGACGTCTCCGGTTTCATGGTCGGCGCAGACGTGGAGCGCGAGGGAATCATCCGAGCCGGCGCCGAGATGGTGGAGACCATGGCCTGCGCCACCGTCCCCAAAATCATTCTGACCATCAACCACGCCAGCGGCGCGGGCTACTACGCCATGGCCGGTCAAGGCTTCGATCCGAACTTCGCCTTCGGTTGGCCCACCGCCCGCATCGGCGTAATGGAAGGCGACTCCGCAGTCCAGGCCGTCCACGGCCCCGAACTCGAAAAATACAAAGCCTCCGGTCAACCAATTCCCGACGAGCTCAAGCAGCGCATCGACAAAACGCGCGCCGACTACGAACGCTGGCTCGATTCCCGCCACTCCGCCGCCCGTGGCCACATGGACGCCATCATCGATCCATTGGAAACTCGCCGCGTCCTGACCTTCGCCCTGGAATTCGCGTCAGCCCACAATCCCCGCAAACACCTGGCTCTGGAGACCCTGTAAACTGGGGCTGTGGGGCAGGTTGTCAACCTGCGCGCGATTGTCAATCGCGTCGGCTGGAACGCTTGAAACCCGACCGTCTGTGGGCACGTCCTAGTAATATCCCTACATATCCCAGATGAAAAATGTCGGCATTATCGGCGGCGGAATCGGTGGTGTCGCCACGGCCGCAGCTCTTCATCGGTTTGGCATCCACGCGACCGTATATGAACGCGCTCCGCGCCTGGAAGAAGTCGGCGCGGGGATGATGCTTTGGCCCAACGCCACGCGCGTCCTCGAAACCCTGGAACTCCTCGACGACGTCGCCTCGCGCGGCGGCCTCAACACTCATTTCCTAGTCCGCGCGAACTGCGGCAAGATTCTCATGAACATCGCGCTCGGGAAATTCGATGTCCCCGCTCTATGCACCCGGCGATCGGACTTGCTCGAGTCGCTTCTCTCCGCATTGCCTGCCGAGCATATTCGCCTAGGCCGCGAATTCATGCACCTGGAGCAATCGAAATCAAAGGTTCGCGTTCACTTCGCCGACGGCTCCGTCGAAGAGCACGATGCCGTTATCGGCGCCGATGGCATCCGTTCCCGCGTGCGCACGCAACTCTTCGGAATTTCCGATCCGGTCTATCGCGGCTATACCGTTTGGCGAGGAATCGGCGCTTACGACGGCAGCGCGATCCGGCGCGGGCATAACAGCGAAACCTGGGGCCCCGGCAGCCGCTTCGGCATTCTCGATCTTGGGCAAGGCAGATTCACCTGGTATGCCACAGCCAATGGCCCCAAGCGCAGCACACAACCGGACGAGCGGAAAAACGAGCTTCTTCAGCGCTTCGCCGCATGGCACGATCCTATCCCCGCTTTGATCGAGTCTACGGAATCGATTCTCGAGAACGGCGCATACGATCTTCCTCCGCTGCGCCACTGGACTTCCGGACGCGTCACTCTACTCGGCGACGCAGCTCACCCGTGCACGCCAAATCTGGGGCAAGGCGGCGGCATGGCGCTCGAAGATGCGATTGTAATCGCAAAATGTATTTCGAGCGAACGCTCCATAGATTCGGGCCTGCGCCGCTACGAATCGCTGCGCCGCCGGCGCACACGGCACATTCAGCAGCGGTCGCTCTGGATGGGTCATATCGGGCAATGGCAAAATCGCGTTGTTGTCGCCGGACGCCGCGCGGTGACCAGTCTCCTCCCCGCCGCCCTGTTCGAGCATAATTTGAGAAGAGTGTATTCCTATGAATCGTAGCGCCCTGAAACTCGTCGCATCGCTCTTGGCCGCCGCCGGCATCGTCGCCGCCGCCGGGGATTCCAACATCGACCTTCAGCGCAGCACCATCACCATTCACGTGGGCAAAGCGGGTCTCTTCTCTGCCGCCGCCCACGAACATTGGATCATTGCGCCCATCTCCTCCGGTACTCTCCGGGAGTCTCCTGTCGCGCACGTCGATTTTACCGTCGAGACAGCGAAGATGACCGTCAAGCCCGACCCGAAGGTCGACGCGAAGACTCAGGCCACCATCCAAAAAGACATGGAGGACATGACCCTCGAGACGAAAAAATTCCCCGAAATCACCTTTCGCTCCCGCCGCATCGACAAGCTCGGCGAAGGACAGTGGACGGTGGAAGGGGATCTGTCGCTGCACGGCATCACCAAGCCGGTCACCCTCACCGTGAAACGCACCGGCGACTCCTACAACACCCGCACGGTCCTCAAGCAGACCGATTTCGGAATCAAGCCCATCTCCTTGGGCGGTGGAACCATCAGGGTGAAAAACGAGCTACAGATCGAGTGTCAAATCTTTGCCCGCAACTAAACCACCCCAGCCCTTCATCGAAACCACTTCGACGCCGCAGTTTCCCGTCGACATCAATCACATTCGCCGGCATTACGATCGTCTGTCGTTTCTCTACCGGCTCTTCTGGGGAGAACATCTTCATCACGGCTATTGGGAGAAGAATGAATCGGCGTCTCGTGCGCAGGTCCAACTGATGGAGCGTCTGGCGGAACGCGCTGGCATCCCCAGAGGCGCTCGCGTGCTCGATATCGGCTGCGGTCTGGGCGGATCGGCGATGTGGCTGGCCGAACAATACGATTGCGAAGTCACCGGCATCACCATCAGCCCCGTTCAGGCGCGAATGGCGGCGGCCAAAGCGAAATCCCGCCTCTTAAGCGGTCGCGTGCAATTTCAGGTGCACGACGCAAATCAATGGCAACCCGACCCGGCCAGCGTTGACGCGATCTGGATCATGGAAAGCAGCGAGCACTTTCGCGACAAGCCTGGGTTCTTCGCAAGCTGCGCGCGCGCCCTGAAGCCCGGGGGCGTTCTCGCGGTATGCGCCTGGCTCCGCCGCGATGGACCGCTGCGCCCGGACGAACAGGAACTGGTCAACACCATCGCCGACGCCATGCTAAGCGCCAGCCTGGGCTCCCTTAGCGATTATCAACGTTGGATGCGCGATGCCGGCCTCACGGTCACCGCCGCCGACGACATCACGCGACACGTCGAGCAGACTTGGTCCCACTGCTCGCGGATCGGTGCAAACCCCGCCGTCCGTTTCCTACTCCATTTCACCGGCGGGCCCACACAACGCTTCGTGCGATCGTTCCCATTGATGCACCAAGCATACGCCCAGGGCGCCATGGCCTTCGGTCTTTTCGTCGCGAAGAAATAGGGATCCTACCCCTCCAGACGGCGATGGCGCCACCGCGTCCTTAAAGCATGCGGATTTCGGAATCAAGCTCATCTCGCCGGACCAGAATTTGAAACTAATCACCCAACGTGTTAACGTTCCAATGGGCCAATCCAAAGGGCTCTAACCAAGTGCTGCCTCACGCTCATGAATACCAAACGCACGCATGTCGTTCTTTCGGAGCAACTTATCAAAGACATTGATGTTGTTGTCGGCAGCCGCCAGCGCAGCAGCTTTTTGACGCAAGCGGCCGAACGCGAGTTGATTCGCTTGCGTCAGGTTGCAGCCCTCAAAGCTGCCGCCGGCGCTTGGAAGGACAAAGACCACCCTGAACTGAAACAGGGCTCTGCCCAGTGGGGCAGGAGGCTCCGCCAGGAAGTGCGTCACTTTCAGTCTGGCGATGCCATCATCGCAGCCGTGGCCATCCATAATGAGGTGACTCTAATCACCGGCAATACGAGAGATTTTCCAATGAAAGAGATCGCGCTCTATCCTCCCCCATAAACGTTCTTATGCCTGGTACCAAAACCCACTCCATCACCATTCGCGTCTCGACGCAGATGCTTCACGAAATCGACCGCGGCCGCGGCGCCGTCTCGCGCGGGCGATTCATCATGGATGCCATCGAAGCCCGTCTAGCTCTTCGCATGGCTCTCCCTTCCAAACTCAAAGCACCCAAACGCTCTAAAGTCACAAATGCCATTTCCGCCGGCACTGACCTTTTCAAAACCGGCCGTTACGAGTCCTGAGCCGCGCGGCGATCGGCGTTGGTTCCATTTGACTTTGCGCGACCTAAGTTGCTCGACCGGTATCGGCTGTGCGAAACCAGACGGTCTCCGTTAAGATTCACCAGCCTACAACGGGCGGATGGCCGGCTGGCAGGCGTCGCAACAGCGAGCATGGGATGCAAGTCTCGGGCAAATATCGGCCTTGACTTGTGAGCTTGTCGGCGATATGCTACGTGCGATCCTAGCAACCACTGAGCTGTAGGGTTCAAGTCGACCCTTGCGGACGAAACTGTATTTTGTTTAAAGCCGCCGCGTGGCCGTCCGATATTGTATGTAAAGCCCACGCTGCAAATTGAGAAACGGCGTTTATCCGTTGAAAAGACCAAGGTGTTTACCATGCGTCTCCGATCGAGCGGGACAATATTAGGCATTACCGTCGTAGCGGCAGTACTACTGATTCAATCCGGACGAGTAGGCAAGCAGCCGGTTTCGACCGTCCGAAATGTCCCTGCACTACAGAAGCTCCAGGTAAACCAGCGGGGCCAGCAAGCGCCCCATGATCGACATCGGGCCGGACAGGTAATCGAGCGGGCGGATTCTCCTGCTGAAGCGGCCTCTTTCCGCCGCCTGCAGGAAATGGACGAAAACGGGAACATTCCGCCGGATGGATTATTGCGCGCCAAGTTGCAGGCCGATGCCTTGCGGGTGCGGGCGCGTGCGCGACTGTTGTCCGGGAAGCAACTCAAGGATGCTTCGGGGATCGATTCTTCCAGTTGGACCTGGCTTGGACCGGGCAATGTAGGCGGAAGAATCCGCACCATTGTGATTGATCCAGCTAATCCATCGTCGTGGTTTGCCGGTAGCGTCGGCGGTGGTATTTGGAAGAGCGGCGATGCCGGAGCGAGTTGGTTGCCACTGAACGATTTCATGGCCAATCTGGCGGTGTCGTCGCTGGTTATCCAGCCCGGAAATTCATCCGTTTTGTATGCGGGCACCGGCGAAGGTTACTACAACACCGATGCGATTCAGGGTTTGGGCATCTTCAAGTCGGCGGATGGAGGCGCCACCTGGAGCCAATTGCCATCGACGGCGAACTCGAACTTTTATTTCGTGAATCGATTGACCATGTCCTCCGGCGGGGTATTGCTTGCGGCCACGCGAACCGGGATATCCCGGAGCACGGATGGAGGGAAGACTTTTTCTTCGTCGCTCGTTGTTAACGATCCCTATGGCGTTTTGGACATCGCCTTCAATCCAGCGGACGGGAGCAAAGCGGTGGCCTCGGGCCAAGGGGGCAGCATCTGGTCGTCGACGGATGGCGGAGTGTCCTGGAAGGCGGCGAAAGGACTACCGGCAACCGGAGTGGGGCGGGTAGAGATTGCGTACGCGGCCAGCAGTCCGTCGACGGTGTACGCTTCCGCCGACATCAACAAGGGCACGATATATAAGAGCACCGATGGCGGAGCCACCTTCAGCCAAGCCGGTGTTCCGGGACATCTCAACGATCAAGGCTGGTATGCGAACGCACTTTGGGTAGATCCCACGAATCCGAAGGTGCTGGTGGTAGGGGGGCTCGATCTGTGGCGGAGCAGCGACGGGGGAGCTACCTGGGCGCAAATCAGCGATTGGACGAAAGCGCCGCAGTCGGCGCACGCCGATCACCACGTCATTGTAAGCGTTCCAAACTTTGACGGCGCCACCGTAAGCCAAGTGGTATTCGGCGACGATGGCGGCATTTACTCCGCCTCGAACGTATACACGGTGGGATCGGATGCAACGCACACGTCCGGCTGGACGAATGAAAACCACAGTCTAGGAGTGACGCAATTTTACAGCGGGGCGGGAAATGCTTCGACCGGAACGATTATCGCCGGCGCACAGGACAACGGAACGGTACGCTATACGACGGCGGGCGGGCGGCAGCAATATTCCACGATGGCCGGAGGCGACGGGGGCTACGCGGCAGCCGACCCCCAGGACTCGCGATACTTTTACGGCGAGTATGTGTATCTTCAGATCTACCGCAGCAGCGACAGCGGAGCCACCGCGAGCTACATTTACTCCGGGATCGGCGATGCGACGAAGAGCAAGAATTCCAACTTCATCGCTCCATTTGTACTGGATCCGAACACGCCCAACACGATGCTGGCGGGTGGACTGCAGTTGTGGCGCACGGCCAACATCAAGGCGGATCGGCCGTCGTGGACGTCCATTAAGGCGGCGGGCCCCAACAAGCTTAGCGCCATCGCTATTGCCAGTGGCAATTCGGATATTTGCTGGACGGGCGATAACGGCGGGGCACTCTACCGGAGCGGCAATTGTACCGCCGCGAGTCCGTCGTGGACGCGCGTGGACGGGGGCGGACTTCCGCAGCGTATGGTGCTGCGCATCGCCATCGATCCAAGAAACACAAAATCGGTGTACGTGGCGCTGGGAGGATACAGCTTCCCGAACTTGTGGCTGACGAAGGACGACGGCGCGACCTGGGCGCCTGTTTCGGGCGGTGGTGCGGATTCCTTGCCTGCGGCTCCCATCCGCGATCTTGCGCTGTCACCAGGCAACTCCAGCATCCTGTACGCGGCAACGGAGGTGGGCGTATTCACCAGCGCCGATCAAGGTTCGAATTGGAGTGTGCCACAAGATGGCCCGGCGAACGTTGCGGTGGATCAGTTGTTCTGGCTTGGTTCGAACTTGGTAGCGGTGACTCACGGTCGTGGGATGTACTCCACTACGCCCAGTCCGGGCGCGAACATTTGTACCGCGGTAGCCACAGGACAGGCGCCGGTGACCGCGCCTCCCGATCCGGGATCGGTAGTGACGATGGTGCGGGGCGCGCCCGCAAACCCCGCTGGTTTACCGGCTAATGGTACCTGGCAGCACAAGATGAAGCCGGAGGGGAAGGGCGAAGTGTGGACCTACAACTTCACGATTCCGGAAACCGGGCCGAGTGCGTCGGTGCATCGGGCGGGGCTCACACCGGATAGCGCAGCGCAGAGTGATGGTGCCAGAATGGTGGCGGCGCCGGCGGCCACAACAGCGCCACCACGAACGGGCGGCGGAGAAGCCAGGGCAGCGGTTCGGCCAGAAAAGCCGTCGAGCCCACCTCGCATGGATGGGGCGGCCGTGCGGCGCATGGTCTTGGCCCCCGCAACGATGAAGCCATCGCAGGGAATAGCGGCAGGATCGGCCAAGATTGGGAACTTTGTAATCCCACCGCCGAAGACGCCGGACGGGCTGTCCGGAAATGTGGCGCGAACGCCCGGGCCACCGGCGATCGGCGGTGTGATCCAGCGCCGATTTGTGGTGGATTCCGATCGGCGGCAGCCCGTTTCCGTACCGGCGCACGGTTGGTATGAGGTGTGGAGCGACAGCGGCTGGTCGCGAGTGAGCAACGCGGCGGTTCCAGGACTGAGGGCGCGCGGCGTTCGGTACCGGCACGTGGTTCCGGATCCACTCGCGGGAACTCCGGCGGCAGGTTCGGGCATGACGGGTGTCCCGGCGGCGGCTCATCTGGCGGCGAACTCTCCATTTGCCGCGGCTACTTCGAACGGTCCCGCGATATCGGCGTTCGACGTGCGGTTTGGGCAAGATAACAACGCGGCTTCCGTGCAGGTGTATTTCACCTTGGCCCATCCGCACCTGGACCAGGTGACCATGTGGCTGCGAGCGGGGAATCGAGAAGTTGTGCTTTGGGACGGCCGCGGCGGTGAGGAGTCGAAGGTCACCATCGACCGCGTGCTGGATGGGCTGGACGGCTCTTCGCTGGCCACGCCGTGGACATTGTATGTTTCGAACGCCGATACCGCGCCGGGCGTGCTGGAGAATTTCCAGGTTCTGACGGCGGTCGGCAACGCCAGGCCTCTGGATCAGCCGCAAGCCTCGACCACGCTCGATCTGATCGCAAAGCGGGCCTATCTGAACACGGCCGCAGGCGCAGCGGGCGCGGATGTCCCTTCGCCGATGATCGGGCAGCAGGTGTATCTGACCTTCGATTGGCAGATGACCGGCGCAAGCGGATCGACTGTCGTTCCGCAGCGCGCGCTACTCGATGGCGTGAACTATTGCAGCTTTTCCTCCAGCGTCACCAACGGCGGTTGGACTTCGTGGTGCACCACCGCATGGACCGTGACCAGCGGCCAGCATGCGCTGGAGTGGGACCTCGATTACAACAATTCGCTGGCAGAGACGAATAAGAACAACAACAGCGCGAGTTTTCTATTCGCGGCCGCCGGCGGTCTGGATGTCAACGCGCTGCGATCGTATATGATGACGGCGCCCGGCGCGGTGGGCGACGAAGTTCCGGCACCCGCACTGGGACAAACGGTTTACTTCACGGTCGATTTTCAAATCAGCGGCGCGAACGGCACAGTGAACCTGGCGCAACGGGCGGTGTTGGACGGCGCCAGTTTTTGCAGCTTTACCGGAACGCTGGGTAACGGGAGTTGGAGCGGCTGGTGCAACACCGGTTGGACAGCTACTGGCGGATCGCACACGGTGGAATGGGACTTCGACTACGACCAGCGGCTCCCCATTGCGAATCGAAGCGATAACTCCGTCTCGACGACGTTCACGGTGATGGGCTTGAACCTGACGGCGCTGCGCTCGTATCTCACTGACGGCGTGGGTAACGAGATCGCCGCGCCCACATTCGGCCAAAATCTGTATTTCACGATGGACTGGGCTGTGGTGGGAGCAGACAACGGAGTGAACGTACCACAACGCGCGGTCCTGGACGGCACGACGTTCTGCAGCTTCACGCCGGCCGTATCCACTGGCTTGTGGACTTCCTCCTGCGATTCTCCATGGGCCGCCACCGGAGGTAATCACACTCTGGAATGGGATCTGGACTACGGCAATACGTTGCTCGAAACGGACAAGACCGACAATACCGCCGTGGATGCGTTCTCCGTGGCCGGGACGCAGCTTCTTGCGGAGCGAGCGTATCTGCGGACGGCGCCCGGCGCAGGATCTGAGGCGGGCGCGCTGTTTTCAGGACAAACGGTGTATTTGACCTTGGACTGGTCGGTTGTCGGCGCCGACGCGGGGGTCAACGTGCCGCAGCAGGCGGTTTTGGACGGTAGCGTCTATTGCAGCTTCACGCCCGCGGTGCTCACCGGTGCATGGATGTCGTGGTGTAACGCGGGTTGGACGGCAACACCCGGCAGTCACACCCTGGAATGGGACTTAAACACCGACCTCTCGGTGAACGAGACGAGTAACGCCAATGACAGCGCCGTGTCGTCGTTCAACGTGGCCGGCCTGGATGTCATCGGCAACACGGCCTCGCTGAGAACGCAGCCGGCGGGCAATGGGTCCCTGGTCTCGCAACCGAATTCGGGCCAGACGGTTTACTTCACCTTTGACTGGTCGGTAGTGGGCTCGACGGGCGCCATTGATGTTCCACAGCGTGCGTTGCTGGACGGTTCCCAATACTGTTCCTTCACGCCTAGCGTCACTGCGGGCGATTGGCTTTCCTGGTGTTCGACCGGGTGGGTGGTTACTCCGGGAACGCACACACTGCAGTGGGACCTGGATCCCGGCAACACGCTCATTGAAACCAATAAGAGCAACAACGCGGCAATTGATGTCTTCGTCACCGCGGACCCGAACTTGGTAGCGCAGCGCGCGTATCTGCGCACGCAGGCGGGCGGCTTGGGTTCTGAAGTGGATCCGCCCGCTGTCGGGCAAACCGTATATCTGACCTTGGATTGGCAATTCACCGGGACTGGGAAGACAGTCGCCGTGGCGCAGCGCGCGGTTTTGGACAATTCGACGTACTGCTCATTTACCGGCACAGCCGCTCCGGGCACGAGTTGGATATCGTGGTGCGGCGCGGGATGGACCGTTACTTCCGGGACGCACACGCTGCGCTGGGATCTGGACTACAACAACACCGTGGAAGCCGCGAATGCGAACAAGTCGGCCTCAAAGACGTTCACGGCCACCAGCCTGACGGCGAGCCTCGATGTGCTGGCGTTGCGGGCTTATCTTCGCACGGATACGGCCCAGGGCGGCAATGAATTAAGCCAGCCGGCCAACGGCCAGACCGTGTACTTCTATGTCGATTGGCAGGTGACCGGAACGGGTACGTCGGTGGCGGTTTCCAATCGGGCGGTGTTCGACGGCAGCGTGTATTGTAGCGGCAGCGCGAACGCGGCGCCGGGATCAAGCTGGACAAGTTGGTGCAACACGGGTTGGGCTGCCACGCCGGGTACTCATACTCTGCGGTGGGATCTGAACTATGACAATGCGTTACCGGAAGTGACAACGGCCAATAACTCCGCGGCGACGACATTCAGCACAGCGGCGTCTGGTCCGACGCTGGATATTGTCGCCGTCCGCGCTTATTTGACCAACTCGGCGAACGGCGGATCCGAAGTCACCGCGCCAAACGTCGGCCAGTCGGTCTTCTTCGTCCTCGACTGGCAGATCAACGGTAGCGGGAGTAACGTGACGGTTTCCGAGCGCGCGCTGTTGGATGGGTCGCCCTACTGTACAGGCCACGAAACCATGAACACCGGCAGTTTCACGTCGCACTGCGGGCAGGGCTGGACGGTGACGGCCGGGACGCACAAGCTGGAGTGGGACCTGAATTACGACAATTCCGTACCTGAAACGAACACGAACAACAACACCGCGGTGGACGCGTTCACGCCCAAGGACTCCACTCCTGGCTTGGATCTCATCGCGTTGCGCGCGTATTTGCAAACAGCGCCGGGGACCTCGGGCACGGAAGTGGACCCGCCGGGCGTCGGGCAGCGCTTGTATCCAAGTCTCAGTTGGGAAATCGTGGGGCCCAGCGGTACATTGAGCGTCGCGCAGCGGGCGCTGATGGATGGAACGCAGCTCTGCTCGTGCTCGCTGCCTTCCATGGTAGGGAGCAGCTATGTGTCCACCTGTTCCCAAGCCTGGAGTGTGACCGCGGGATCGCACACGCTACGTTGGGATCTCGATTACAACAACGCGATCAACGAAACGAACAAGAACAACAACTCTACCAGCAAGACGGTCGCGCCGCATCAATGAGGCGTCAATCGCTTCTCTAGCTAGACTAGAAGCCTGTGCCACCAGGCACTGTCAAGTGGTTGATTATGGCGTAGCGTCCAGCAAATAACTGGACAGCAGTGGGGCAGCCAATCTTGGCTGCAAGTCGCCTTTCAGGCGGCTTTCCCCGCTCGCTCGCCGGTTCAGTGGCTTTAGCTGTGAAAGACAATTACGCTCGGCCGCGCGCTCCTACTCTGGCCCCACCTGCACAATCAGCTTCCCAGTATTCGACCCATCGAACAACTTCTGCAGCGTCCGCGGCGTATTCTCCAAACCCTGCACCACATCCACGCGATACTTCAGCTTCCCCTGCATCGCCCATCCGATCAGCGCCGTGAACGCCTCCTCCGCCCGGCTCATATAATCGGTGCACAGAAAGCCCTCCATCCGCGCCCGAAACATGATCAGGTTCGCCAGATTCGCCGGCCCCGGCGCCGGCCGATCCGCATTATATTGCGAGATCATCCCGCATACCGAAATCCGCGCCCGCAGGTTGATCAGGTTCAACACGGCTTCCAGAATCTTTCCGCCGACGTTATCGAAATAAATATCGATACCCTTGGGACAAGCCCGCTTCAGCGCTTCCGCCACGTCCTCGGTCTTGTAGTTGATGGCCGCATCGTAACCCAGCTCGTCTTTGATCCAGCGGCATTTGTCATCGCTGCCAGTGAGCCCGACCACATGCAGGCCTTTGATTTTTCCGATCTGCCCCACCAGCGAACCCACCGCGCCAGCAGCCGTCGAAACCACCAGCGTCTCCCCGGCTTTCGGCGAGCAAATATCCAGCAACCCGAAATAAGCCGTCAATCCGATGTGGCCCAGCAATCCGAAAAACGCGGTCATCGGCACCGGCAGGCCCTTCGGCAGTTTGCCCAGCCCCGCGCCGTCCGATATAGAGTACCGCTGCCACCCAAGCAGCCCCTGCACAATATCGCCCGCCGCAAATCCAGGATGCCGCGACTCCTCCACCACACCAATCCCTCCGCCGCGCATCACCTCGCCCAACTTCAGCGCCGGCAAATACGAATCGGCATCGTTCATCCATATCCGATTGGTGGGATCGAGCGAAATATAAACCGTGCGAACCAAAATCTGCCCGTCGCGCGGCTCGCCCACCGCCGACTCCTGCCACCGGAAATCCGATTCCTTCACCATGCCCTCCGGCCTGGCCGCAATCAACCACTGCTGATTCGTCTTCATGCGGAGAGTATAGCGAACCGGGGCGGGAGTCCTGCGTGGAGCCGGTGTTATTTCGCCGGTTTCAGACAACAGGATCTCCCGCCCCGCCAAAGAACAGCAGGCTAGAACGTGCCGGACAGAATCGGCGACCCCGCATTAAGCACGGTCACAATGTCGCCCTTCACCACGGCTGGAACCGTGTCGCCGTCTTGCGATTGAAGCTCCAACTCACCCTCGCCGAACGCGTTCAGCGTAATGTGGCCAACCACCGTGGGAGTCCCGGCGTCGGTCAGCGTCACATCCAGCACCGTCCCGGCCGGAAGATTTACGTTCTCCACTTCCACCTTGAACGATGTCCGCCCTTTGGCGTCCATCCGGAATTCCGCATTTCCCTCAGGCGTTTTTCCCTGGATCGCGCCACCGGCCAGCTTGGTCCGCAGCCGCGTCTGGTTGTTGTTGTTGCCTCCATGATCCGCCCTGAGCGTGGCTGCCGTGCCCACCGCCAGAACCGCGACCATCAACATGGCGTGGAATCGAGATACTTTCTTCATTGTTTTCTCCTCACTTGAATTCGCCGGACTTCGGCGTCTGTGAGTTAAGACAGCCCGCTCGGGAGCGGGGAACGGATCTTTCACCTTAGGAATGTAAATCAATTGTGAAATCGTGCTGCCGCTTTCGTTGCAACCGGCTTCCTTCCTTACAATGAAGTCACGGGGACACAATCGACACTGCTCCTGCTGCTGTTGCTGGCCTCGCCGGCAGCGGCGCAACTCGAGAAGGCGCTGGACCTGCAGCGCCAAGGCCGCGCGCAGGAGGCCTTAGTACTTCTCGAACGCGACCTCCCGTCTTTACGGGACGCCGGTGATCCAGCGCGTCTGGCGCAAGCCCTCAGCGCCGCTGGCGCAGCGTCTCTGGCAACTGGCAAATACCCAGCCGCCCTGCAATACAACAGGGAAGCGCTCGCCATACACCAGAAACTCGGCGATGCCGCGGCCCAGGCGCGAGACTGGAATTTCCTCGGTCTCGCCGACATGTATCTCGCCAACTACGGCCCTTCGCTCGACGAATATCGGCACGCGCTCGCCCTCGACCGCGCCAATGGCGACCGCGATGGAGAAATCGAGCGGCTCAACAACCTGGGCAATGTCTACTACTTTCAAGGCCGTTACTTGGACGCCCTGCATTCATTCGAGTCCGCCATGGAAAAAGTGAATGCGGCGATTGGTGAAAAATGGTACCCCCGCCGCCGCCAGATCACCATCGCCAACTTGGCCACTGTCTACCAGCGTCTCGGCGCGGAAGAAAAAGCTCTTGCGCTCTACTCGCAACTTTCCAGCGGAAACGCCGTCCGGCCCAGCGAAAAAGCGCAGATGCTGCTGAATCAGGGCGTGCTCTACCGCCGTTTGGGCGATCCGGTGAAAGCCCTGGACCTGTATCGCTCCGCCCAGGATCTGTTCTCCGGGGATCGGCATCGCGACGCTGAGATCGGAGCCTGGCGCAATATCGGCATCGTCCGCGGGCTCGATCTCCAGGACCTTCCCGGCGCGCTCCAGGCGTTCAGCGCGGCACTCAAGTTGGCGCGCGATGCGGGCAACAGCCGCGCCGAAGTCCAGGCCGAATTGTATAGTGGCGAAATCCTGCGCCGGATGCATCGGTCGAAGGAGGCCGAGGAATCGCTCGCACAAGCCGCGGCTGGCGCGCAACGAACCGGCTTGGTGGAGGAACACTGGAAGGCGCTCTACTCCACCGGCTTACTTGCCGATGCCCAGGGCGATCCAGCTCGAGCCGAGCGCTGTTTCACCGAAGCCCTGCGCCTGGTGGAAAGCGTTCGTTCCGGCCTGCAGCTAGCGTCATTGAAAACGGATTTTCTCGCCGACAAGCGCGATGTGTACGACGCACTGATCGAACTGCGCCTCAAAACCAACCAAGCCACTCCCGCCGACTTGTTCCAACTCATCGAACACAGCCGCGCCCGCACTTTCCAAGACCGCATCGCCACCGGTAAGGAGCCGCCGTTATCGCTCGCCGGCGTTCAATCCAAGCTCGATGGCGCGACCTTGCTGCTGGAATATTGGATCGGGAACAACGCCGCGGCAGTTCTGTGGATCAAGACCGGAAGCGCGGGAATAGTGCGCAAGGAATTCGCTGCGGATCAGTCCGCCGCCGTCGTCGCGTTCGCCACTGCCCTCTCTCAGGGGTCGGATGCGTGGCGATCCCAAGCAGCAATCATCGGGCAGCTCCTGCTAGCCGGCCTCCCGTTGGATGATCAACTTCGTCACGTAGTCCTGATTCCCGACGGCGTCCTCCAAGCAGTCCCCTACGAAGCCTTGCAAGTCCCCGGCGCTTCGTCGCTGTTGATCGAACGCTACGACGTCAGCTATCTACCCACCGCCGCGCTGCTGGAAAAACCACACTCCGCTGCCCATCGCTGGCGCTTCCCCTGGCAACGGCAACTGCTGGCTATCGGCGATCCGATTACCGGCTCATCCTCGGCCGGCGACCATTGGCAACCCCTGCCGCGTGCCGCCGAAGAAATCCACACTATTTCGCACATCCTCGACGGCCGCACCGAACAGCATCTCGGCCCCGACGCCCGCAAGGTTTACCTCACAGCATCGCCACTCCTGCACTTGAGCACCCATGCCGCCGCCGACATGCAGGATCCGGAGCGGTCCAGAATCCTGCTGGCCCCCGCCGACCGGAGCGCAGCATTCGACTACCTGTTTCTCCGTGAGATCTACGGGATGGATTTGAAAAACGTCGATCTGGTAACAGTCTCAGCCTGCGACACGGAGCGTGGAAAGCTGGTGCGCGGCGAGGGCGCTCAAGGATTCAGCCGGGCATTTCTCGCCGCCGGAGCATCCGCCAGCGTAACGTCACTCTGGCGAGTAGTGGACTCCTCCGCGGTCGAGTTTATGAAACAGTTCTACTTCGGTTTGTCGCGCGGCCAATCGAAAGCCGAAGCCCTGCGATCTGCCAAACTGGCCTTCCTGCGCTCCGGCTCCAACCTGTCCCATCCAAAATTCTGGGCGCCCTTTGTCTTAAGCGGCGACGGCCAATCCCCAATCGCGCCAGTCACCCCGTGGAGCGCAATCATCGCCGTCGCAGCAGTCGCGATGCTCTCCGCCGCCTTCTGGATATATCGTGGCGCACGCACTCGTGCGTGCCGTATTCACACTCATTTGAATACAAGCTGAAACGACTATAGCCTGTGCCTTACGGCCTCGCAAACACCGCCCGAAACGGCACCA
>DASQGY010000285.1:0-5653 GCA_035632375.1 Bryobacteraceae bacterium | reverse complement strand
TGTGATGGGAGAGTCGGACCAGGGGGTCCGACGCGGACGAGGGCGTCCGCCCCACTTCTGAGTCAGGTGTGTACTAGAAACTGAACCTGGCGGAAAATTGTAGGGATCGGGCGGGTAATTGATTGGTGATGCCTACCAGCGGTGCGGCGAAGCCCGGGCCTGGGGTTGGGCCGTTGCCGTATGTTCCGCTGTAGCCTACGAAGTTGGCGTGATTGGTTATGTTAAATGCTTCGGCGCGTAGGTCGAGATGCAGGCGCTCGCTGTTCAGGGCGAATGCGCGGGAGAGGAATGGGGACACTTCGTAGATGGAATTGCCTCGGCCGGTGTTGCGGCCTACAACCACGCCGTTGATTACTGGCCTGTCGTTGGTTGCGCCGGTGTCGCCGCTGTTGTTGGTTCCCGTGACGAAGTTGAAGGGCAGGCCGGAGGCTAGCGTCATGACGCCGCCGAAATTGATCTTCCACGGCAGCACGTAGACGCCGCTCAGGACGAAGCGGTGGCGCTGATCGAAGATGGCGTTCCCGTATTCGATGCGGCCGGTGTTGAGCGCGTCGTTCGGATTCTGGCCGGGCACATCCGGATCCACATTGTCCAAGGCGTGCGACCAGGTGTAGCTGGCCAGCATCGAAAACCGGCTGCTGAAGCTGCGGCTCAAATTCACATCGAGTGCGTTGTAATTCGCGTAGCCGTCGTTGACGTCGCTGAGGATGGTGGAGTAGGGCGGCGGGTTCGTGTTGCTCGCAGTGCAGGCCGCATTGTGTTGCGCGTACCAAGCGATCCATAGAGGACGGGTGCAGTTCGCCAACTGCGCCGTGCGCGTCTGACCCGGCGCGGTGCGGATGAACGACACCGGCGGATCCACGTCGCGTGGGCGGTTGATGCGAGTGGTGTGGGATCCGACGTAGTCGACGCTCAGCACCCAATCGTTCACCAGGCGGCGTTCGATGCCGAAGGTCCACTGTCCGGAGTAGGGATTCAGCAGGTTGTTGGGATAGCCGAGCAGCGTCGACGTGTCGAAGAATTGGTTGAGCGAAGCTCGGTCGCCAGGGCGAATGTACAGGCTGCGCAACGGCACTGGCGCTCCGGCGGGAAAGGCGGGCAGCGGCGTCGCGGCAACGCTGGTTGGAAATCCGATTTGCCCGGGCGCGGCCGTATAGTTGAACACGCCGGTGGGGCCGGTGAGCGCGTAATTCGCCTGCGCGTTGTCGACAATCTGCGAGCGGTAGATTCCGAAGCCGCCGCGGATGACGGTCTTGCCCTCGCCGCGCCAGTTGTACGAGAATCCGACGCGCGGCGCGAAGCCGAGGCGCGAATCGGTGAACGTCTGCTGCTCGTAGCGCAGGCCTATATTGATGGTCAGGTCCGGCCGCACTTTGTAATCGTCCTGGACGAACAGCGCCCACAGCACGTCGTTCACTTTGTAATTCGCGTTGCCGTAGCTCTGCGTGTAGGTGCGGACATTGTCGATGTTGCCTAGATACGCCGCGCTTTCGCAAATGGCCAGCGGCTGCGTGCAGGTGTTGTAGACGAACTGGCCGAGATAGATGGGGCCGCCGAACTCCTTGCTGTTGCCGCCGGTGTGGGCGACGATGATGTCCGCGCCGGCCTTTAGCTGATGCGGGCCGATGGACGCGGAGAGCGTGTCGTTCACCTGATACTGGCGGTTCATCAGCAGCGCCGACTGCGATGTCCCCGTGGTGAACGTCCCGCCGGTTGAGATGGGAACTTGAAATTGCGTGCCGAAGACCACCGGGTCGAACTGGGTGATGGGCGACGCGAGTTGAAACTGGAGGCGCAGGCTGTTGAGCAACCTTGGGCTCAGCACCGCGGTCTCGCCGAGTTCTTCCGAATAAGTACGCCGCCGGAAGACGCGATCCACCGTAGGCAGATTGTTGCCGCCGACGGCGCCGTTCGGATTTGTGTCGTGAAAACCGTCGAGATTGCCGCGGAAGAAAAAGCTGTGCCGATCGTTGATCTGGCGATCGAGCCGGACCAGCGCGAGCCAGCCGCGGTAGTGACCGATGAAGTTACCAGGAGCGATGGGCGAGATGACGGGTGACGCTTTGTCTTCGCGGCTGTATTCGCCGGAGAAGAGGAAGTGCGTGCGGCCGTTGGCGCCGATGGGGCCGGAGAGAGAAAGCGCCGATTGGCCCAGCGTGTCGTTGGTGAGATCGTTGCCGCTGGCGGCGTTGGTGGTGGTGAATCCGGAGAGAGCGGCTTCGGTTGCCGATGGCCGCCACAACTCCATCACCTCGCCATGAAATTGATTGCCGCCACTTTTGGTGACGATGTTCACCACGCTTCCGGTGCTGCCGCCATATTCGGCGGAGAAGGCGTTGGTGAGCACGGTCATTTCCTGCGCCGAGGTAAGAGGGAGCGTGCTGAAGACGGTCTGCCGGCCCCAGCTATCGTTGCCGGTTGCGCCGTCGACTTCGAACCAGGTTTGGCGGCGGCCAGCGCCGTTGGTGGTGAACAGATTCTGGTTCATGAAGATGTCGCCCTGATTGATGGCCGGGCGATTGGCTGCGTTTAGCAGCGGCAGGTAGGTGATCTTGCGATTCAGCAGCGGCGTTTCTTCCATTTGCTTTGCATCGAGGCGGACGCCGAGCTGGGGTTGGTCGGTGCGGACTTCACCCGCGACACCGGTGACGGTCACTTCCGCTTGTTCGCCTGCGAGGTTGAGTTGGATGTTCACGGCTGCTGTTGTACCGCCAGCAAGCGTGAGGCCGTTCACGTGGGAGTCGGCGAATCCCGGCTTGGTTGCGGTGATGTCGTACCTGCCGGCGACGGGAAGACCGGCGAGAGAGAATCTTCCGCTGGCGCGCGATTCCGTGGTGCGTTCGAAGCCGGTGAGCGTATTCTTCGCGGTGATCCGCGCGCCGGGCACGATGGCATCCGCTTGGTCTACGACTTGTCCTTGAACGGTCGCGGTGTCGGGAGTTTGCGCGGCGAGGTTGAGACACAGCGCGGCTGCGAGCGCCCACAAGCGAGACATAAACCCTCAAGCTACAACGCGGGTCGCGTTACTACCAGGGGTCGTAATTGGCGGTAGTGGGCTTGAGTGTCTTTCCAACTAGGGACACGATGCATTTGGGCCACTGCAAGCCAAGACCAGGATCACCATCATAAACGGTTGGTAAAACGCCAGCGGCAGTCCCAAGAGAACCCAGAGGCCGCGCTTCCTGTAAATAATTACGGCGACGAAAACTAAGACGATCCACACTAAGACAGCCAGTCTGCTCCAAGCGAGAGCCCGGTCGTATCCCTCACGCGGAAACATGAAGGGCCCAAGACATCCGAGGGCTGCCACCAGCATTGATACTGCTATCAGCAGGAGTCTGCCTCTCGCAACGATTATTCTCAGCACACTTCCGTTCATTCTACTTCGCGCCGCTCGGTTTCCAACTGCCGGCTAGGGGAGTCGAACTTGGCCACCAATCAGATCCGACTTCTGATAGTGATCAAACCTAGAGTAGACTGCTACCGAAAATCACGGCGTGTTGCTTCGGGGAGGCGGTGGGGGTGGCGGCAGCAGTGCCTGCATGATCAGCCTGCCTTTGTGAGTACGCATACCTTTGTCAATGAGATACACGGTGTCGCCTTCTCCCTCGGCAATTCGCACTTTTTGCCCCTCACTTATGTCGAGCGGTCTAAACGGATTGCGAAATTCTCTGTACGTCAATCGGCACGAGGGGTCGTAGCTGTCGATGATTTCAAAAACGTGAAAGATTTTCCCACTCTTGACCGACACAACCTCAGCGTCGTGCCATTTTCGCCCGCGCGGGGCAGCATGCAGGATCGCGACTACTGTCAAAAAAGCGACGACGCAGCGCATATTCAGCGAGTTTGCTTCCAAACCGTCACAGCCGCAGTTAGTCAATCAGCGTTCTCACAATGCGTTTGAAATTCGGTGCACTACGGAACCATGTTCACTTTGCCTCGCGAGCTAGCTGGCGCATTCTCTTCCTCGTCGAGTGTTTCGAACTGGTTGATCTTCACGACTCCGCCATCGGGGAAGACCGCGCTGATTTCCAATTTTCCGCCCATCGCTCTTACGTAGCTGCCGAGGGTACTGACATAAACATCCGTTCGCCGCTCGATTTTAGAGACCTCCGACTGGCTCACTTCCAGAGCCTTGGCCAGGGTTGCCTGGGTTAAGTGACGCGCTTCGCGGAGGCGGTGCAACGGCATCTCCGCGATTAGTCGCTGGACCTCGCGGTCCGCTTCGGCGCGGGCGGCTGGCGACATTTTGTTGCGGAGTTCGTTGAAATTCTTTGCCATAAACACTACCATTCCTAGTATGCCATAGAAGGACTATTCTATGGAGGGAATAAATAGAGGGCTAGCAGTCAGCGATTGGCGCGACCAAGCCGCCGGGAAAGGCGGCTGCGGCCAGGAATGCCGCCTCACATGCTTTTAGAAATCTGGTTCAATGCTACACCAGACTTTCTAAGATGCGGTGGACTGTTGAGAGGGTTGCTGGTTGGAGGATCGCGGCTGTGCACGCGATGGCTACGGCTGCTATTGCGAACCACCCGGTCTTACTGGTCGTGTTTTTTTCTATGATTGCCGGGCCGCGTAGCAGGCGGTCGACCCGCGTTGCGAGGTCGGCGCGGTCGCCTAGGAGGGAGGTCATCATTGCTGGGGTTGTGTCGCCCAGGCGGGCTACGCGGACTAGGGCGGCGGCTAGGGAAAGCGATCGTTCGGGGCTGCCGGCTACTGCGCGGTCGTCGGCGGACCATTCGGTGACGCGGGACCAGGCGCGCTCCAGGGCGGCGAAGCCGGTGACGCCGGGGAACAATCCGGGGGCCAGGACGAGCAGGAGGCGCTTGAGATTATCGTGCGATGCGCGATGGGCTTCTTCGTGGCGGAGGGCGGCGGCCAGTTGCTCGGGAGTCAGGGCGGATAGCACCTCGGGGGAGATCACCACGCGGGGGTGGATGATGCCGGCCAGGGCTAGCAAAGGAGTCCTGCCACACCTGACCAATTGGCGTGACCGGAGTGAGGAGCGGGCGGCGCGGGTGGCGGAAGCGAGCCAAACGGAGAATCCGCAAAACGAAGCCATTATGCACCCAAGGCCAACGTTTTCAGTTGTATAGGCTGGTTCGAGCCAGAGGTAGCTGGGGATGCAGAGGGCTCCGACGACCAAGGCGGCGAAGCTCGCGGGGGTCAGGCGCAAGGCCAGAAGGAACCGGGCAGCCACCTGCGGCTGGAGGCGGCCGGTGATACGGATCGCCCAAGGTGTGGCGCATCGCAAAATCAAAGCGAGCGCGAGGTGAATTATGAAAAACGAAGCCAAGGCCAGGCAGGCCAGGCGCCACAAGTAGGGGATCATCATGACTTGCCCCTCCGTTCGAGCTCGCGGCGCTTGGCCTTGATTTTCCGCTCTAGTTCATCGAGAAGCGCGTGATCGTGCTCGCCGGCGGCTTCCAACAGGCAGGAGATCAGGAGGTCACTGGCGGGTTTGGGTCCAGCGAGAAAACCGGCGAGGAGTTCACCGGCGCGGCGTTGCTCCCATTCCCGGCGGGTGAATCGAGCTGAGTAGAGGAACGCCCGCTCCGATTTTCGGCGATGGAGGAGGCCTTTCTTGAAGAGGCGGTCTAGCGTGGTCATCACTGTGGTGTAGGCTAGCGGGCGGTCCAGTTGCTGGGCT
>DASQGY010000284.1:0-2972 GCA_035632375.1 Bryobacteraceae bacterium | reverse complement strand
GTGCCCGGTTGGGCGGGCGATTCCTGGGTGAAATGGGTGCAGCATTTCGAAGTGCTCGACCACGAATTCGAAGGCTTCTGGATGAAAACCGGCTACCGTCATCCCAATCACTCCGTTGCGCCGGGAGCGGCGGTGGACCCCAAGGATATGGTTCCGGTTGCCGATCTGAACGTGAAATCGGTGATCGCGACTCCTCAAGCGAATGCGAAACCGGGGCGCGTGCGGATCAGCGGCGCGGCTTGGTCCAACAGTTCGCCGGTGACGCGTGTCGATGTTTCCGTGGACGCAGGCAAGACGTGGAAACCGGCGCAATTAGGCAAGGATCAAAGCCGCTACGGATGGCGTTTGTGGTCGCTCGATTGGAAAGCGCCGGAAGGAAAATACACGTTGCTGGCACGCGCCACGAACGCCGCCGGCCAGGTACAGCCGTTAAGCCAGGAATGGAATCCCTCAGGATATTTGTGGAATGTCGCGCAGCCGGTGTCTGTTGAAATAACGAACACCATGCCCCAAGTGGCCAACGATACCGTGCATGCAACGCAACCTCCGGGCTACAAAGCCGCCTGCCTAACCTGCCACGACGAAGGCATGATGACGCAGCAGCGCCTAACCCGCGCCCAATGGGACCGCGAACTAAACAAAATGACCGGCTGGGGCGCAGACATCAAACCAGAAGATCGCGAAGGCATCCTCAAGTACCTCTCCGATCGATTCAAACAATAGACAGTCCCCGCTCGTCCAGACCACGTCCGCGTTCGGTTGCGGCTTACCGCTCTGTGGGGCAGGTTGTTAACCTGCCGGGTTGCTAACCCGCTTGGTCCAGCACAATGAACAATCGCGCGCAGGGAGGCAACGCACCGCAACCCGAGTTCGCACAGAGATCATGCCCTCCCGAGTACAGAACCGGAAACCAAACGCGAGCGCAACAGCGCGAGCGCACTCCCATGACCACGCGATCATTCGCTCTTGCTAGTCTCCGCCGGCGTCGGGAAGCGTTCTTGAATCCACGCTTCCCAGTGCGGTGTCTCACGGGCCACGGTCCCGGCCGCCTGATCGCCGTAGAGGTAGAAGCTTAGCGTGACCATGGTCTGGCCGCCGAAGTTGACGGCGCCAAGGGCGGCGGTGCCCGGCCCCGGCTGGTCGAGCCGCAGCAGGGCGTGGAACGGACTCTGGCTGACGTGCTCCACCACGCCGCTAAGCGCCGGGACGCCCGCCGGGACGGTCCAACGCTGCCCGGCGCTCGCGCCTTTCAGTCCCAATGCCGCAGTCAGCGTTTCCCAGGCCTCGGCTTCGGTTCCCGCGGCGGGGGCGATCCACTGCATCATTGCGGAGCGTTGTCCGCGGAAGTGCGTGAGATAGATCCGCAGGATGCGGAAGAAGGTAGGCCAGCCGGATTCGGTGCCTTCCAATTGGTTGTCCCAGTCGTCCGTGCTGGCGAAGAGGCTATGCACCACGCGAACAACGCAGATGCCTCCCCCGCGCGCTTCGACGCTCCACTCGTCCGCGATGGGCGGCGAGCCTGGGGCCCAGCCAGCGGCCTCGCAGGCAAACTTCCGCGGCGGATCCCAGGCCGTCACGGCGGAACGGGACTCCATGCCCGGGCCGAAGTTCAACGTCACCGCAACGGGCTTTCCGTCGCGCTCCTCGAACTCGGCTGGCACGAACCAGGAGGAAATACCTGGCCCGGTGGCGATGGCCCGCCAGACTTCCTCCGGCGTGCCGGGGACCTCGACTTCCACCTGGACTGAACGGCGTCCGGAGGCTTCTTTCTTCACACTCATGATGGCTCCTTGGGATCGGATTTCTGTAGTAAAGGGTGCGCCACGACTACCAGGCGATGCACGCGGCCGCCCGGCGCGGACTCATCGTGGTACTTCGAAACCAGTTTCGCGATGGCCTCGGTGAATTCGTTGCTGAAAGCCGCCCGGTCCGTCGCCGACCGGAAGCGAACCTCGGTATCCACCGCCAGGGTCGCCAGGCGTTTGCCCGTCTCTTTCGCACGACGAACAAGATCGCCCACCTCGCGGACCACCCGTGCGCCCAGGGCGATAAGATAGCTCGCGGACAGCCTGTCGATTTCCCGATTCGGATCCGCGGCCACCGGACCCAGTGCGCTCGGCGAAACGACGTAGGAAGCGGCCGTCGCCACCAGCAGCCGTTCCGTTAGCCCGCCCCACTTGCGTTCCTGGGCCAGCCGCACCAGCCCATGCGCCTCCAGCTCGTGCAGGTGGTAGTTAACTTTCTGCCGAGCCAGGCCAACCCGCGTGGCCAAAGTCGCCGCCGAGGCAGGCACGGCTAGCTCGGAGAGGAGTCGACTCCGCATGGGCTCCAAAGCCACCGTCGCCGCTGCCGGATCGTCGATGACTTGGATATCGATCACGAGAAGATGTTAGCATTGACAATTTTTGTTGTCAAGTAGTTTAAAGGCGTTTTCTTACGAATTTCGGTGGGCGGACCCCCTGGTCCGCGGCCGCCCCCGTCGGCCTGTTCAGGCTACCACCATCCTTCCAATCGTCGCCCTCGACCTCCGGGCAGGCAAAACTCGCTTGACTTCATAGTACAAAGTAGTATATTATCGCAAAGTATGCCACCCCTGATCCGCTTCCTCTGCTGCCTCCCCCTCCTCTTCTCCGCCTGCAGCCACTCCAACAACCTGCTCCTCGGCCGCGTGGAAGCCGTCGTCGGCACGCACACCGTGGTAGTCACCGATTGCTACCGCACCAGCGTCGATCCTCCGCAAAAGGTCGAAGGCGGCTATCGATTCACTCCCTGCCGCGACGCCGATGTCTGGATTCGCGGCGCAGAGCTTGTCGTGAATGGTCAGTCCTACGGTCCATTGCAGCCCACCGACCCCGTGCTGGTCGATCACGGCGTGGTCTCCATCAACGCCCGCCCGGCGCAAGCCGCCACCACCGCGCAACGCGCCTCCTCGGTCGAACTCGATATCGCCTACGAAAAAACTTCGCCTCGCC
>DASQGY010000283.1:0-21049 GCA_035632375.1 Bryobacteraceae bacterium | reverse complement strand
CTCGGCCCAGTCCAGCTCCAGTTGACGTTTCATCAACTGCTGCGCCTGTTCGTAGTCCTCCATCCACACGAAGCAGTTGCCCTGCTGCCGGTACTTCAGTCCCTGCCGATCCATCTGCCGCGCCAGCCATTCCCGCCCGTTCAGCCCTACTTGGATGTTGAACGGAAACCAGGTCTGGATGCGCGCATACATCCAGCCCACTTCGGGATGGATTTGATACTGATACAAAACATGACACGGCCGCACCCGCCGGATGATGCTGGTAGCACGGTGTTCAAACGTCGGGCTGGGCTCCAGGGCGCTGATCGCGCAGACTAACCCAGCGCCGATCTTTTTCTCCTGGGCCATCCTCCGCGCCAACGCTTCCTTGTCTTCTAACGGAGAGCGCAGAAATATCACCGGCAATTTTTGCTGCTCAAAAGGCCGCAAGGACGCCTTCTTCAATTGCTCGCTGACTCGCTTCACATGCGCCGCGTAGTCTTTGAATAGAATCTTGTTCTGCCATAGATATTCCTCCATGCCATACGCCACCATGGCGTTCAGCTTCAGGTTCCACCCCCCATAATTCAGGCGCCGCAGCGAGCCGCGGAATACCAGCCGGTCGAAGCCGTTCAGCATACCGGCAATCTGATCCTTATACTTCGCGATAAACTGTTGCATGGCGTTCTCCTTCGTGTCGGTGAATTGGAATCTCAACGACACAATCGTACAAAAAGGAGAACGCCTCAATCTTTGTCGACTCCAGTTTGCGGCGAAGCCGCGCTGTGCCACCACTCGCAGACAAGTTTCTGTGATTTGTCTGTGCACCTTGCTCGATCTCACCAGCCGGCGCGGTTCATGCGCCATAGAATTTCCTCGCTGTATTCGTTCATCCATTCGGGTTTTCGTTTCAATGGTGCAGGGATAATCGCGGCCAGGCGGGCAGCTTCTTCGCGGGTCAATTCCGAGGCGGGCTTGTGGTAGTAGAACTCGGAAGCGGCTTGGGCTCCGTAGATGCCGGGGCCCCATTCGATGACGTTGAGATAGAGTTCCAGGATGCGGTCTTTGGTTAGGAGCGCTTCCACCATGGGAACCAGGGCGAACTCCGCGGCTTTGCGGATCAGGGATCGCTCGGTACTGAGAAACAGGTTCTTCACTAATTGTTGAGTGATGGTGGAACCGCCGCGGCCCAGTTTGTGGCGCTTCATGTCCTGCTCCAGCACCTTTTGCATTTCGACCCAGTCGAAGCCGTGGTGTTGGCGGAATCGGCCGTCCTCGGCGGACACCACGGCGTGCTGCAGGTTGCGCGAGATGCGCCAGATGGGAACAAACTCGTAGCGCTTCTTGTAAGAACGATGGTGGATGATGGCGCTGGCGTGGCGCTCCATCTGTACGGCGGTGGTCGGGGGATTTATCCAGCGCAGCTCGAACACGCACGCGGCGCAGATTGCGTAGAGCCCGAGAACGAGCAGAAGAGCGGCCAGAACGATGGCGCGCAGCCAGCGTCGCAACTTACCCTTCGCCATGGAGCCTCACAGCCCGGGCGTGGTGGCGCGAAACATATTGTGGAGGAACGGCAGGTCGACGTAGAGCAAAGCGATCATCACCACTGCGCACAGCACTACGGGAATCATGAGCGCCGGTTCTTTGTAGAGCGCCTCCGGATGTTGCACCGCGCTGTCTTTCTTGAACGCCAGCCACAGGTAAACGGCCATCACCAGCGCGACCAAGGGGAACGAGAGAATCAGCTCCAAGCGGTAGCGCACGATGAAGCCGCCGAAGAACAACATGGCGTGCGAGCCGTAAAACATGATGCTGACCAGAAGCGATTGTTCCGAATAATAGGCGAACGATTTGCGGTACAGCGTGAGATGGCCGTCGCGCAGCTCGCGATATTCGGCGTAGCGCTTGATGGCCATGAAGTAGCAGCCGATCATCCAGTAGCTGATGAGCAGGGTGGTGATGGGGATGGCTTCGGTTCCTGTCATGTACCAGCCGGCCATCATGCGCAGCGGATTGTTGATCGCTTCGGAGAGCACGTCGAGATACGGCACGTCCTTGGTGCGAATCGGCGGGATGTTGTAGAGGCAGCCCATCGCCCAGAGGCCGATCATGACCAGCGTGAGCGGTGTTGAAATTTGGCGGCTTAAGGCGAGGCCGGCCGCGAGGAGAACGAGCCACTCGGCATAGCCCAGCATGCGGTTCACACCGCCCGAGGCGGCGGCGCGTTGCGATTTCGCGGGATGAAAACGGTCGGACGCGGCGTCCAGCAGCTCGTTCAGAACATAGTTGCTGGAGCTGACCAGGCACACCGCCGCGAGACCGATGATGAGATTCAGCCAGTTCAGCGAGTGGATGCGATGCGGCTCAATGGAGAGCGCCACCAGAATTCCTGGTAAAACGAAAACGTTTTTCACCCAGTGATCGACACGGGCCATGCGTACGTAGGCCCACCCTGATGATGTGGCAGCCGGCCTGGCCGGCTCCGGATCAATTCCAGGGCTGGATGTTTTCAACTTGCTCACTGAGGTCAGGATAACTCACGTCGTCGCCAGCGCACGCTTTCCGGCTTCCAGCACTCGCACGATTTCGTCGACATCGAACACGCTGCCGCCCCAAGTGCCGCCGCTAACGTTCTGGAGCGCGGCCCAGAGGCGCGTGTCGTTGGGGAGGTCGACGTCGGGTGCGAGATCGGGACGGCTGCGGCGCGATGCCAGCAATTGGTCGCCACCGGCGCGGCCGCCTTCCGCGGTGATCAGGTTGACACTGCCCTCCAGACGCTGGCGGTCGACGATGATCTCTACCAGGTCGCCGTCTTGGAGTTTGCCGATCGGGCCGCCGGCCAAGGCTTCCGGTGAGATGTGGCCGATGCAAGCGCCGGTGGAGACGCCGCTGAATCGTGCGTCAGTCAGGAGAGCTACGTGCTTTCCAAAATCGAGGTGCTTCAGCGCCGCGGTTACCTGGTAGATTTCTTCCATGCCCGCGCCCATCGGTCCGCGGCAGATGAGCACTACGACATCGCCGGGCTTGACGCGGCCTTCTTTGATTGCCGCAATGGTGTCGCGCTCGGTGAGGAAGACGCGCGCGGGGCCGGTCTTGCGATAGACGCCGTCGGCATCGACGACCTGCGGATCGATGGCGGTGCTCTTGACGACCGAGCCCTGGGGCGCGAGGTTGCCGTGGGGGAAGCACACCGTCGAGGTGAGACCGCGGGCGCGCGCGGATTGTGGATCGAGAATCACGTCGTCGGGATTCACGGCATCGCGGTCCTGTAAAACCGCGCGCAGGCGCGTACGGCGTTCCGAGCGTTCCCACTGATCGAGCGTCGATCCCAGTGTCTCGCCTGAAACGGTGAGTGCGTCGGTTCGCAGCAGCCCGGCTCGTCGCAAATGGAGCATCACTTCGGGCACGCCGCCGGCGAGGAAAACTTGCACCGTGGGATGATTTCGCGGACCGTTCGGCAGCACGTCAACAAGGCGCGGGACTTTTCGATTTATGGCCGCCCAATCCTGCGCCGTGGGCCGCTTCAATCCGGCGGCGTGCGCGATGGCTGGGAGGTGCAGGATCAGGTTCGTCGACCCACCGAAAGCGGCGTGCGTTACCATTGCGTTCTCGATCGAGGCTTCGTTCAACACGTCCTTCATTCGCATCCCGCGCGATTCCATGGCGAGCACCGCGCGTGCGGATCGTCGGGCCATATCGAGCCAGATAGCGTGCCCGGACGGTGAGAGGGCCGAATGAGTGAGCGACATGCCGAGCGCTTCGCCGACCACTTGCGATGTGGCCGCTGTTCCCAAAAACTGGCAACCGCCACCGGGCGATGCGCAGGCGCGGCAGCCCATGTCCGCCGCTTCTTCGAGTGTGATCTGATGATGGGCGAATCGCGCGCCGATACTCTGCACGCGGCCGGCATCTTCGCCATCTTCGGCCAGCAGCGTCACGCCGCCGGGGACCAGAATGCACGGGAGGCCGAGAGTCCCGGCGAGCGCCATCATCATCGCCGGCAGTCCTTTGTCGCAAGTCGCGACGCCGATGACGCCGCGGCGCGTGGGCAGCGAACGAATCAGGCGGCGGAATACGGACGCGGCATCGTTGCGGTAGGCGAGACTGTCGAACATGCCCGGCGTACCTTGCGTGCGGCCGTCGCAAGGGTCGGTGCAATATCCGGCGAAGGGGATCGCGTCCGCGGTCTTCAGCTCCTCGGCGGCGGCTTGCATCAACAAGCCGACTTCCCAGTGGCCGGTGTGATAGCCGAGCGCGATGGGCGAGCCGTCGGGAGCGCGAATTCCGCCGTGCGTGCTGAGGATCAGAATCTCGGGGCCGCCGAGCTTGCGCGGGTCCCAGCCCATGCCGGCGTCCTGGCTCAAGCCGAAGAGGTCGCCAGAGGGGCGGTTCAGCAGCATGTCGGCGGTGAGGGGAAGGGAGCCGCGGGGGCCGGGGACGCGGGTTTTGATGTCATAGAGATTGGCATCCATATCAGCCCTATCGTTGCACTTTCGGAAACCGGGGACAGCCCGCATGTTTCCAACCTCCTCCGCGTACCTCGGAGAGGAAGGTGACGACGAAGATAAGTGGTTGTCCAGCAATGGATTAGCCAGCGAGGTGCGATATTGCGACAGGACCACGTACAAGGAAACACGCGGGCTGTCCCCGGTTTAATTCCGGTTTAATTCGTGCAAACAGATCCTCGGCCTTTCCCAGTTGTTATCATCGAACTTCATGCCCTCTATTACCCATCTCGAATGCAGCCTGTGCGGCAAACGGCGCGAGGCCGGGGAGATTCACAACCTCTGCGAGTGCGGCGGGCCGCTGCTGGTTCTGTACGATCTCGAAAAGACCAAGGCTACCTGGAGCCGAGAGGCGATCGGCAAGGGGCCGTCCAGCATGTGGCGATTTGCGACCGTGCTGCCGGTGCGCGATGCTTCGCACATCGTTTCGCTTGGTGAGGGCATGACGCCGATGCTACGGACGGCTCGGCTTGGTGCGCGGCTTGGCGCCAGGGATCTGTGGGTGAAGGACGAAGGCATCAATCCCACCGGCTCTTTCAAGGCTCGCGGGTTATCGTGTGCCGTCTCCATGTGCGTGGAGCTTGGGATCAACAAGGTTGCGATTCCATCGGCCGGTAATGCGGCTAGCGCGATGGCGGCCTATGCGGCGGCGGCGGGGATTGAAGCGCATATCTTCATGCCGCGCGATGTGCCGCAGTCGAACTACATCGAGTGCAAGGCCTTCGGGGCGCATGTCACTTTGGTCGATGGGCTCATCAGCGATTGCGGGCGTATGGTCGCCGAGCGCAAGGATGCGGAGGGCTGGTTCGATGTCAGCACTCTCAAAGAGCCGTACCGCATTGAAGGCAAGAAGACCATGGGGTATGAGGTGGCCGAGCAGTTCGAGTGGACTCTGCCGGACGCGATTTTTTATCCCGCGGGCGGCGGTGTCGGTCTGATCGGGATGTGGAAGGCGTTCGGCGAAATGGAGGCGCTTGGCTGGATTTCGAGCAAGCGGCCGAAGATGATCGCAGTGCAAACCGAAGGCTGCCAGCCGGTGGTGCGCGCGTTCGAGCGCGGCGAATCGAAGAGCCAGTTCTGGGAAAATGCGCACACCGTGGCGGCGGGGTTGCGAGTCCCGAAACCGCTGGGCGATGTGCTGATGTTGGATGCCATTCGCAAGAGCGGCGGCACGGCCATCGCGGTGAGCGACGAAGAATTGCTGGATGCATCGCTCGAGCTTGGCGCGGATGAGGGAGTCTTCTGCGCGCCCGAGGGCGGGGCTTGCGTGGCGGCGTTGAAGAAACTGCTGGCCAGCGGGTTTCTGCAAGCGGAGGAGCGCATCGTGCTGTACAACACCGGGGCTGGGCTGAAGTATCTGGAGGCTTTCGCCACGCGGTTTCCACGGACGACGGCATCGGAGCAGGATAAGCTCGGGGGTTTGATCACTCCACGCTAGTTGGATACTACAGCGCGCCCTCGCCGCGGTCGTCGTTGCGAATGCGGATGGCTTCGGCGACGTCGTAGATGAAAACCTTGCCGTCGCCGATCTTGCCGGTGCGTGCGCTGGCGACCACGGTGCGGATCACTTCGTCGGCGCGGGCGTCGGGAATCACTAGCTCCAGCTTCACTTTAGGCAACAGGTCCACCTGGTATTCCATGCCGCGATAGATTTCCTTGTGGCCCTTCTGCCGGCCGTGGCCGCGGACTTCGGAGATGGTCATCCCGTCGATACCGATGGCCTTCAGCGCTTCCTTGACGTCTTCCAGCTTGTGCGGCTGGATAATAGCTTCGATTTTTTTCATGGCTGGTGTTCCGCGCGGCTACGAATCGAGATTATATCCTTCTTCTCCATGCATGCTGACGTCCAGGCCCTCGATCTCCTGCTCCGGCGAGACGCGGACGCCGCCGAGCAGCACATCGCAGATCTTGAGAATGACCAGCGTCCCGACGATAGCCAAGGTCCAGGAAATCAGCACGCCGAGCAACTGATTGAGCACCTGGAGGCCGTTGCCATCCACCATGCCGAGGGGCAACAGCTTGCCGGCCGAGTCCTTCAGCCCGTCGTTAATGGCATTGGTGGCGAAGACGCCGGTGAGGATGGCGCCGATGGTTCCGCCCGCGCCGTGTACGCCGAAGGCATCCAGCGTGTCGTCGTATTTGAACCTGCTCTTGATGGTAGTGACCATGAAGTAGCAGACTACACCGGCCAGCAATCCGATCAGCAGCGCGGGGAAGGGCTTGACGAAACCCGAGGCCGGGGTGATGGCAACGAGTCCCGCGACTGCGCCGGAGATGCCGCCGAGCACGCTGGGCTTGCCGTTCCTGATCCATTCTGCGCCCATCCATCCGAGCGCGGCTGAGGCGGTAGCGAAGTGCGTGGCCACGAAGGCGCTGGTGGCCAGAGCCGACGCCGCGAGCGCGCTACCGGCGTTGAATCCGAACCAACCGACCCACAGCAGACACGCGCCGATGACGCTGAGCACGATGCTGTGCGGCTTCATCGGCTCGCTCATGTAGCCTTTGCGTTTTCCGAGATAGAGCGCGCAGACCAGCGCCGAGACGCCGGAGCTGATGTGCACCACGGTTCCGCCCGCGAAATCGAAGCAGGGAATCTTGCCGCCGGAGAATGCGTTCAGCAGTCCGCCCTTGCCCCAGACCATGTGGGCCAGCGGCAGGTAGACGATGAAGAGCCAGAGCACGGTGAACAGCAGCATGGCGCTGAACTTCATGCGCTCGGCGAATGCGCCGGAGATGAGCGCGGGCGTGATGATGGCGAACATGAGCTGGTAGATCATGAAAGTCTGCTGCGGGATGGTGGCGGCGTAATCGGGATTGGGCGCCGCGCCGACTCCGTTGAGGAACAGGTAGCGGAGGTCGCCGATCACCGGCAGTCCTTCGCCGAACGCCAGGCTGTAACCGACGATGGCCCAGATGACGGTGACCACGGCCATGAGGCTAAAGCTGTGCATCATGGTGCCGAGGACATTCTTGCTGCGCACCAGGCCGCCGTAGAATAGCGCGAGGCCGGGGCCGGTCATCATCAGGACCAGGGCGGCGCTGACCAGCATCCAGGCATTGTCGCCGGCGCTCTGCGCGGATTTGACGGCGGACTCCAGGTTGGCGATGCGCGTCTCAGTCGCGGGAGGAATGGACTGAGCGAGCGCCAGCGCGGGCGCGAGCAACGCCAGCGAAAGACGATAGGACATATTCCATGATCATCCAGCGGAGCGGGCGGGATTATCGGAATGTTCTATGGAATGGATAGGAAGTTTCTATATGGACGGACAGGGGGGATTCGAAAAGCCGTAGGATGCTTCCAGGAATGAAGTCAACTGACGGCTTACTCCTCGATCGGCAGCAGCAGTGCCGTCAACATGGAGTGAGGCGTGGCTGCAAACGGGTTGGTCACGGTTACGCCCCGCCAAGTAAACCCCTCCTGGAGATCTTCCGACAGGAGCAAGCGACACCCGGACTCCGCCGACGCGGCTAGCACCACCGAGTCCCAAATCGTGAGGCCGTGATGGGATGCCAGATCCGTCGCGCTGACGATTACGGACGCTGATGTCTCGACCACTTCATACGCGTCGCGCCAGCTCAGCACGGCTTCCCGCGCACGAACTGGGCGCCGCTTGGCTTTTCGAACCAGCACATTGAACAATTCGCCCAATGTCTGAGCCGGTAGCACAATAGCCCCCGGCGGCAATCGTTCGATCAGTTTCAGCGCCTTTTCTCGCATGGCCACTCCAGTGGCGCCTTCGGCGTAGGCAAGGACGTTAGTGTCCAACGCGACTCTCATGGAGCGTCGTCGTAAAGCTAGTCACGCGTCCACCGGCCGGAGTTCACAACTCGTTCTTTACGGAGCCGCGCGAAAAGGGCGGAGCGCGCGCCTTGTGCGGCCCGATCGTCCTCGACGATGGGCGAGATTTTTGCTACGGGCTTGCCGTGACTCGTCACCACGACGCTTTGGCCCATCTTCACGGTTCGCAGAAGTTCCGAGAAGCGGCGGTTGGCGTCCGCGGCCGAGATTGCTTTGTTCCTGATAATGTTCATAGTGTAGTGATATTCACTACTATAGCGCAAAGCCCGGCACCGGATTGGGCTACAGCCGACCGGTTATCAAGCTAATTTCGGAGGTTTCAATGAGCTGCGTTCCGCACGCTACGCGACTTCGGGCTTCGGCGGTTTCGGCTTGAACTTCATGCCCGCGCTGAACTCCAGGCCGACTACGTACTTGGTGCCTTTTCGGGCGCAACTTCGAACTGAGGCGGTGCCGTGCAAAGCCAGCTTGTCGGCGCGGATCACTACATAAGACCGTTCCGGGATCGGCTCGGGCACTTCGGCGCGCATGCCCGATTCGGAAACATCGATCGAATACGCGTTGGAGAACTTCTCCGTGCCGAAGCGATCCTTCCACATGAGATTGACCAGGGCACGGACTTCATCCCGATCGTGACGGCGGAGTGTTCCTTGGGACATTAAGCGATCCTTTCGCGAGCCGGATTCACACTGATCTCTTATCGGCAAGCGAAGCCCGATGTATTAGCCGGTACTCCTCCGGCAGGCGGGCTATACTCTTGGATAATCGGGACAACCGTGCAGCTTCCGGCGCGAATCGGTAAGTACGAACTGCTCGAATTCTTGGGCGGGCGGATGGCCGAGGTTTATCGGGCACGCGACCTGCATCTCAACCGGCCGGTTGCGTTCAAGATGCTGTCGAGCGCGGGACTGTCCGACGCCGAGACCAAGGACCGGTTTCTGGCGGAAGCGCGGCTCACCGGGAATCTGGCGCACGACAACATCACGGCGTATTACGACTACGGCGAAGTGGACGGGCGGCCTTACCTGGTGATGGAGTACGTCGGCGGAGGGAGCCTGGGCGAAGCGATTCGCGAGGGGCGAACGGGCGATCTTCGGGAGAAGTTGCGGATCGCGCGGCAAATCGCAACGGCGCTCGAATACGTGCATTCCAAGGGAATCGTTCATCGCGACGTGAAGCCGGACAATGTGCGGATGGATGCCTCGGGCAAAGTAAAGCTGACGGATTTCGGCATCGCCAAGGCGGAGGAATTGTCGCTGACCGGCGCCGGGTTCACGGTGGGGACGCCTTACTACATGGCGCCCGAGCAGGTCCGTGGAAGAAAGCCGACGCCGCTGGTGGATGTGTATGGGTTCGGCGTGCTGCTGTATGAACTGGTCACCGGGCTGCGGCCGTTCACGGGAGATACGGTGGACGAGATATTCGACAAGATCCTGCACCGGCCGTTGGATCTTGGGCCGCTGGCGGCCGTTTCCGCCGCGCTGCGCGAACTGATTGGCAGTTCGACGGACAAGGATCCAGCTCGACGGCCCCAGGATTTCAAAGCCGTGGAACACCGGCTGGACGAGATACTTGAAACGGCGGGGCATGACCGGGAATCCACATAATCATGAGAAACCTTGGTCGAGTTACTTTGACGGCGATCCTGGCAACAAGCCTGAGCCTGATGGGCAACATCTTCACGGATGGCTTGAAGGTGGCCGGCAAAGGCGCGGAGATGGGCGCGAAGGCGACGGGCAAGCTGGCTGGGAAAGGCGCTGTGGCTGCCGGAAAAGGTGTCGCCAAGGGAACCAAGAAGGGCGTCCACGGCATGGCCAGAGGCACCGAGAAGGGTGCGTCGAAAGTGGAAGAGAAGACGAACTGAGGGTTCGCGCTCGCACGGCACACACCTCGCTTTTCATATAATTCCCAAGTGCTTCTTCGCAGCTTGGTTGTTGGCGCGCTCGCCTGCTGGTGCGGGTTCGGCGCGGAATTGAATCTCGCTCCGGCGCATTTGGTTGTTCCCGCGGCGCTTTCGAAATCCGAGATCAAAGCAGTGGAGATGCTGCGCGATGAAGTGGAGAAGCGCACGCTGATCCGGCTGCCTTTGGGCGCTGGCGGCGATGGGCCGGGTATCGTTCTTTCGCGCGGGCGTGGGCCGGCCGAGGGCTATTCGCTGAAGACCGGCGGCGGCCAAGTTGCGCTTGCGGCAAACGACGCGCGCGGGACGCTGTTCGGGATCGGGCGGCTGCTTCGCGAGATGCACATGCGGCGCGGGCGGATCGCGATTGCCGACAATCTCAACATTGTTACCGCGCCGAAGTACGCGCTGCGCGGACATCAATTAGGGTATCGGCCGAAGACCAATTCGTACGACGGATGGTCTGTGCCCATTTGGGAGCAGTACATTCGCGATCTGGCGGTTTTTGGAACCAATGCGGTGGAGCTGATTCCACCGCGGTCGGACGATGCCGCGGATAGCCCGCATTTTCCCCTGCCGCCGATGCAGATGATGACGGAGATGTCGCGGTTGTTGGACGAGTATGGGCTGGACGTGTGGATCTGGTATCCGGCGATGGACAAGGACTACACGGATCCGAAGACCGTGGAATCGGCGATCGCCGAGTGGGCCGACGTTTTCAAGAAGCTGCCGCGCGTCGATGCCGTGTTTGTGCCGGGCGGCGATCCGGGTCACACGCAGCCCAAGGTGCTGATGGCGCTTTTGGAGAAGCAGACGCGGTCGCTGCATCAGTATCATCCCAAGGCGCAAATGTGGATGTCGCCGCAGGGCTTCGATCAGAAATGGATGGAGGAGTTTCTCGACATACTGAATCGCGAGCAGCCGGCGTGGCTCAGCGGCGTGGTGTTCGGGCCGCAGATCCGCATGAGCCTGGCGGAATTGCGCTCGAAAGTTCCACGGCGCTATCCCATCCGGCATTATCCCGACATCACGCACAGCGTGCAATCGCAGTATCCGGTGCCCGACTGGGATGTCGCTTATGCGGTGACGGAAGCGCGCGAGGTGATCAATCCGCGGCCTGTGGATCAAGCGGCAATTTTTCGGAGGATGCAGCCGTACACGATCGGTTTCCTGACCTATTCGGAGGGCTGCAACGACGATGTCAACAAGTTCATCTGGAGCGGGCTGGGCTGGGACGCGGATGCAAAGCCGGCCGATATTCTCCGGCAGTACAGCCGGTATTTTATTGGCGACGAGTATGAGGAATCGTTCGCGCAGGGCCTGTTGGCGCTGGAGCGGAACTGGCGCGGTCCGCTGGCGACGAATGCTGGAGTTTACACGACGCTAGAACAGTTTCAAGCGATGGAGCGAACTTCAACGCCCGCGACGCGGCAGAACTGGCGTTTCCAGCAGGCGGTTTATCGCGCTTATTACGATGCGTACACGCGGCGGCGATTGTTGTACGAGACGGAGCTGGAGAACGCGGCGATGGATCGGCTGCGTGAAGCGAAATCGGCGGGTGCGTTAGCGGCGATGGACGGGGCGCAAGAGATTTTGGATCGGTGGGTCAATCATCCGGCGGAGATTTGGCGTGCGCGGGTGTTCGAGCTGGCGGAGGCGTTGTTCCAGAGCATTCGGATGCAGTTGAGCGTGGAGAAATACCAGGCAATTTCGGTAGATCGCGGGGCTACGCTGGATACGATCGACGCGCCGCTCAACAGCCGGCGCTGGCTTTCGCAGCGCTTCGCGGATATTCGCAAGATGGAGAGCGAAGCGGAGCGGCGCGCGGCCATCGATGAGATTCTGAATTGGACTAATCCCGGGCCTGGGGGTTTTTACGACGATTTGGGGGACACTGCAGCCGAGCCGCATCTGGTGGGTGGCCGCGATTACGCTAGCGATCCTGCGTTTCTGGAGTCGCCGCACACGGCGTTTGGCGGTGTCGGCGCGTATCGCAAATCGTTCTGGACTCATGCCGCTTCGCTGAACGATGCGCCGCTGCGGATGCGTTATACGGAGTTGGATCCAAATGCGCAATACAAGATCCGTGTGGTTTATGGGGGCGATAGTCCGCGGCAGAAGCTGCGGCTGGTGGCCAACGGGTCGATTGAGATTCATCCGTTTATGGCGAAGCCTGTTCCGTACCGGCCGATCGAGTTCGATATTCCGCCGGAAGCGACGCGCGGCGGCGAGTTGAATCTGAGCTGGACTCGCGAGCCCGGGCAGGGCGGGAACGGGCGCGGCTGCGCGGTGTCTGAAATCTGGTTAATCAGGAAATGAGCGAGCAACAGTGGTGCAATCCCGTGAAGAAGAAGCTGCAAGCGGGGCAGCCGGTGCTGGCGGTGACTATTACAGTGAACAGTATCGACGTGGCGGCGCACGCGGCGCGCATGGGTTTCGATTTTCTCTGGATCGAAATGGAGCATTCGCCGGTCACGCTGGAGACCCTGCGCCACATGGTGCTGGCTACGCGAGGCCTGCCGGCGGTGCCGTTTGCGCGCGTGCCGGTGAATGAAATCTGGACCGCCAAGCGGGTGCTTGATGCCGGGGTTTTTGGCGTGATGTTTCCGTTCACGAGCACTCCGGAATTGGCTCGGCAGGCGGCTGCTGCGTGTCGCTATCCACCGGCGGGCCGGCGAGGGTCGGGCGCAGGGCTGGCGATGTTTGGGTGGCCGGAGGTGGCGAACTATCACGACTGCGCGGACGAAAACGTGGTGGTGATCGCGATCATCGAAGAGGCAAGCGCGGTGGAGAATATCGACGAGATCGCGGCGACGCCGGGAATCGATGTGCTTTTTATCGGGACGAGCGACCTGTCGTTCTCGCTCGGGCTACGAGGCAAGCAGGACGATCCGAAGCATCGCGAGGCAGTGGCGAAAGTAGTAGCAGCCGGCAAAAAGCACGGCAAGTTTCTAGGCCGCCCGGCTACAACCGCAGAGAAAATCGCCCAATACCGCGAGCAAGGCTTCCAGCTCTTCCAGACCCTGACGGATATCGGGTTGATGACCCAAGGCGCAAAAGCCCTGTTCCGTACGCCAGGAGACAGTAAGCTTGCCGACATCTAGAAACCGGGGACAGACGGAACGTTTCCGCGTAAAAACCGGGGACAGACGGAACGTTTCCGTAGAAAACGGGGTGAGAGGGCCTCGGAAACCAGCCGACATACCGCCTGGGCGCGGTTTTTCCCTCAGTTTTGACCCAAGAAACCCGGAAACGTTCCGTCTGTCCCCGGTTTTTATGCGGAAACGTTCCGTCTGTCCCCGGTTTTTATATGCCCCGGCAGTATAAGTGGTATGCCGTCGCGATGCTGTGGTGGATCGCGTTCTTTAACTATGCCGACCGACAGGCCATCTTCTCTGTTTTTCCGTTGCTGAAGAGAGAATTCGCGCTCGATCAGGTGCAGCTCGGGTTGCTCGGCTCCGCCTTCGCCTGGATCTACGGGCTGAGCGCGCCGTTCGCCGGCGCCATCGTCGACCGCGTGCGCCGCAAATCGGCAATCCTCGGCGGGCTGCATGCCTGGAGCCTCATTTGTATGGCCACCGCGATCTCGCGCAACTTCGGGACGCTGCTGTTCTTCCGAGGCGCGGAGGCACTGGGCGAAACCTTCTACTTCCCGGCGTCGATGTCGCTGCTGAGCGATTACCATGGGCCAGAGACGCGGTCGCGCGCCCTTGGCTTCCATCAGACCAGCGTGTATATCGGCACTATCGCCGGTGGGTTCTTCGCGGGACTGATTGGACAGCGGTATGGATGGCGATGGTCGTTCGTGGTCTTCGGTGGCTTAGGAATCCTTCTCGGATTCATCCTGAACAAGTGGCTGGTCGAGCCGAAGAGAGCGCTCCCTGAAACCGAAGTTTCGGCAGCGAGCGGCTTCCTGAATCCGACAGCTCTCCTGCTGATGGCCGCGTTTCTCTGCGCCAACTTCGTCGCACTTGTGCTGCTCTCCTGGATGCCAGCGTTCCTCTACGAGAAATTCAACTTGAGCCTGGCCGCCTCCGGACTCACCGCGACCCTTTACGTCCAACTCGCCAGCATGGCCGGATCGCCCGCAGGCGGTTGGTGCGCCGATGTGCTGCGCAAGAAAACTCCTGGCGGCCGGATGCTGGTGCAGGCGGTCGGATTGCTATGTGGCGCGCCTTTTGTCGTTCTCTGTGGCTGGACACGCTCGGTGGTGCTGCTCATCGTCGCGCTCACCGCGTGGGGATTTTTCAAGGGAATTTACGACGCGAACATCTTCGCATCGATCTTCGACGTGATCCCACCCGATGCGCGCGGCAAGGCTGCTGGCTTGATGAACATGACCGGTTGGCTCGGCGGCGGCGTGGCGCCGGTAGCGGTGGGATTCGTGGCGCAACGATCGAACCTCAGCCTAGCGATCATGCTTGCCGCCGGGGTATACGTGCTTGGCGCAGTACTCCTGGTTATTGCCGCCATGCGGCTCAAGAGGCCACGGGCGTGAGTTTCGAATATCAAGGCCGCGAGCTCGACATCTTCGCCCACGCGAAGCGCTGGAAGGCTTACTGGGCAAGCCAGGTCGCCCGCTGGATCCACGGCGACGTTCTGGAAGTGGGCGCTGGATTAGGCGAGAACACCGTTCTGCTGCAAAACGATCGAGTGAAGACGTGGCACTGCCTGGAACCCGATCCCGGGCTAGCCGCTACCATGGCCGCGACGGTCGTGGGCATTCCCAATTGCTCCACCAGCGTCGGGACCATTGCCAGTCTCACGGGCCGGCAGTTCGACTCGATTCTCTACATCGATGTTCTGGAGCACATCGCGGCCGATCGCGACGAACTGGCCGCGGCTGCGAATTTGCTGCGCCCGCAAGGCCACCTGATCGTTCTATCGCCGGCTCATCAGTTTCTCTTCAGCGAATTCGACGCAGCCATCGGCCATCACCGCCGGTACAATAAAACGCTGCTCCGCGCGTGTACGCCGCCTGACTGCCGAGTCGAAAAAATGTTCTACCTGGATTGCGCAGGCACGCTGCTTTCCTGCGCCAATCGGCTGTTGCTCCGGCAGAGCACTCCCACTCTGCGGCAGATCGAGACTTGGGACACGTATGTCATTTCGATTTCGAAGGTGCTGGACCCGTTGTTCGGCTACACCATCGGCAAAAGCATCGTTGCCGTGTGGACGCGCGAAGCAGCCATGAAATAATATCGTTTGCCCGCCGCTCGCACTTCGGTTCAACGCGCGCTCGACGCCGGATACTTCGCCGTTCCGATGCTGTTGACGCTGGCGATCTACTGGCCAGGATTGATGGCCTGGTTTCAGAAGGACGACTTCGCCTGGCTCAGCCTGCGGTGGGGAATCCGCGGTTGGGGCGATCTCGCCTGGGCCTTGTTCGCTCCGCACACGGAGGGAACCATTCGGCCGTGGAGTCACGCGGGCTATTTTCTGGCGATCTCGCCTATCTTCGGAGTGCACGCGTTCCCCTTCCGCGTTGTCGCCTTTCTCACGCAATTCGCGAATCTGGCGTTGCTCTCCTTAATTGCGACGAAATTGACGGGCAGCCGCGCCGCCGGATTCTGGGCCGCCATCCTTTGGGCCGCAAATAGCGCCCTAGTTACCGCCATGTCCTGGACCATGGCGTACAACGTCACCCTGTGCTCATTCTTTCTGCTGCTGGCCTTCTGGCTTTTTCTTCGATACGGGGAAAGTGGAGATCGGCGTTACTACGCCGCGCAATTTGCTGTTTTCGTTCTTGGCTTCGGAGCATTGGAAACCAACCTGGTTTATCCCGCGCTGGTGGGCGCGTACGCTTTCGCGGCAAACCGCAAGCTGCTGGGCAAGGTTGTGCCCCTGTTCCTGGTCTCTGCGGCGTACACGCTATTCCATCTGTGGATCACTCCTGCGCCTACTTCGGGCCCGTACCACGCCTATTTCGATAGCAGCATCGTCCCTACATTTTGGACGTATTGGAAATCAGCCCTGGGCCCGATTCGCCTCACAGTTCTAGGAATCTGGTCCATGCGATGGCCAGTGCGGGCGACGATCTTCATGACGTTGGCGCTGGTTGGATTCCTGATCTGCAGGCTGCTCAAGCGCGACTGGGTTGTCACGGTATTTCCGGTGTGGTTCGTTGCGACGCTTGCTCCCGTGCTCCCGCTGCGCGACCAGTTCATGATGCAATACCTCACCATTCCCACCATCGGTCTGGCGATGTGGGGCGCAGTGGGGCTGGTTCGAGCCTGGCAGTCCGGTGTCAGGCACAAGTCGGTGGCTACGCTGATGCTGGCGGGGTACCTCGCGGTCTCCGTGCCAGTCGCAATTACGGAAACGCGCATCTGGAACGGCGACAGTCAATGGGCGCGGCACATGGTGCTTAGCATTTTGGACGCAGTTCGCAAGGAGCCTGGCACGCTGGTACTGCTGGCGGGCGTCGACGATGGGATGTTCCATCGCCTGATCTATTACATGCCGTTCGGCGCGTACGGGATGTGGGATGTCTTCGTGACGCCGGAAACCCGTGACACCATTCACAGGCTGATGGACGCGGATTCATGGAAGAATTTCTTGCCCGACCCTGAATCCGTGCGGCGGGCTCGCGCGGAAAACAGGCTGCAGGTGCTGGACATCAGCGGCGGGGTTGTGCGCGACATCACCGCGGAGTACGAGCAGCGCCAGCAGTGAGCCGTGGAATAATAGCGTTTGCCACCGAACCGCAGCCCCCTGGAACGCGCGATGGCCGTGGGCTATTATGCAGCTCCCGTGTTGCTGGCATTGGCGCTCTATTGGCCGGGTTTGACCTCCTGGTTTCAGATGGACGACTTCTCGCTGCTCGGCCTGCGCGAGCAGGTGTATAACTGGCCCAGCTTTTGGCACGCCATGTTCGCGCCGTTGGCACAGGGCACCATCCGCACATTCAGCGAGCGCGTGTACTACCTCGCCTTCACATCCTTGTTCGGGATGCACGCGTTTGCCTTCCGCTGCTGGGCGTTTCTAACCTTCGCCGCCACGCTGCCGTTGTTGAGCGCCGTATGTACCAGGCTCACCGGATCGCGGACTGCTGGGTTCTGGGCCGCCATACTCTGGACCTTGAACAGTGGCGTCGCGGTGGCGCTCTCCTGGAGCGCTGTCTACTACGAACTGCTCTGTGCGTTCGTGTTCCTGCTGAATTTCTGGCTATTGCTGCGCTATGTCGAAACTGGAAAGCTGCGCTTCTACATCCTGCAGTGCGTCTTTTTCCTGCTAGGCTTTGGCGTCCTGGAGTTGAACGTGGTGTATCCAGCTCTGGCTGCCGTCTACGCGCTGTGCTGTGCACGCCAGATCTTGCTCAAAGTAGCTCCGCTGTTTCTGGCCTCCGGCGCCTACGCCGTCGCGCATTCGCTGGCTGCACATCTGCCGGCGAGCGGTCCCTACCAGATGCATTGGGACCTCAGTATCGTCAACACTCTCTGGACTTACTGGAATTGGGCGCTGGAGCCGCGCCGCTTGATGGTGCTCGGAATCGGAACGCCGTTCTTGCGTGCATCCATGGCGGCGATTCTCGGCACAGCCCTGGTGGCATTTCTGTTGTGCAAGCTTTTCCGGCGCCAATGGGTTGCCGCTCTGTTCCCCGCCTGGTTCGTGATCGTGCTGTCGCCGCTGCTGCCGCTGCGCGATCACATTACGGATTACTACGTCGCAATTCCGGTGATTGGATTGGCGATGTGGGGTGGCTGGGGTTTGGTTTGCGCGTGGCGCTCAGGCTGGGCCGGGAGAATTGCCGGGGTTGCGCTGTTGGCCATCTACCTCAGCGCCGCTATTCCGGTTACCCGAGCCAGCACGGCGTATTTCCATGATCGCAGCCAGCGAATCCGCACGCTGGTTCTCGGTGTCGCCGCGATCGGGCGCACACAGCCAGGAAAGCAGGTGCTGCTGAAAGGCGTCGACACGGAGATGTTCTGGACCGCCGTTTTCCATAGGCCTTTCCGCTTGTTTGGCATTCGTGAGATTTACGTTTTGCCGGAGGATGAGGCCGTTATCGGGCCAGGTCCGCAACTGGGAGACGCTCATCTGCTCTTCGCCGAACGCAATGCCGCGAGATTCTCACTCGCGCGGGACCGCGCCGTTGTGCTCGACGTGAGGGGTAACGGAGTCCGCGACATCACCGCTCAATACGTTGCGTCAGAAGGAATTCAAAAGGACGACGCGATCCCGGCTCGCGTGGATGTCGGCAGCGACGCGATGGCCGATCAACTCGGTGGCTCGTGGTATGCCAATGAAGGCGGTTACCGATGGATGGGGAAGCGGGCCACCGTGTCGTTGCATGGCCCGCAGACGCCGGCGGACAAACTTTACCTGACCGGCTTCTGCCCGGCGGCTGTCGTCAAATCGGGACCGCTCCGCATGGACGTTAGTGTCGATGGAGTAAAGCTGACTCCCGCGATTTTGCGTGAGCCAAACATACGGTTCTCTTTAACTTTCGATCTTCCGCCCTCGCTAGACGGACGGAAAGTCGTGGAGGTAGCCGTGGAGGTAGACCACACCCTAGCCGCCTCCGCCGACGGTCGAAAGCTTGGCATCATCTTCGGCACCTTCGAAATCCGTTGAAACCGGGGACAGACGGAACGTTTCCGAGGACTTGTAAAAACAAAGCCATTGCCAACCAGTTTGGAAGCTAAGTGATTGAAAAAGCAGGAGCGAAGGAACGGCGGTATTGGTGGAAACGTTCCGTCTGTCCCCGGTTTAATGCTCCCCGGTTTAATGCTCCCGGTTTAATGCTGCTCGTCAGGGGAATCGGATCAAGAATAGCAACGTCAGGCTGCTGCCGAGATTTAGGGCGAGCAGGACAATTCCGGCCACTCGTTCGCTGCCGCGTAGGAACCACATCCAAACACCGGAGATGCCGAGGAGGATGATGGCGATCGATGTCCAGGCCACCAGGCCGCTCCAGAGATTGATCAGCCAATACTGATGCCAGAATCCGGCGGCGCGGTGTAGTTGGCTCAGCAAGCCCGGGAAACCGGTGCTGCTGGTGCGGATCACGGTCTCGCCGGTGGCGCTGGTGTATTCGACCTCGTAGACTGTTCCCGGGCGCACGATGTGCAGTTTACTGCCGGCGGGTGTAGTGAAGATCTGCTGTAGTTCGCCGCGGAGTCCAAAGCGGTCCATCAATTCCCGCGCCAGTCTTCGGGCATCGCCTGCGCCCGAGGACGCTGTGACGCGAGTCTCCACTACTTGCGGCTTCTGGCGGAACCCGTGGATCATCTGGACCGAGCTAAACGCGTAGATCAACAAGAACGGTAACGCTAGCAACGCCAGAGTCAGATGAATGTTGCGAAGCAGGCGATACATGGCGATCACCGCATCAGGAAATACAGCGCCAAGGACGCCAGTCCGCTGGCGGTGAGGCACGCTTGCGCCCAGCGCAGGCCAGCGCGTGACGAGAGCCAAAGATATCCACCCAAGATCGACATGGCGATGAGCGACCACATGGCGAATTCGTTATATATGCCCCAGAGCCGCAGCAGCGTCATCTGCTCCGCGCTACGCGTTGTTCCGGCGTGCATGTCTTCCAGAAACAGCCACGTGCTATTGCGAATCTCTTCGATGCGCAGGCGCTGTTCCTTCTCAAGCACCGTGACGCGGTAGATGCCGTTGATGTTGACGAAGTCGAGCAACAAATCGTTGGACGGCGTGCGCCGCAGGTACCAATCCGGCATCGGCCTGGTGAAGGGCAGTTTGAGTTGGTTGTAGATCAGATCGGCGACTTGTTTGTCGGTGAGGTTGCCTGGCGCGGTGAACGGCTCATAGCGCGCGGATTGGACTACTTTCGGACGTTCCAGTCCCGGCCGGGCGCTGGCTGTGAGTCCGGCGATGCCGTAGACGATCAGGTTGGAGAAGCTGAGCAGGCCCAGGTAGATGTGGAGTTGCTTGAACAAAGCCTGCCGACTATTTCCAATCGGCTGTAAAAATATTGAACTCGTAGCGCTGCTTGGCGTCCTTGTCGGAAGCGAACACCAACTTCTTTCCGTCCGGCGAGATTTCCGGGAACGCCGTGAATCCGCCAAAATCGGTCACCTGCTCCAGGCCGCTGCCATCCAGGTTCACCAGGTACAGCTCGAACTTCCGGCCATCGCAATTGTGCTTGTTCGACGAGAAGAGAATCTTCTTGCCGTCCGGCGTGAACGTGGGCGCGAAGCTGGCGCAGCCGAAGTTGGTGATCTGTTTGGCGTTCTTTCCGTCGGCGTCGGCCAGGAACAACTCCATCTTCATGGGCGAAGTCAGGTTGTCGCTCAGCAGCTCGCGATACCTCTTTTCCGTTTCGGGAGTGTTCGGATGATTGGCGCGCCAGACCAGCTTCTTGCCATCGCGCGAAAACACCGCGCCGCCATCGTAGCCTTCGATTTTAGTGATCTGCTTCTTGTCCGAGCCGTCCGATTTCATGGTCCAAAGATCGATGTCCCCGGACTGCATCGAGGTGTATACAATCTTGCCGGTCTTCCAATTCACGGTGGCTTCGGCGTCGTAGCCCGGCGCATCGGCCAAGTTCTTCAAGATCTTTCCGCCATCGGTGGCGAGATAGATCTTGTAGCTGGGATACACTGCCCAGACGTAGCCTTTGCTGCGATCGGCAGCCGCTGGACAGGCATCACCCGACTGGTGCGTCGATGCGTAAAGAATGTGCTGGTTGTCCGCCAGGAAATAGCCGCAGGTGGTGCGTCCCTTGCCGTTCGACACCATGTGCTGGTCCGAACCATCGGCGTTCATGATGAAGATCTGATCGCACTCCAGCTTGTCGCGGGTGGTTTGGAAGATGAGGCGCTTCCCGTCGGGCGACCAATAGGATTCCGCATTCTGCCCGCCAAAAGTAAGCTGCTTGATGTTGCCGAGATG
>DASQGY010000282.1:0-65550 GCA_035632375.1 Bryobacteraceae bacterium | reverse complement strand
CGTCGCCCGCAGTCCAGGGACCCCACTAGGCGGGATTCTAATGCACCTGCGAATACGGAACGATCAGCGATCCAATCTTACCCGATGCGCGATCCATCACAATGGCGCGCACCGTCGCCGAGCCCGCCTTGGGACGCAGATATTTCCCCAAAGGCACGCCGGTCTTGAGCAGCACTTCGCGATTGGTCTTGTCCAGGTCCAGGTTCAATGTCTGAAGGCTGCTGCCCAACGCCTTGCCGGCCTTGTCTTGCTGGATCAGCAATACGTCTACACCGCCTGCCCAATGGCCATTCGCTTGCTGCTCTAAAGCGAGCGAGTGGAGGTCGGCGGCAAGATACGCGCGAAGCAGGCCAGGCTCCGGCTGGTCAACATGCTCGAGCCGCATGATCAACGGGACCGCCACGGCATCGAGCGGACTCCAAAGTGCGTCGGCCAGTTCCTGGCGGCGCTGCTGGTCGGAGTGCAACTCGTCCTTGAATGCGAAGTAGCCCTGGCGATATCGTACATCGACGCCCTTGCGGTCCACTTGCACCTTGATGTCGTGAAACTTGTCGTCGAGCGTGGCCGGATCGGGATAGAAGCCGAGTGTGTAAGTGACGTCGGTGTCTTCCATGGCGCTGCGCACCGCGCTCTTGATGTCCATGTTGTCGTAGAAGGCGCGGCCGCCGGTAAGTCCGGCGAGGTGTTTCATGGAGTCGATTGTCTCCGGGTAGTTGTCGATGGGCGAAGCCTGCCCGGGACGTCGAGGCGGAAGAAGCGCAGCTACCGGGGGCGCGCCGGCTTTGGGACCCTGAAAGGCGCGCGCCGCAATCAGCCCGCGGGCGTCCACCGGATAGACAGCGACGTTCGCTTCATTGAGCAAGCGAGTCGCTCTCCTGGTTTCAGCGGCGAAAGTGCGGCGTTGGAGAAACGGATGAAACGTATCTAAGTTGATGGCGAACGGGAAGCCCCCCGTAACCCAGACCAGATTCTTGCGGCCCGGCAGGTTGGCTACGTGATTGGCGATCGCCTCCAGCGCCTGAAGCGTGATCTCCGCGCTGCTCTCAGTTATGAAGTTCGCTTCCATTTGATCCGCGATGTCGAGGTTGCCATTGACGGTGATATTTTGGCTGACATCCTTGGGATTCGACAACACCTCCGACGGTCCGCTCTGCGCGGCCGCCACTTCCAGACTCTGTATGGTGGAGAGACTGGCCAGCGTACGCTGGATCTCGCCGGCGTCCGCGGTGAAATCAATCAGCACTTTCAAGGAACGCCCCAGAACGTACAGTGCAATACGATCCTGCGGTTGCAGATCTTTGACGAACTTGAGTAGTTCCTGGCGGGCGTAGATCTGGGCTTCCGCTGGCGTATTGATGGAGTCGAACAGGATGATCGTCGTGGTGGAGGGGCGATTGGCCTGATGCTCCACGTAATTGGAAAACGTATTGGGCGGTAAAGGCGATGGCTTTTTGATTTCGTCCCTGCTTGAGCTGACGGAAAACAAGCTGATGGTTCGGGGCTTTCCCTGGTCAAGCACTGTAAACTCATGTTTGGCCAAGTCGGAAACAGGCCGATTTTTCTGGTGCGCCACGACGCTGATTTGTACCAGACGTGTAGAAACGCGGATAGTGGGATTATCCGGCTGAGCCGATAGGAGTACGCAGTAAGACAGCGGCAACAACAGTGCTTTGCGCATAATTTGCTCTCTTACTTTACCCTAAGGACGCCGCTCAGCGCCCTGTCGTTTCCGTCATGATGCCGATGCGGTTGACGTTCGCGCCGTGTGCGATGTCGATTACCGTTGCTACGTCTTCGAAATCCAGTTCTCGCGCGCCGGCCAGGAACAGCACACCGTCGGGCCGCGCCGCGAACAACGTCCGGAGGCGGCCCTCCAATTGCCCCAGCGATACCGGCTGGGAGTTGATGTCCATGGAGCGGTCCTTGCGAATGCTCAACACCAGGTTTAGCGGGTTTGGCGGCGCGCTGCTGCTTTCGGGGGCAGGTTGCGGCAGCTCGGATTCCAGGCCGACCGTCTTGCTCGGCAGACACATGAAGATGATTAACAGGACCATTACCACGTCGATCAACGGAGTTACATTAATCGTCGCCGAAAGTTGCTTGCCGCCCAGCGCAATAGCCACGGCATTTTAGACACCTTGGGGAGAAGAAAGTTCCTTGGCGGGTTTCACCGGATTCGTGCGCAACCCCGACCATTCTTCGCAGATGATGATGGAGTTGGCCGGATTGGCAGTGGAGTATTTCAAGCCCACCGGGCCGATCAGGCGATCGGGGTCGGTCGGGATGTGCTCGCGCAGTGTCGAAATATCCTGCGAAGCCGTATAAACCACGCCGCGCACCGAGTACTCGTAGAAGATCGTATTCTCGTCCACTTCGGTGATGGTCGCATCGCCGATGCGCCCGAATTGATTCACAGTCAAACGCCTGCGTTTTTCCTTGTCCTTGGGCGTCAAGCGGGAGCGGATCAGGAAGTAGACTCCCACAGCCAGAACCGCTACAACCAACACCACGAGAATAATCATCTGCGCGGATGACGATTCCCGGAGTTGATCGAGCACGTTCACTTAGCGTGTCAGGGCGGGCGTTTCCTGAGCCACCTTCTGGTAATCCTTCAGGAACTGCGCCAGGCCGTTATCGGTTAGCGGATGGTTGAACAGCATGTCCAGGACCTTGAACGGCATGGTCCCGATATGTGCGCCCGCCTTCGCGGATTCAATTACGTGAATAGGCGACCGTAAGGAAGCAGCCAGAATCTGCGTCGGAAAGCCGTAGTTCTTGTAGATGGTGACGATCTCTTCAATCAGGTTTCCGCCCTGCCAGCCGATGTCGTCCAGGCGGCCGATGAACGGGCTGATGATGTACGCGCCGGCCTTCGCCGCGAGCAGCGCCTGCCCGGCGGAGAAACACAGCGTGACGTTGATGCGAATGCCTTCCCTGCTCAGAATGGAACAGGCTTTGATGCCGTCGCGCGTGAGCGGGAGTTTCACCACAACGTTCTTGTGGATGGCAGCCAGCTCGCGCCCTTCGCGCAGCATATCGGCGGTGGCGGTGGACACAACTTCGGCGCTGATATCGCCGTCGATGATTTTGACGATCTTGCGGATGTGCTCCTCGGTGGTCGCGCCTTCGCGTGAGATCAGCGTCGGATTGGTGGTGACGCCGTCGACGATCCCCCAATCGGAGCCTTTCTTCAGCTCATCGAGATTTGCGGTATCCAGGAAAAATTTCATGTTTGTCTATCCTTCCTTGACAACGGTGTTTTGGAGAACACCGAGGCCCGCGATATCGATCTGCACTGTGGACCCAGCTTTCAGCGGCCCAACCCCGGGAGGCGTGCCGGTAGCGATCAGGTCACCCGGCTCCAGCGTCATAAAGGAGGTAATGTAGGCGATTATATCATTCACGCTGAACAGCATATCCATGACCGAGCCGTCCTGCTTGGTCTCGCCATCGACGATGGTGCGAACGCGGAAGCTCGCAAAATCGGCCTCCTCGCGCGGAACGATGTATGGACCCACGGCACAGAAGGTGTCGAAGCCCTTGCCGCGCGTCCACTGGCCATCCTTCTTCTGCAGATCGCGGGCCGTCACATCATTGACGCAAGTGTAGCCCAGAATGTGACTAGGAGCGTTAGCGCTGGTTACGTTGCGGGCCCGCTGGCCGATCACCACGCCGAGTTCTCCTTCGAAGTCAACGCGCTGGGATAGCTTGGGATAGACGATCGCGTCGCCATGCGCGATCAATGACGACGGGGGTTTCAGGAAGATGAGCGGCTCCTGCGGAACTTCGTTGCCCAGTTCCTTGGCATGCTCGGCGTAGTTGCGGCCAACGCACACGATCTTGGAGGGCGAACACGGCGGTAGCAGCCGCGCGCCCGCGGGCAGCGTTGAGAAATCGCCGCGGCGCACATTCGGATCGGAGTCTGTCGCGGTAGAAGGACTCTGTGGGTTTACACTATAGCGGATGATTTTCATGGCACGATTGCTTCCACCGGCTCGGAAGGTTTGCTCTCGTTCGCCGACTGGTCGGCGGCGGTCACCTGGTAGCGGTAGTGCTTGCCGGTGGCGACTTTGCGGTCGGAATAATTCGGCGATTCCAGGCCCTCGGCGATCTTGACGAACGGGCCACCTTCTTCGGAACGGTAGACGCGATACTGTTTGAAATCGGGCTCGCTGTTGCGCTCCCAGGCGAGCTCGATTGCGCCGACGCCCGCGGATGCGGTGAGTCCGCTGGGCACGCGGGGCGGGAATTTGTCGATTGGCGTGACGCTCGCTGGTCCGGCGATTTCGCTTTCGGTTTTCTCGTGTATGGCTTGGACGGAATATTCGTAGGTCTTGCCGTATTCGGTGCTGGTGTCCACGTATTCGGGTTTATCGGAGGTTCCCACCGGCGTCGCTTCCTTCTCCTGGCCAGTCTTGCGATAGATGCGGAACGCGTTCTCGTTCGGCGCGGTCCAGGCCACGCGTACTCCCTCCGCTACTGCTTCAGCCTGGAGCGCAGTGGGAGTGGGAAGCGGCGTCTCCACGGGAACGACGACAAGGTTCGACCACGGGGACAGACGGCCTTTGGCGTTGCCCAGCCGGACAGCCACGACAACTTCTTTTCCGACGAACTCGCCGGCCACAGCGTAGGCTTCCACCGGGCCCGGATCGGCGGGCGTAGGAACGGTGATGTTCTTTGCGCCCGCGGCCCATTCGTCAACCTGGAATGTAGACCCGCTGGACGGCCCGACGCGCAAATCGATGCTGCTGATGTTCTTGATGGTGAGCCCCTCGGTAGTGAGCGGAGGGATGGTGAAGCGAATCTGGATTTTGTCGCCGCGTTCAACAGCGGCGAGGTCGCTGACCCGCGTGGGGATGTTGAGCGCCGGATAAAGCGGTTCGCCGACGGTGCCACAGCCGACCAGAAACGCCGAGAGCAATACAGGAAGGAGGACTTCTGCAGGCGCGCGCATTTAGAGAATGTAGCGGCTCAGATCCTGGTCCTTCACGATTTCAGCCAGTTGCTTGCGCACATACGCGGCGTCAATCTTCACGTTCTTCTTCTTGAGGTCGGGCCCGGCGAAAGAGATCTCTTCGAGCATTTTTTCCATGATGGTATGCAGGCGGCGCGCGCCGATATTTTCCGACATCTCGTTCACCCGCGCGGCAAACCGGGAAATCTCCTCCACCGCGTCGTCGGTGAATGTGAGCTTGATGCCTTCCGTGTCCATCAGAGCGGTGTATTGCTTCACCAGCGCGTTTTTCGGCTCGCGCAGAATGCGGATGAAATCGGCTTCGGTGAGAGATTTCAATTCCACGCGGATAGGGAAGCGGCCTTGCAGCTCGGGGATCAGATCGCTCGGCTTCGAAACATGGAACGCGCCGGCGGCAACGAACAGGATATGGTCGGTGCGGACGAAGCCGTGCCGGGTGTTGACCGTGGTGCCTTCGACGATGGGAAGAATATCGCGCTGCACGCCTTCACGGCTGACATCGGGGCCATGACCGGATTCGCGTCCGGCGATTTTGTCGATTTCGTCCAGGAAGATGATGCCGCTGCGCTCCACGCGTTCCAGCGCAATGCGGGTCACCTGATCCATGTCGATCAGCTTTTGCTCTTCTTCCTGCACCAGGTATTCGGCGGCTTCGGCCACGCGCATTTTTCGTTTGCGGGTGCGCTGTCCGAACATACCGCCCAGCATGTCCCGGAGATTGACGTCCATCTCCTCCATGCCGGCGTTGGTGCTGATTTCGAACGTGGGTCCGCGCTCGCGAACGTCGATTTCGACGATGCGGTCGTCGAGCTTACCGGCCCGTAGCTTGTCGCGAAGTTTCTCGCGCGTGCGTTCGATGCTCTCGGAAGCCTCCGGCTGGGGAGGCATCAACAGATCGAGCAGGCGCTCTTCGGCGTTGCGTTCGGCGCGCTCGGCCACCTCCTCCAGCCGCTCCTCGCGCACCATGTCGATGGAGATGTCCACCAGGTCGCGAATCATGGCCTCCACGTCGCGGCCCACGTAGCCCACTTCGGTGAACTTGCTCGCCTCCACTTTGAGGAACGGCGAGTTGGCGAGCTTGGCCAGGCGCCGGGCGATTTCGGTTTTGCCGACGCCGGTGGGGCCGATCATCAGGATGTTCTTGGGCATCACCTCGTCGGCGAGGTCGGGTTCCAGCTTCTGGCGGCGGATGCGGTTGCGCAGGGCGATAGCGACGGCGCGCTTCGCGTCGGCCTGGCCGATGACGTACTTGTCGAGCTCCTGCACGATTTCGCGCGGCGTCAACTCGTCGAGCAGCGGAGTCTCATCCACCGCCTGGGCCGGCAGATAGATCACCATCTAGCCCAGCTCCTCATAGGTGATGTTTTCATTGGTATAGATGCAAATGTCGGCGGCGATCTTCATGGCCTTCTCGGCGATTTCTTTCGCTCCCAGTTTAGTATTTTCGAGGAGCGCCGTGGCCGCAGCCTTGGCAAAGGGTCCGCCGGAACCGATGCAAGCGACCTCATTGTCGGGTTCGATGACGTCGCCGTTGCCGCTGACGATGTAGGTGCTGGTGGTGTCGGCGACCAGCAGCAGCGCTTCGAGATGACGAAGGACGCGGTCCGTGCGCCATTCCTTGGCGAGTTCGACGACGCTGCGTGGCAGGTTGCCGTTGTGCTGCTCGAGCTTCGATTCAAAGCGGGAGAAGAGAGCGAAGGCGTCGGCCGTGGAGCCGGCGAATCCGGCGAGGATTTTGTCGCTGTAGAGGCGGCGGAGTTTGCGGGCGGAGGACTTCAACACCTCCTGCCCCAGTGTGACCTGCCCGTCGCCGGCCATGACAACTTTGCCGTTCCTGCGGACGCAGAGGATGGTGGTGGAGCGAATGCGTTCGGTCATTGGGAGGGGAAGTACCAGTCTACCGCAACCGGGGACAGACGGAACGTTTCCGAGCGCCGCGCACTCCCCATTGCCTTTAACTTGGGGACAGCCCGCGTGTTTCCACCGAGACGTCCAGATCGGCGACAGCGCCTCGGGCGACCCGGAGCTTCATCCACCGGTGCCGGTCTTGCTACGTCCAGCCGCCAGCTTCTTCAGCCCGCGCTCGTGAACATCTCGGGCAAGTTGGTGGATGGTCTCTTCGTCGTATTCCAGGTAGTCGCCCCGATCGATCTCCGCTTCAGCGGCTTCGACTCGGGAAAGTATCTCTGCCTGGTGTGCGTCTTCGTCCATCTCTGCGTCAACAAATCGCTGTACAGCCTCGCCGATAAACGCGTCCGCGCTATCGTATTCGCCGCGCGCGACCTTCTCCCTAACGAGTTTTTCCAATTCCGGAGTCAGCGTGATTGTCATCGGGACTCTCCGCCTTGTCTCAATGGTATCAAGGTCGCTGTTACGCGAGATCTCGATTCGCGAAACCAGGCCCGGGCCCCATTTTTTCGGTACCGGCGTAGCCACCTGAACGTCGGATCGAGTGAAGCTGCACTTAGAAAGGAGACATGAATAGCAGTGCGCACTGCTCGCCCCGGCACGCTCCACGAAAACTCTCCTGCGAGGCGTGTGCCGCAGGTATATCCCTTGAAACGCCCTTCGCCAGGGCCGCCTCACGAGTCATAGGTGTAGTGTACAGTGAGGGTAGATGCCCGCAAGTCGGAAACGCAACTTGGCCCCGCGGCGCCGCAGCAGTTCTGCGGAGTTGTATCCTCTGTCTTCATGGCGTGACACGGCGACAGGCCGGGAGTTTCTGACCGTCACCGTTCGCCAGGATAACGGCAGTTTTCTTTCCTTAATAGCCGAAGATCCAGGCATCAGAGCCACGGCGAAAACGCCGGCTCGGGCGCGGCGTGAACTTTTGAAGCAAATAAGGAGCCAGCGGAATCCGGTGGAATCACCTGAAGACACCCACGCAGAGGACGCGGATGATATTCGCGTACTGCGCAGGCGCAAGAATGAACCCGCCTTGACGAGAGAACAGTTCCTGCGTAAGCATGGCTGGCTCTGAGTGGACCTACGGAATCGGCAAAAGCGCCGACCGCGAAATCTCCCGCCTGCCCCGAGACCTCGCCAGAGAAGCCAAGGACACCATTGAATCTTTGCTCGACGATCCGATTCCTCCTGGAAGCGTCAAACTGCGAGGATACGTAAACGCTTACCGCGTCCGTTTTGGCCATGAACGCTATCGCATTCTGTACACAGTGAATTCTCACCGCCGCCATATTCACGTGTTTCGCGTACGGCCGCGGCCGACAGCATACGTGAAAATGAAAAATCACCGATATTGATGAGGGAGCAAGCAAACCGGGGAGGGAACCTGGGAACCTGGGGACAGCCCGCATGTTTCCCTCAGAAACCGGGCCTATCGGAACGCGTTTCCGAACCCCACACGTCATAATGTGGCTACCATTGCCTGATTCCTGCGAGGCACACTAGCCGCTACGAACCAATCGCGCCGCCTTCGGCATGCTCAGCCCCAGCGCCTGTACGACTTTCAGAATCCGCGCGAAGCTGGCGCTCTCATACTCGCTCGCTTCATAGCGCTGCACCTGCTGCGGCTTGACCCCCAAGCGGCGCGCGAGACCTTCCTGCGTCATCCCCGCGGCGATACGCGCCCGAATCAGCGCTTTCGGCAAATCCTCGACGCTTTGGAGAACCACTTCCCTGCTCCTGCCCACATGAAGCCGCTCGTAGGCCTCAACCTGCTCCCGCAACTCTTCCATCTGGCTCTGGGCGGCCTGTCGCTGCGCTTGCCACAAACGCGGTGAGATGTTCGAGGGGCGCTCCTGACCGGACAATTCGGCGAGTCCCTCCAGAAACCGCCGGACTTGCGCCTTGGTGATTCGGTACTGCTTCTCGTTCTTGATCACTTTCGCTTACTCCCTCCCAACCGGATGGCCACAATCCCTTTCGTTTGACCGGTCCGTTTGTTCACCTGGAAGAAATCCAAGAACGCTCGGCCAGACGCGCCCTCCGGCAATTGCGCCGGAAAGATTTCGACTGGGGTCGTTCCCAGTGACGAAACCTACAAACATTTCAAATGGCCTCCGCTGCTGCCGGCAAGCCCGTTGGGAAACTTGTGCCCGCGACTAGCGAGGCGCACTCTGCCCACTACGACTCTTGGGACAAAGGTCTTTCAGGGCGCACTTGACATACATGATCGCTGCTTCTTTAGTGCTGCCCTGCTCCCTGGCCTGATCGAAGACGCGATCGAAGTCGCTGATGGCCTTCGCAATATCGCCCTCATCGCGATGGACAATGCTGAGCTCATATCCGGACGTATTGTGGATTTTGAAACCATCAATCGAGAACTCGCCTTTTACGATCAGCCGGTTCACGCTACCCTCCGTGGCTACAACAAAGTCGATCCTGGGGTTCTTCTTAACCTCTTCCATCCATTTCAAAAGCCTGCGGAGGCGGGCGCACCTATGAGGTGCCGGTACTTTGGGATAGATGATGAGCTTGAGTGTTGTGCGTTTTTGCCTTGCCAGATCCTCAAACAGTTTCCGCTGTTGGATGCGCGCTCGGCGGTATTCCTTGCCGTACTCTGGTTGATTGGACCACAGGTGTTCTCTTGCGTGGTTTCCTGGTTCGTTGTGATCGTCGCAAATGCCGAATGTGGAAAACGCGGATTGTTCGTAAATGAAGAGTTTGTGTTTTGTGCGCTCGACAAGCTTCTTAAGTTGGTTCTCTATGAATTGGGTTCGAGAAAGTTTGTCGTAGAACGTATCCGGGTAGGGCTCGGTCGTCTCCCAGTCGGAGTCGCCATCCCGGTACATGATGTGGACCGAAAACGGGAAACCATGCTTTACGATGATATTGATTGGGCCTTTGAACCGTGCTGGCTGTTGCTTTGAAAAGGGGTGACTTAGGTATGATTCGCTGCGCGGCCCGACGTTTCGTCGGTATGCATCTGCTGAAAAGAGAACTTGACCTGGGTGAGCAGCGTCCATGATTCGTTGTGCGTCGTTGATGGTTGTGCCGCAGATGTTCGGTCGCTTATTGATATCGGCGATGACAGAAACGCCACCGGTATGGACACCGATTCGCAGCTTGCTGTTGTGTTTGGCCCAGCGCACCAGCCGATCGATCAAAGCGAACAATTCCGGTGCCCACTCGCCAGGATCTTTGTCGAGGAACGCGATCGCCATGCCGTCGCCGGTCGGAAGGCAGACTACAGAGGGGGAGGATATTATTTCGGACAGTTCGTCCCTGACCGCGACATTCAGAGAGTAGACTAGCGTTCGTAGCTCGGTGTCGTTGTGCCTTGAGAAACCGGAAATATCACAGAAAACAATGGTGGCTTCAGCCATCGGCGATCCTCATTTCGAGCACTTTCCCTGACTCTCCCTCTTAGCGATGTAAGCCGATATCTCATCTAGATCGGCGACAGCGCTTCGGGCGACCCGGAGCTTCATCCACCGGTGCCGGTCTTGCCGCGTTCAGCGGCCAGCTTATTCAGCCCGCGATCATGAACGTCCCGGGCAAGTTCGTGGATAGTTTCTTCGTCGTATTCGATGTACTCGCCCCGGTCGATCTCCGCTTCCGCGGCTTGGACACGGGAAAGTATCTCCGCCTGATACACGTCTTCGTCCATCTCTTCGTCAACGAGTCGCTGTACAGCCTCGCCGACAAAAGCCTCTACACTATCGTATTCGCCGCGCGCAACCTTGTCGCTAACGAGCTTTTCTAGTTCAGGAGTCAGCGTGAATGTCATCGGAACTCTCCGCCTTGTCTCAATGGTATCAAGGTGACTGCTACATCTGGTTCGCATCGGCCTTCGCCGCATCAGCGAGATTGGTAGGCCACGTTTTTACCGGAACCCTTTGCGAACTTCCACAACGGAGTCACGCGGCCGACTTCAACATCCGCAAGACCGCGCTTGATCCCTGGAGCGCTTCCAGAAGGCGACGGCGGACAAAGCGAATGACGATAATGGTTCAGTTCGCCACGAGAAGGAGCAGCGGGCGTTTGGTTCGACCTTAGTTCGCTTGATGGATCGCTAACCGAAACGCCCCTATCCACACAAGTGGTGGTCAGGTGTATACTTCAATCGACTGGGAACCCAAAATGGAAAGCCCGGTCAAAACCCTCGCAAAACGGGAGGCTCTATGCATCGTCAGGCAAAGTGCATGCTCGTGCTCGTGTTGCTTTCGGTGGGCCAGGCTGAGGGGCAGGCGCCGTCGCCAAAGATTTCGCTGGTGCCCAGCCTTCCCGACCATGTGACTCCGGGCGAGAGCATCAAGGTTCCGGGCGAGAATTTTCCGGAGAAAGTGCGCCAACAGGTTCGGATCCGCACCGGGAAGGAGAAGGAGGGTGACGCAGGAAGGCTTGTGGATGCGCAGCGACTGGACGCGACAATCCTCAGCTTTGAGATACCGAAAGACCTGACACCGGGGCGCTACATGCTCGTGGTAAAGATCGAAGGCCAGAAGGAGGAATTGTTGGTGCCGGGTGAGTTGCGGGTGCTATCCGCCGCGCCGAAGTTGGAGGCAGTCTATCCGGACAAGCCGAATCCGCGCGGTGACAGCCGGTTCGACTTCGAAATTGCCGGCGAGAACCTGGGACCCAAAGCGGAAGGCAACGTCGTGGAGATCGTAGGACGGGGCCCGGTGATAGCGCGAGTGTGCAAGGACGAGCAAGATCAGGGGCCATGCTTGAAAGTGGTGGACTCGGGGGCCGCGGGACGCAAACTGCAAGTGATCGGGTTTCCGGCTAACGACAGCGCGCAGGCTGATATTTTCGTGCGTGTCGGGGAGCAAGTCTCAAACAGTAAGACGATCGAGTTCCGGCAGCCGACACGGTGGGAACTGCGGTTGTTGGCGCTCCTGGTGATGGCCTTACTGCTGGGGTTCATCGCCTGGCTGGTGAAGAGCGGCCTCGAGCATTCTGGAGGGGCGGCTCAACCCGCGTGGACGGTGCTGTTTCTCGACAGGCAAACCAACAGCTACAGCCTGTCGAAGTTCCAGATCCTGTGGTGGATTGTGGTGACGGCACTGGGTTACACCTATCTGTTCCTATGCCGCACGCTGGTGCAGGGGGACTTCAGCATCTTCCCTGATATTCCGAAAAACCTGCCGGATTTGCTGGGGGTGAGCGCCGGAACGGCGGTGGTGATTGCCGGGGCCACCGCAGTCCGCGGCTCGAAGGGCGCCGGGGCGCTCGAACCTACGGCGGCTGATTTCATCACGGCCGGTGGTTTAGTAAATGGCGAACGGTTTCAGTTCTTCTTGTGGACCCTGGTCGCGGGCTTGGGTTTCCTGTCGCTGCTGTTCATGGCAGACCCGGCCCGGCTGACGAAGCTGCCCGATGTCCCCGACACGTTGCTGTACTTGACCGGCGTGAGCGCGGCCGGATACGTAGGTGGGAGGTTGGTCCGCAAGCCAGGGCCGGTGATCAAGAATCTGGCGGTTACTTCTATCTCGGAAGATCCCGACGACTCAAAACCTCCCGTCAAGATGGAGTTCGAACTCCAGGGCGAAGGTCTGAGCCAGAAAGGCACGGTGAAGATCGACGACAACCCGCTCCGCGCCGACGTCGTAACCTTGGAATCGATCCCCAAGGACAGTACGGAGGAATTCTCTACCAAGCTGAAGGTCGCCATCACCAAGGACGCGGTGGAGCCGTGCCTGAAAGGTCCTCACACCTTTACTCTGCTGAACCCGGACCAACAGTCGGCCTCGGCCCGATTCCCGCTGGACCCCATGACCATCGAGGCGGTCGATACAACCAAGGCGCCGTGGGAGGTCACCGGTAAAAACTTTGCGGACCCGACGACTGTTCACAAGTTCCCCAAGAGCATGGTTAACCGAGTCGATGCGACGAAACTGCAGGTCACGGTGACGCCGGCCCCGGCAGTTGGCAAGTTCACCTTGACTTTGGTCAGCCCGGCCAAACTGCGCGCCAGCATCGAAGTGACAGTCCCTGGGCCCCCCGCAGCCCCCAAGGAGACCGCGCAGTGAGAGGAGTCAAGCAGGAGGCTGTGTTCAGGGCCGAAGTGCTTGGACAGCCAACAGGAAACATGCGGTCCTCTCGGCTGATCTAGAACTCCGTGTTACACGCATGACTCCTTCGGCCTGGCGAGTTTTGTCGGGTACATAAAAAAAGGGACCAACCTCCGCCAATTGTTCTTTCTTCCCAGGCATTCGCCTGCTGGGCGCGGTCACCGAATCTGCTTGCTGTTTCTCCCAACCAGAGCGATGAATGTGACCCCAACAAGGTCACATGCAGCTTTCCAAGTAATCTCAGGGGCAGCCTCACGCCGCCGAAATCTAGACCGCAAGATTTGAGAGTAGCATTCGCGAAGTTTGCAGGAAACTCTGACCTAAAACATATTTACTCGGACGTGTTACGATGAGCAAGGCCATGGCGCGACGCAAGAATGAAATCATATTTGAGGCGAGAGTCGAATACTCCGATAAACGGAATGGAAAGCTTGACCTTCACGAGAACTCGGAGGTCGAACAACAGATCAAACGTGCACTCACTGAAGATCTGCCAAGTCACATGGAGACGATTTTCGGGGTCAGCGTCGATGTGCAAATAAAGAGCAGTGGTCAGGGCAGCATCACCGTGTTCTTCGGTGCTCTTGTGGCCGGTGTTAGTGCTTTGTCGCGGTACAAGAATCTCTATGACAGCGTTATTCTGCTACAGAACCAAGCGACGCGCGTAATCCAAGCCGGCCTAAGGGGGCCTGGAACTTACGACGTGAGCGTGAGCGCTGTTGATCCTAGCGCCAATTCGCTCGAAGACGGGCGAACGCGATGGTGGAGGAGGCACGCGCCTTTCCCGATGGATTTTGCGCCACCGTCCGATTGGGGTGATGATTCGCGATCACGTCACAGTCGGGACGGATTCTTTTGGTTCCTTCTAGTGCTCTGCATCCTCGAAGGCGCGGCCCTCGCATTGCTTGTTTACCGGGCAGTTCTGCATACGTACTTTTGAACTTCAGGTAATTCAAGGCAGCAAGAAGCACCATCACCGTCTTTCTTGCCTTACAATCACGGCTCCTCAGCTCGATCATTTGAGACAGTCGGCAATCCCAACAATTGGAAAAAGTCCTCCGGGGCCGGGGTGGGCGGCCGCTTTTCAACATGCGGCTGATAATGTGATGAATCTGGGCCCCAGTCGAAGTACACGCCAGCGTGGGGCTCTTCGAGCGAGGCCGCAATTTCTCCCGATATTTCCAACTCTTGAGAAAACAGTCGTGTCCGGTGTTCGTCGCCTAAAACATGGGCAAAAACATCCAACCGATAGAGGCCTCTGGTGAAGCGAAAGGCGCTACTATCTGGAGGCGCGAGAAAGTGATGATTTGCCGCGACACCAGTTTCGCCGACAAACAAGCCGCTGCCCCTCACAAGCTTGTCCCGTTCGCCGTAGACCCAAATATTAAAGTTCTGATGAGTCTCGTTTCGCAAAAGCGAAACGTGCATACTCTCAACGATCCGGCCGCGCTTCGAAGTTGTGAACAATAGCGTTCGGAGGTAAACCTTCGGAAGTGGAACCTCATTGGGTGATCGGGGCGTATCGGGTCCAAAGAAAATGACCGTGGGTTGAGTCATCTTGACCGCGCCACGCCGGAACAAGGTGAGCCATGCGGTCACTGATGACACTGCAACGGCAAGAACCGAAAGTGTGACCGAGATCGGATCAACCATGAGGTCCAATTTAGCATCAATTTAGCATCAATGATACGCAGGCGTCCTGTTTATCCAGTGCACGGCGCAGTGGTTTTGGACGCAATTGATGGGTTCGCTACTGAGGACTGGCCCCCCCGTCACAGGTCGCCGATCTAGAGGGATTGGATCCGAAAGCCCCTGTCATGCCAACGGCCAGGGTGATCCAGTCCACCATCGCCGCTCAAGGTTGCGTACGGTCGCCGGGCGATCCGGTACAGCAACATCAGAAGATCATTCCGTGATCAATGCATCCAAGAACGTTTTCGACGTCTTGCAAACCACCAGGATCGGCAACGAGATCCAGTGGATGAGCATTTAATGCCGGGCAACTGTCGCTCAGCCAGCGCAACGCGTCTTCGCGACTCCCGAACGTTTCTATCGTCCGCGCCAAAATGGGATCCCCAAGTCCTCCATGTGGCTCTGCCTGCGTCACGGAGAGCAACAAAGGCACCACGAAGCGGAAAGCCTCCGGGTCCGCCAGAACAAACCGAAGCACCGAGGCCATTTCCCGCTCTGATCGCGCGCGTTCGGCAACATTATCGGCAACGGTCGAAAGTAATCGCCACCACCTCGCGCGTGCATCGATATCGGTAATCCCTATTTCTGAGGCAAGTTCCGAAAAACTCATCCTGCGCCGATAGTGAAGATCGAAGATCATGCGGTCAATCGCGTCCGCCCCGACCTTCTCGTTCAAGACCTCCATGACCGTTGTGGATAGCTTCGTCACGATGTCGCCCAACTCGACGTCTCCCATCGCCGGTGTCGTCGTCGCTCGCATCACCTCACGAACGAGTTCCAACTGTTCCGTCTGCATAAAGCGGCCTCGAATCCATCATCGCTCCTGGCCTAGTAACGCGCAATACCACCAGTCCCTCAGCCAGCCCTTTCCAGACTTGACAATAACACACTAAAGTTTGATAATGGCCATAGGCTAATATAAACGCCGAGAGAACTTCACTACCGCTACATCGAGGTAACATGAGCAAAATCATAGGTATAGACTTGGGCACGACCAACTCCGTCGTCGCCGTCATGGAGGGCGGACAGGCCGTCGTCATCCCCAATCAGGAGGGCGGCCGGACCACGCCGTCTGTCGTCGCATTCACCAAAACCGGCGAGCGCCTGGTCGGCACCGTCGCCAAACGGCAGTCCGTCACCAACCCGGAAAACACCGTGTATTCCATCAAGCGCTTCATGGGCGGGCGCTTCAATGAGGTCAGCGAAGAGACCAAACTGGTGCCCTACAAAATCGTGGCCGGCGAGAATGGCGACGCGCGCGTCGAAATCAACGGCAAGAAATATTCCCCGCCCGAAATCTCCGCCATGATTCTCACCAAGCTCAAGGAAGCCGCCGAGGCCTACCTGGGCGAAAAGGTCACCAAAGCGGTGATCACCGTGCCCGCCTATTTCAACGATTCGCAGCGCCAGGCCACCAAGGATGCCGGGCAAATCGCCGGCCTCGAAGTGATGCGCATCATTAATGAGCCCACCGCGGCCGCGCTCGCTTACGGACTCGACAAGAAGACCAACGAGACCATCGCCGTCTACGATTTCGGCGGCGGCACTTTCGATATTTCCATTCTCGAAGTGGGCGACGGGGTGGTGGAAGTGAAATCCACCAACGGCGACACGCACCTCGGCGGCGACAATATCGACCAGCGCATAATCGACTGGCTGGTCCAGGAGTTCAAGAAGGACACCGGGGTCGACGTTTCGAAGGATCAGATGGCCCTGCAGCGTCTCAAGGAAGCCGCCGAGAAAGCCAAGATCGAGCTCTCCGCCGTACTCGAAACCGAAATCAATCTGCCGTTCCTCACCGCCGACGCCAGCGGCCCCAAGCACATGAACGTCAAGCTGACGCGCTCGCGCCTGGAACAGATGACCGCTGATATTCTCGATCGCGCCAACGGCCCCTGCAAGCAGGCCATCGCCGATGCCAGCGTCACCCCGTCGCAGATCAACGAAGTGGTGCTGGTGGGCGGCTCCACGCGCGTGCCCAAGGTGCAACAACAGGTCCGGGATCTGTTCGCCAAGGAACCCAACAAGAGCGTGAACCCGGACGAAGTAGTCGCGGTTGGCGCGGCCGTTCAGGGCGGCGTGCTAGGCGGCGAGGTGAAGGATGTGCTGCTCCTCGACGTGACTCCGCTGTCGCTCGGCATCGAGACTCTGGGCGGCGTGTTCACGCGGCTCATCGAACGCAACACCACCATTCCGACCCGCAAGAGCGAGACATTCTCCACCGCGGCCGACAATCAGACGTCGGTCGAAATCAAGGTCTTCCAGGGCGAGCGCGCCATGGCCGGCGACAACAAGCTGCTCGGCGTTTTCCAACTCGTCGGCATTCCGCCCGCTCCGCGCGGCATTCCGCAAGTGGAGGTAACTTTCGACATCGATGCCAACGGCATCATGAACGTCACCGCCAAGGACAAGGCCACCAACAACGAACAGAAGATCACCATCTCTTCGTCTTCCGGCTTGAGCAAGGACGAAGTGGAGAAGATGGCTAAGGACGCCGACGCGCATTCCTCCGAGGACCGCAAGAAGAAGGAAGAGATCGAGTCGCGCAATCGGGCCGACGCGATGGTCTACAACATCGAGAAGATGCTGAAGGAGCATCGCGACAAGGTCAGCGCCGACGATGCCAAGGCCGTCGACGAGGCTCTCGAAGAGACCAAGAAGGCGATGGCCGAAGGCGGTATCGATCGCATCAATCAGGCCACGTCCAAGCTCGAAACCGCCAGCCATAAACTGGCCGAAGCGATGTACAAATCATCCAGCCAGCCCGGCGCCGGTACACCGCCTCCTTCGGGTGACGGAAAAGCTCCCGGTGGCGACGCCAAACCGAAGGACGGCAAAGACAACGTCGTCGATGCCGAGTTCGTCGACGTGGAAGACAAAAAGTAATAAGAAGTGATCGATGCCAGCGGCCAGCAAGAAGGATTATTACGAGGTCTTAGGCGTATCTCGTTCGGCCAAAGAGGACGAGATACGCAAGGCCTACCGGAAGCTGGCCCGCAAGCATCACCCCGATCTCAATCCTGGCGATAAGGCCTCCGAAGAACGCTTCAAGAAAGTTCAGGAAGCCTACGACGTCCTGAGCGATCCGAAGAAGCGACCGGTCTACGATCAGTACGGTTTCTATTCCGACAACATCCCGTCAGGCGGTCCGGGGCCCGGTGGCGCCGGCGGCCACGACCCGGGGATGGGTTTCGGTGGCTTCGATTTTTCCGATTTCGTGAACCAGTCCGCCGGCCCACACCCCGGCCCCGGCACCGGAAGCGGCGATTTTCGGGACATTTTCAGCCAATTCTTTGGCGAAAAAAGGGCGAAAAGAGGCCCGTCCGGAGCCGAAAAAGGCAGCGATTTAGAGTACGGCCTCAACATCGACTTCTGGGAAAGCATCCGCGGCACCCAAGTCCGGCTCAACGTCAACCGCCAGGAAACGTGCGAAACCTGCGGCGGTGCCGGCACAGCCGGCGGCTCGTCCACCGTTTGTCCGGAGTGCGACGGCTCGGGCAATGTCACGCAAATGGCTGGAGCCATGAAGTTTAGCCTCACTTGCCCGCGCTGCGACGGCAAAGGCCGCCTCCGCAACGTCTGCCCCACCTGCCACGGCGACGGGCACTTGGCCAAATCCGAGACTGTCGAGGTGCGGATTCCAGCGGGCGCGCAGTCGGGTTCCCGCCTCCGCGTAGCGGCGAAAGGCAACGCCGGCAGAAACGGCGGCGCTGCCGGCGATCTATATATCACCGTTAGGGTTGAGCCGCATTCGTTCTTTCAGCGCGAGGGCGACGACATCCATATTCAAGTGCCAGTTACAGTTTGGGAAGCCGGCCTCGGTGCGAAAATCGAGGTCCCGACCATCGACGGGCGCGCGCTGCTCAAAGTGCCGCAGGGCACGCAGAACGGGCAAAAATTCCGACTACGCGAAAAAGGCGTTTCGAACGCGCGCAAGGACAAGCGCGGCGACGAAATTGTGGAAGTTGTGATCCAGGCGCCGAAGGTGGCCGACGAACGCAGCCGGGAACTGCTGCGTGAATTGTCGCAGGTGAATCCGGAAGATCCGCGGAAGGACATCTGGAGCAAGGTGTAAGCCATGGCGAAATCGCGATCCAAAGCTGCGTACATGATTTCGGCCGTCGCGGAGCAGTATCAGATTCATCCGCAGACGCTGCGGCTGTACGAGCGCGAGGGGTTGCTCGCGCCGTCGCGGAGCGAGGGAAACACGCGGCTCTATACCGACGACGACTTGCAGCGGTTGGAAGTGATCCTGCAACTGACGCGGGAGCTGGGCGTGAATCTGGCCGGCGTCGAGATCATTTTGAATATGCGCGAGAAGATGGCGGCTATGCAGGGCCAGATCGAAGAATTCATCGCCACACTGAACCGGGAGTTGACGCTGCAGGCGCGGCGGGCGGCGGAGGAGCCGATGCGATCGCTGATCCCCGTAATTCAGATGAAGAAGGGGAAGAGGCAGTAACCGGCCGCAAAATCCGCTCCCTCACGGTCACGGCTCGGTTTAGTGCATCTTCTCCAGGTACTTTCCGGTGGTGGCGTCGACGTAGATGGAGTAGTCGCTGGTGCTGACTGAGTCGCCCCAGATTACGCGCCAGGTTAGGTCGGGGAAGCGGTTGGTGCGTTCCAGGATGAAGGACAGCGGCTTGTCCGGATACTTCTTCATGTAGTCGGCGCTTTTTTCGGCGGCGGCTTCATAGGCCTGGTCGGAATCGGTTTTGATGGCGGCGATCTCGAAGGGGAACGTGGGGCCGCGAGTGCCGCCGGAGTAGCCCTCCTCGAGTCCGGCGAAGACGCCCTGGTGCAGGTTGCCTTCGGCTTCGACCACGGAGTAAGTATAGGTGCGGGATTTCCCTCGCGACGCCGAAACGAATACGGCCTCCCACGCGCCTGCTTTCCCTTTCGCCGACGGGACCTGGGTCAGCTTGATGTCGCGCAATCGCAGCGGCATGGCATCCAGCGCCCAATTGCGAGCGGACGGATACATGTACTGGAAGGCGCGGCGTCCGGTGATGGGTTCGACGGGTTTGGCTGGTTCCTTGGCTTTTTCGGTTTTGGGCCCTTCGGAGCACGCGGTGAGCAGCAGGAACAGGGGCAAAGCCAACCGCACAGAGGAAAGGTATCGCATCAACTCCATTCTCGCCCAGACGCTAAGGCGCTCACAACTGGAAATGTGCACAAGGACTATAATGAGCGTGACGGGGAGGCGCTTCTCATGACAACCAAGATTTTTCTGCGCTGCTCGCTCGGGCTGGCGCTCAGTATCAGTGTGTTCGGCCAAACGAAACCGCCTGTGGGCCCAGGCGGGGGCGGGGGCGGGGGCGGTGCGCCGTCGGTTCCACCGCGGCCGGGTACCACCGGCCCTCCGACTTCGACTTTTCCATCCAGCACTTCCAATCCGAATCAAGACCTGATCCAGCGCCCCGCCTACATTTCGGGCAAAGTAGCGATGGAAGATGGAACGCCGCCGCCGGAACCTGTGCTTCTCCAGTTGATTTGCCGCGCGTCTCCACACACCATCGGCTACACGGACCCCAAGGGGACTTTCGGCGTGGATCTGAACAACCGGATGAGCCGCACCATGTTCATGGACGCTAGCGACACCAGCGGAGCATACAGCCCGGGGTCGGGAAATTCCGGAATGAACTCGGGCGGGGGCAACGGGACATTGCCCTCATCGGGCGGAATGTTCGGCGGACAGTTCGCGGGCTGCGACATACAGGCGCAACTGGCCGGCTTCCGGTCCGATGTGATTCACCTGGACGCCCGGCACAGCCTGGACAACCCCGAGATCGGGACGATTATTCTGCATCGGCTGGCGAACGTGGAGGGACTGACCATCAGCGCGACCAGCCAAATGGCGCCCAAGGACGCAAAGAAGGCGTACGAAAAAGGCCGCAATCTGGTGCAGAAGAAAAAGTTGGACGACGCGCAGAAAGAGCTTGAGAAAGCGGTGGCGATTTATCCGAAGTACGCCGCGGCGTGGTTTGAGCTGGGCTTGATCCAGGAAGACAAGAAGGACGCGGAGGGCGCGCGCAAGTCGTATGCGCAGTCGCTGGCGGCGGATTCGAAGTATGTGAATCCTTATCTGGAACTGGCGGGGATGGCCATGCAGGAACAGAAGTGGCAGGAGGCGGCCGATCAAACGGATCGTTTGCTGCGGCTGAATCCGGTGGATTTCCCGCGAGCGTGGATGATCAACGCGCTGGCGAATTATTATCTGAAGAATTTCGATGTGGCGGAGAAGAGCGCGAAGGAAGGGATTTCGCGCGACACAGCGCATCATTTTCCGGTGATGCATCGCGTGCTGGCGGTGATTCTGGCGCAGAGGCAGGATTACACGGCGTCGGCGCAGAACTTGCGGGACTATCTGAAGTTTGCACCGAACGCGACGGATTTGGAGCAAGTGAAGAAGCAGTTGGCTGATGTGGAGAAGGCGGCGGGGCCGGAGGAGAAGAAGTAGGGGGCGCGAGCAGGAATCCAGGAGCCGGAATCCAGAAGCCAGAAGGCCAAATGGTGGTATCGATGTTCGACTGCCCAGTGTCGCAGCTCGCTGTCTAGAATTTGTCGTCACAGCCTCACTTCCGGACGGTCCCGCCAGCAATGGGAGGTTAGTATTTCGACGGGTAAGACGGTCCAGGCTGCCGTTGGAGCCACACTGCGGATCAACCCCCTTCAGCCGCCAAAAGTGGTATCCCTTTATGATGCGTTGCCCGTCGTGCCAAGCTGAGTTGCGCGACCCGGCGCGCTTCTGTCCCCACTGCGCCGCTGGTCTCGATGGCGCCGCTGCTACGCAAACTTTCGCCGCACCGGGGCACAAGCCCGCTTCCTCTTCGAGCGCGTCTTCCGACGAAGGGCGCTTTCCCGCCGGAACCACTCTCGGCGAGCGCTATCGCGTGCTGGGGTTGCTGGGCCGCGGCGGCATGGGTGAGGTGTATCGCGCGACCGATCTTAAGCTGAACCAAGGAGTCGCGCTGAAATTCCTGCCTGCGGCAACGTCGCGAAATCCCCGGCTGCTCGAACGGTTTCACGGCGAGGTACGTATCGCGCGCCAAGTTTCACATCCCAACGTTTGCCGCGTGTACGATCTGGGTGAGATAGACGGCGCGCCTTACATCTCGATGGAGTACGTGGATGGCGAGGATCTCGGCAGCCTGCTGCGCCGCATCGGGCGATTGCCCGGCGACAAGGCGGTGGAGATCGCGCGCAAGCTATGCGCGGGACTGGCTGCGGCGCACGCCAAGGGCGTTTTGCATCGCGACTTGAAACCGGCCAACGTGATGATCGACGGGCGCGGACAGGTGCTGATCATGGACTTCGGCCTGGCGGCGATTGTGGATCAGGTGGAGGGAGCCGAGGTTCGCAACGGGACCCCGGCGTACATGGCGCCGGAGCAACTGGCCGGCCGGGAAGTGACCGAGCGCAGCGACATTTACTCGCTGGGCCTGGTGCTGTATGAGATGTTCACGGGCAAGCGCGCGTTTGAGACGCGGGATCGATCCGCGGTGCCCAGTGCGGCCAGCGTGATCAAGGACGTGGACCCGGCGGTGGAGCGGCTGATTGCGAAATGTCTCGATCCAGACGCGGCCAAGCGGCCGCAATCGGCGCTCGCAGTGGCGCGCGGGCTTCCCGGAGGCGATCCGCTGGCGGAAGCGCTGGCGGCCGGCGATACGCCGTCGCCCGAAATGGTGGCGGCGTCGGAGGACACCGGAGCGCTTTCGGTTCGCGCGGCGGTGGTCTGCCTGGCGTGTGTGGTGGTGGGGCTGATCGCGCTGTTGCTGCTGAGCAGCCGTACGCGCATCCTGCGGCTGACGCCGTTTCCCAATTCGCAGGAGATCCTGGCGCGGCAGGGGCGCGAGATCGCCGCGCGCCTGGGCTACACGGACTTGCCCGTCGATACGTTCGATCAGTTCAGTTACGAAAACGAATACTACGATTGGGCGAAGCGAAGTCTCAAGAGGGAGGATTACCGCGAGCAAATCCGGCTGGGGCAGCCCGCGCTGATTTACTTCACGCATCGTGAGAGTCCCGCTTACCTGGAGACGCGCGATCCGTTCGGTCGGCCTACGCCGAACGATCCGCCCACGAACGTGGCTGGAATGGTCAGCGTGGATTTGGATCCGCAGGGCCGCATGATCGGGTTTCTGGGTGTTCCGCCGTTACTGGATGACGGCGCCGCGGCCCAGCCGTTTGACTGGAAGAAGCTCTTTGACGCGGCGGGCCTGGACCCCTCACGCTGGACTGCGACCGCATCGCGAGAAACGCCACCCTACAGCTTCGACGAGCGCAAGGCGTGGACCGGCACATTCGCGCACGCACCCAACATGCCCATGCGCATCGAAGCGGCAGCGTGGAAAGGCCGTCCGGTCTTCTTTGCGCTGTTCGGACCGTGGCAGCGGACCGCGCGTACACAGCCGCAGGCACGGACCACCGGCCAGCGCGCCGCCGGGTGGTCCTTGATCGCCGTGATCTCGATTGTCCTGGTGGGCGCGGTGTGGCTGGCCATGAGGAATTTACGCGGCGGCCGCGGGGACAACCGCGGCGCGCTTCGTTTGGCGGCATACGGACTGATCTTCCAGGCCTTAGGCGAGATTGTGCGACTGCATCATGTCCCGACTCTAGCGGAACTGCTGTACATCGTAGACCAGATCAGCATTGGTTTGTTCGTTGCAGCCTTGGTCTGGGCGCTGTACATGGCGCTGGAACCCTACCTGCGCCGACGCTGGCCGCAGAGCCTGATCTCCTGGACTCGTCTTCTGGCCGGGGACGCGCGCGATCCGCTGGTGGCGGGACACATCCTGGTTGGCACGGCGCTGGGAGTGGGGTTTACCGTCCTTCTGGATATCAGAGGAGTGGTCGCATGGCAACGTCTGGGAGATCTGACTCTAGGCGGATACACCATCCGGGTGCTGGACGTCGCGGGGCTAACCGGCTGGCTGCTTTGGAACATGATTGGCCCGGTTTATTTAGCTCTGGTTATTTTCTTTTTCTTCTTCCTGCTCCGCTTGGCGCTCAGGAAAACTTGGGCCATTGTCGCCGTTTGTGTCGCACTGGTTGGTCTCGGCAACCTGGCGGGCCCAGATCCACTGGTCGCCACCGGTTTTGTTATGGCGCTGGTTTTCGCGGGTCTGTGGGTAATGATTCGCTTTGGCATCCTGCCGTTCACCCTGGTGCTTTTGCTGCAAATTGTCGGGAGCCAGGCGCCGTTCACGTCCGATCTTTCGGCTTGGTATGTGAGCAAGGGCTTGGTGGTTGTCGCGCTGGTGCTGGCGCTCGCGGTGTGGAGTTTCCGCAACGCGCTCGGCGGGCGGAAAGTGCTTCAAGGTGATTTTCTGGAACACTGATCTTCGTTACGAAGAGTGCCTGTGTGGCAAGATTCCTCTTCGGTTAGTCCGGCAGTTCCACTGAATCGTAAATGCTTCGCAGCGGGAGAGAGACACCGATCGAGTCCAAACGCAGTTCACTATCCAGGCCTATAGAGTCACGCAAGATCCAGGTGTTGTCAAGTTGACGAGTATATTGCTCAATGCGAACCTCGTGCTGGTTCACCAGGATGTATTCGCGGAGGGAATCGATGGTCCGGTAGCGCTGAAGCTTCAAGCCGCGATCATACTTCTCCGTCGATGGCGAGAGTACTTCGAAGATGACCGACGGATTGAGCAGGACATCCTGCCGTTCATCCGCCAAGAGTGGCTTTCCGCAAACGATGGAGATGTCCGGGTAGGTGTACATCCGCGCGGAAACGCGCACCCGGAAGTCAGAGCCGAAGGCTTCGCAATCGCCACCTTTGAGGGCTCTGAAGAGCTCCCCGATGAGATTCCGCTGCAGCCGGGCATGGCGCATAGAACCACCGGACATGGCGAACATTTCGCCATCCAGAAACTCGCTGCGAAATTCCGCAGCGCGATCCAGGGCGAGGTATTCCTGCTCGGTTAGTTTAGTTACTGGACTCGAAGACACGAAGCACCTACCAGCAGTCTATCACCTGTTTTCGTGGGCGCTCGTTTCTTGACCAGGCATCCTGCCCGGCGTATCCTTGACTGGTGAGGCTGGTTGATCTTCAGGCGACAGCTTCAACAAGGAGTGTCAAGATGCGTCTTTTACTCGCTTCTCTGGGACTTGCGGCTGGAGTGTTGTGCGCCGCCGATACCGACTCCGTCGGCGCGGTGACGTTCAACAAGGACGTACTGCCGATCCTTCAAAAGAATTGCCAGAGCTGTCACCGGCCGGGGCAGATGGCGCCGATGTCGTTTCTCACGTATCAGAGCGCCAGGCCTTGGGCTAAGGCGATGAAGGCCGCGGTCGCCACCAGGAAAATGCCGCCATGGTCCGCCGACCCGCAATATGGCCACTTCGTGAACGATCCCTCCCTGAAACAGAGCGAGATCGCGACTATCGCAAAGTGGGCCGACAGCGGAGCGCTGGAAGGCAACGCCAAAGATGCACCGGCGCCTGTTCAGTGGGCTGAGGGCTGGGTAATTAAACCCGATGTCGTGATTGACGGACCTGTCACGGATGTTCCTGCCCGCCCCAAGAACAATGTCGTGGAGTGGCACATGGTGGTTGTGCCGACCGGTTTCACCAAGGATACGTGGGTGACCTCGGTGCAAATCAAGCCGGAGTATCCTGCCGTTACGCATCACATCTGTGCGGGCTATGTTCCACACAACCCCGCCGTGAAGTATGGAGTCCCGGTATGGCAGGACAAGGAGCGAGACGAAGAGGGATCTGCGCGGCCGGAGAAGGGAGATCCTTTCCTAGGCGGTAAATTGGTAGGGTTACCCGAGGCGGAGGCGGCTGCGGTTTTTCAGGGATTCCCAGAGGACTGCTACCTGCCGGGGAATGCCGCCGCCGACTATAGAACCATCAACGCAGCCAAGCTAATCCCAGCCGGGTCTGATATCGCTTTCAGCCTGCATTACACTCCCAACGGGACTGCCGTCACGGATCACGTCAAGATCGCATTCACCGTGGCGAAGGCTCCGCCTGAACGCCGCTACGTGTCTTTCGTCACCTCGGCTCCCACCGATGGCAAGCACTTCGCGATTCCGCCCAACGATCCGAATTGGCAGAGTCCGCCGGCGGAGGCTATGTTCCTCCAGGATGTGGAGCTTGTCTTCATGATGGCGCACATGCACTTTCGTGGAAAAGACACCAAGTGGACGCTGGAGTTCCCAGACGGAACTAAGCAGGTGGTCCTGAATATTCCGCGCTATGACTTCAACTGGCAAATCGGGTACAACACTTCCATCAAGGTTCCCAAGGGGACCAAGTTGCGAGTGGACGCGCACTTCGACAATTCCGTGAATAACAAATTCAACCCCAATCCGAACCGGACGGTCTACTATGGCCAGATGACATGGGAAGAAATGATGTCCCCCTTTTTCGGTGTAGTAGTCAGTGCGAGCGGCGACGCGGCGAAGATCGTTTCGTCGCCACTGCTTTTCTCGAACGGCGGTTGACCCAAGTGCAAGGCGATGACTCAGGCCGACCTTTACGCCTTCATTTCGAAGCACAAGCTGGGCGTTCTGGGGACAACATGTCATGCCGACACTCCTCAGTCGGCCCTGGTAGGAATCGCGATCACGCCGCAACTCGAGATCGTCTTCGATACGGTAAAGAGTTCTCGCAAATATCCGAATCTCATCGCCCGGCCCGCGTGTTCGTTCGTTATCGGCGGGTGGGGGGAAGGCGAGCAAACTGTCCAGTACGAAGGCGTAGCGGAAGAACTCAAGTCGCCGGAGCTGGAGCGGTATCAGGAGACATATTTCAAGGCTTGGCCCGACGGGCCTGCGCGGATGAGTTGGCCGGGAATTGTCTACTTCGTTGTGCGGCCGACTTGGATTCGCTATAGCGATTTCGATCAAGACCCGCCGATGATATGCGAGTTCAGTTTCCGCACAAGCTAAAGCATGTGCCACCACTTGTTGACAAGTTTCTGGAGGTGGCACGGAATTTAGTCTGTGCGTGTTGGAAGTGGAGAGACTCCAGCCACAGGCTAAAGCCTGTGCCACCTAGTACCAGGTACGGTTCAAACTGAAAGTACCGTTGTCCCTAGTGTCCCCCGGAGTGAAAACTGGATACTAAGGATAACCATGGAAAGAGCCGACCTCGAGCAATGGAAAGCCAGGGAGGTTGCGCGGCTGCTGGCGTTGGTCGAGACGGAACGGCGCTACTATCAGGAAATCGTCGCCACCATACCGGTAGGCTTGCTGGTACTCTCCACCGATCTCAGCATCATCTCGGCCAATCGGGCTATTAAGAAGATCTTCGGACTGCGCAGCGGCGATGCTTTGCGCGGTAGGCTTGACGCGCTGCTGCCTGGGTGGCTGCTCGATCGCGTCGAAGAGGTCCTGAAAACTGGGACGGCGCAAACTGGTTTGCTGGTCGAGACCGAGCACGAGGGCAAGCGCACGTATCGGGTTGCGATTCAGGCTATCCGCAATTGGGACGATGAGGCGGCGCAAGAGGCGCTGCTTACTATTGAGGATTTGAGCGGAGTCGAGATTGCGAGCCAACCTGTTGTGGAAGTACCAGTACCTGCTGCCGCCGAGCCGCAGGGCTTTCCGGCGTCGGAGCTGATCGATAATTTGAACGCGGTCGTGTGGGCCGCGGAACTGCCGGGCATGAATTTTCTGTTCGCCAGCAAGCACGCGCAAGGGGTCCTGGGATATGCGGCGGATCATTGGATCGGCAACGCCGGGTTCTGGGCGGATCGCGTGTATGAAGGCGATCGCGATTGGGTGATGCAGTCGTATCAACGGGCGATTGAGCGGGGCGAGGGGCATGCGTGTGAGTTTCGCGCGGTGGCGGCCGATGGCAAGTTGGTTTGGCTGCGGGAGAGCGCGCGGCTGCTGAAGGATGCCGAGGGGCATCCGAATTACCTGATCGGCGTGGCGGTGGATGTTACCGAGCGCCGGCAATTGGAAGAGCAATTGGTTCAGTCGGAGCGCGTGGAGGCGGTGTCGCGGTTGGCCAGCCGCATGGCGCACGACTTGAACAACATGCTGATGATTCTGACTGGGTACGGCGAAGAGCTGCTGAACGGAATCCCGGCGGGGAGCCCGCAGCGCAGCGACGTGCAGGAGATGCTGACGGCGACGGAGCGGATGACGACGCTGACCAATCAACTGCTCGCGTTTTCGCGGAGGCAGCCGCAGGCTGTTCATCCGGTGGAGCTGGAGAAAGTTCTGAGCAGTGTCGCGGACCGGTTGCGCGTGCTGCTGGGTCAAGGGATCGAGCTGCAGGTTTCGTTGGCTGACGCGCCGAGCATGGTGAAAGCCGATGCCCCGGCGCTGGAGCAAGTGGTGGCGTCGCTGGTGGAGCGCGCGCGGCAGGCGATGCACGGACAGGGCCGGATCACGATGGAAACTTCGAGCGTGGAGATCGCGGAGGATTTGCGGCGCGCGGAAGAGCCGCTGCGGCCGGGATCTTACGGCGTGATCACGATCAGCTACACGGGCCGTCCGTTGGAGGGCGAGGCGCGGGTGATGTTGTTCGAATCGGTGCTGCCGGGCAAGGAACCGTGGGATGACGCGGCTGCGGCGGCTACGAGAGCCTACGGAATCGTGCGGCAATGGGGCGGGGACATTTCGGTTTCCAGTGGAGCGGTGGAAGGGTCGGTATTTCGGATTTTCCTGGAGCGCGTGGAAGAGCATGTAGCCGCGCCGGAGCCGCAGGCTGCGATTGTGGAGCCCGAGCCACCGCCGGTGGAACCGGAGAAGCCGCTGGAGACGATTCTGGTGGTGGAGGATGAGGCGGGGATTCGCGCGCTAGTTCGCAAGATATTGCGGCGGCAAGGATATGAAGTGCTGGAAGCGGGCAACGGCGAAGAGGCACTGGCGCTGGCTGCGAGCCATAGCGGGAATTTGGACTTGTTGATCACCGACGTGATGATGCCGCAGATGGGTGGGCATGAGCTGGCTGACCGTTTGCGCGAGCAGCATCGCGATGTGAAGGTGCTGTATGTTTCCGGGTACACCGATGACGCGGCGATTTATGCGGGGAATTTGCCGCCGGGGACGGCGTTTTTGCAGAAGCCGTTTACGTTGGGGTCGCTGCTGGATAAGGTGAAGGAAGTGCTGAGTGTGAAAGCCTAGGTTTCAGGTGTCAGGTGTCAGGTTTCAGTCGTCGCGGAGTGTTTGGATTGGGTCCAATGATGCGGCGCGGCGGGCTGGGGCGATTGTCGCCACCAGGGCGAAGGCGGCTAGGATGATTCCTGCGCCGGCCAGAATTGCTGGGCTGTACCAGCTTATTCCGTAGAGCTTGCTGCCCATCACGCGGCCCATGGCGAGGGCCAAGGGGATTCCTAGCGCCAGGCCGATCGCGATCAGCGTGTAGGCGTTGCGGAGAACCATGGCGACTACCTGCTTGCGGTCGGCGCCTAGGGCCACGCGGATTCCGATTTCTTTGGAGCGGCGCGCGACGGAATAGGAAGTCACGCCGTACAAACCGATGGACGCTAGCAGCAGTGCGGTTATGCCGAAGAGCGAAGTCAAGCGGGCGATCAATGCGGGCTGGCTGAATTGATTTGCCACCTGTTTGTCGAAGCGCTGAATCCAGATCACGGTGAGATTCGGATCGATTTCGGCGAAGGCGCGGCGGATTTCCTCATCCACCGATCCGGCGCGACCAGCGAAGCGCAGCACGATATCGTTGACATAGAGCGAGCGCGCCTCGAAACTCATGGTGCCTGCGTTGTCGTACGGCGTTACCTGCGGCCTCGGGATGAAATACATGGGCATCACCGGCTGCTCCGGCTTGTAGTATTTCGCGTCTTCGGCGATGCCTACGATTTCGTAGGCTTTCTCGAATTTCTCTCTTGCTCCAAAGTGCTGCCCAATGGGGTCCTGGTTGGGGAAAAAACGGCGTGCGAACTGCTCATTGACGACGGCGACGTGGCGTGACGTGGCGGTGTCTGAATCGAGAATCGGGCGGCCGCGCAGGATGCGGGTGCCGACCGTATCGAAATAATCCGAACCGATGCGAGTCCAAGCGCACAGGTTCTGGCCGTCCACCGCGGCCGGGGGCTGGCCGTCGATGGAGACATCGGTGGTCCAGCTCGATCCGCTCATCGGGCTGTAGAGCGAGTAGCTGGCGCTCATCACGCCCGGAATGTGGGACAGGCGTTCTTTGATGCGTTGGTATAAGGGCTCGAGTTGATCGAGTTTGTATCCGGCGAGATTGGGATCGATCCGGACGGAAACGCGTCCGTCGGGTGCGAATCCGAATTTTTGAGCGGCGAGATTGCGCAAGCTTTGAGTCAGCAATCCCGCGGCGGCTAGCAGGACCAGCGACAATGCCGCCTGCATCACAACCAAGGTACGCTGCGGCGTAGAGCCGGAGCGCTCGGACGTACGGCCGGCTCCGCGAAGGGCGTCGAGCGGATTGGCACGGTTCGCGGCCCAGGCGGGCGCAACGCCGAACACCAGTCCGGTGATCAAGGACGCCGCGAAGGCGAAAGCGAGAACCGCGAGATCCGGCTTGGGGCTGATGGGAATGTAGCTCGCACCGGTGAACACCATGGCGAGCAAGGTGCGCGTGCCGGCGAAGGCGATGGCTACTCCGGCAGCTCCGCCGATGAACGCGAGCAGGACGCTTTCCGTCAACGCCTGGCGAGTGAGCCGCGAGCGGGCCGCGCCGAGGGCCAGGCTGATGGAGGTCTCGCGCCGCCGTGCCATGCCGCGAACGAGCATCAGATTTGCCAAGTTTGCGCAGACGATCAGAAGTACAAATCCGGAGATGGCCATCAGCAGTTCGAGTCCCGTGGAGTAATTGGCGCGCATCAAGCCGATGCCCGATGCTGCACGCCTGAGGTGGAGCGTTTGGTGTGGAATCTGCGCGGCCGCCGTTGGTCCCAAAACGCTCACACGGCTGGTTAGCCATTGCCGCACCTCCACCTGCATCTGGGCTTCTATAGCGCGGATGTTGGCGCCCGGTTTGATGCGACCCATTAAATACAACCAATGCAACTGGGGATTAGTCACCCAATTTCCGTGGTTCACCGTCGGCTCCATGGCGAGCGACAGCCAGAAGTCCGGTGCATTGGTGCGCAGGGCATCGCCGAAGAAATCGGGCGGCGCGACGCCGACGATGGTAACGGGAGTGCCGTTCATCTGAAATGGCGCGCCGAGTACCGAGGGATCGAGCGCGTACTTTTGCTGCCAGGTGCGGTAGGAAATCATGGCGGCAGGCGCGGCGGACGGATGGTCGTCATCGGCGTTCAGAACGCGGCCGGCGAATGCGGGGACTCCGAAGGTGGAAAAATAATTCCCGCTGATGTACTGCGCGATGTACGATTCCGCAGCCTGTGGACTGCCGGTGCGCCGTACGCCGATGCGCCGCGGATCGCCCTGAAAGGCGGCCAGTTGTTCGAAGCCATCGGTATGATCTTGGAGATGACGGTAGAGATCGTAGGAAAAGATGTCCCAATCCACGGCCATGCCGCTGTAGACGCCGATGTGCTTCGCGTCGCCGGCGGTGTACAATTGCTCGGGCCGCGCGACTGGCAGGGATTTCAGCAGCACGGCGTGAATCAAGGTAAAGATGGCGGTGGTCGCGCCGATTCCTAGCGAGAGCGTCAGCACGGCGGTGAGCGTGAAGGCCGGCGCGCGCCGGAGCTGGCGGAAGGAGTATCGGATATCCTGGCGGAGCTGATCGAGCCAGGCCCAGCGGCTGGCTTCGTAGAAGCGTTCTTCCTGATTCATAAGATTTCCTAGATTGAGATGGGCCTGGCGGCGTGCTTCGATGTCGTTGAGTCCTTCGTCGCGCAGGCGGTCGGCTTCGAGGGCGAGATGCGCACGAAGCTCGGCGGAGAAATCTTCGGGCTTGCGCCGGTGGAACATGGTTTAACTCTTGGTGGTCTCGGGTCCGAGGATGCGTCCGATGGCATTTGCGAGCGCGCGCCATTGGCTGCTCTCGGCGGCGAGCTGTTTGCGGCCCAGGCGGGTGAGGGTGTAGAACCGGGCCTTGCGGTTATTGGACGAGATGTCCCATTTCGCGGTGATCCAACCTTTCGCTTCCAGGCGCTGGAGCGCGGGGTAGAGCGCGCCGTGTTCTACCAGGAGGACGTCTTCGGATTGCTGCTGGATGGAGCGGGCGATGCCCTGGCCGTGTTGCGGGCCGAAGATGAGCGTTCGGAGGATGAGGAGGTCGAGGGTGCCTTGGAGCAGGGGGACTCGGGTAGACATGTGACCCTAGTATCGCGGATCTTGGGTAATATGTCAACCCAAGGTTAGGTGTTAGGTTTCAGGTTTCAGGTTTCAGGTTTCAGGTGTCAGGTGTCAGGTGTCAGGGGAGGATTGCGGCTAAGCCGCTTTCTCTTTTTTGGTTTTCCTCGTCTTCCTCTCCACCCTAAACCGCGATTCCCACCCTCCACAACAAATACCCCACCGCCTGCTTCATATCCACCCACCTCTCCCGCCAGCCTCCCGGTGTCAGCGACGGCCTCGGCGACCCGTAAACCTTCAGACCGCTCGACTCCAGCATCTTTTTCACTCGGAAAATGTGATACCCGTCGCTCACCACAATCGCCGATTTCAGATTCATCCGGCGCATAATCTCCGCCACTGCCGCCACGCTTTGCGCCGTGCTTTCGCCCTCCCGCTCCACCACAATCGCCTCCGGTGGAACCCCCCGCTCGCTCAAATACGCCCGCCCAACCGACCCTTCGGTAAATACCGGATCGCCGCCTGCACCGCCCGTTGTAATAATCCGTGGAGCCAGCCCTTTCAAATACAGAAAAAGTGCGTGATTTAGCCGCGCTTCCAGCACTGGCGATGGTTTCCCGCGATATTCCGCCGCGCCCAGCACGATGATCGCGTCCGCCGCCTGCGCCTCGTCGATCACCGATTGCTGATGTATCTCCTGCGCCACGCCGTTCACCTTGACGAACGCGGCGGCCAGAAACACGAGTAGCGCCAACACCACGATCCATTTCATGATAGATTTGGCTGGCGACAAACGGCTTCTCCACAGTCTACTGTATGACGACCCTCACTAGCGCGAAAAACCCCCTCCTGAAGGAAATCCGCAAAGCGATCGTTCGCGGCACCACCACGACCGACGGATTCTGCGTCGCCGAAAGTTTCCATCTCCTGGAAGAAGCCCTGCGCAGCGATTGCGAAATCTCCGCGATCTTCGCCTCCGAATCCGTGCGCACCGCCGTTGAAAGCCACGTCCGCGGTCTGAAAAAGATCCGCGTAACGGTCCTCCCCGACGAACTGTTCCGCACCATCTCGGCCACCGAAGCAAGCCAGGGCGTGATGGCCCTGGTCCGCCCGCCCCGCTGGACCATCGAGCAATTGTTCCGCGGCCGATCCCTCGCCGTCATCCTCGATGGGCTTCAAGATCCGGGCAACACCGGCGCTATCGTCCGCGCCGCCGAGGCTTTCGGCGCAACCGGCGTGGCCTTCCTCAAAGGAACCGTGAGCCCGTACAATCCGAAATGCCTCCGCGCCTCGGCCGGCTCCATCTTCCGCGTGCCGCTGGTTCCCGCCATGGATGAGCAGCTTCTGATCGCCGCTATCGAACAACGCAAGCTCGAAATGTTCGCCCTGATGCCCAACGGCGCGCTGGATATCGGAGAATGCAACTTCAGCCGCCAGTGCGCCATCATTGTCGGCAGCGAAGGGCACGGCGTCAGCGAACGTTTGCGCGCCAAAGCCATGGACGTCCGAATCCCCACCGTGGGCGTCGAGTCGCTCAACGCCGCCTTGGCCGCCGGCATCGCCTTGTATGCCGCCCGCAAACAACGGATGGCCGTGACGTGAGCCTTTTCGAATCCGATCCCCTGGCAAAAGAAACCGTCGACGCCAGCCGACCGCTCGCCGAGCGAATGCGCCCCGCCACGCTCGAAGACTTCGTCGGCCAAGCCCACATCCTTGCCCCCGGCAAACCGCTGCGCTCGCAAATCGATCGCGATCAGCTCGGCTCCATCATCCTCTGGGGACCGCCCGGCGTCGGCAAAACCACGCTCGCCCGCATCATCGCTCGCCTCACGCACTGCGATTTCATCCCCTTCAGCGCGGTCCTCAGCGGCATCAAAGAAATCAAGGCAGTGATGGCCGACGCCGAACGCAACCGCCGCCTCGGCCGCCGTACCTTGATCTTCATCGACGAGATCCACCGCTTCAACAAAGCGCAGCAGGACGCCTTTCTTCCCTACGTCGAACGCGGCGACATCATCCTGATCGGCGCGACCACCGAAAACCCCTCCTTCGAAGTGATCTCGGCGCTGCTCTCCCGCACCAAGGTCTACATGCTGAAGCCGCTCACCGAAGAGGAGATCGTCACTCTTCTGAAGCGCGCTCTTCCGCTGGTGAAAGTCCAAGCTACCGACGATCTGCTCCAGCAAATCGCCTTGTTCGCCAATGGCGACGGCCGCGCCGCCTACAACATCCTGGAGCTTTCCGCCGCAGCCTCCAAAGACGGCCAACTCACCGCGCAGGCTGTCGAGGACTCCATGCAGCGCAAGATGCTCCTCTACGACAAAGCCGGTGAGGAGCACTTCAACCTGATCTCCGCCCTACACAAATCCGTGCGATCGAGCGACGTCGACGCCGCCCTCTACTGGCTCGGCCGCATGCTCGAAGCCGGCGAGGACCGGCTCTACATCGCCCGCCGCCTGGTCCGCATGGCTATCGAAGACATCGGCCTGGCCGACCCGCGCGCCTTGGAGCAAACCATCGCCGCCCAGCAGGCTGTCCACTTTCTCGGCATCCCCGAAGGCGACCTCGCCCTGGGACAAGCCACCATCTACCTCGCCGCCGCTCCGAAGTCCGACGCCTCCTACCGTGCGCTCGGCAGTGTCATGGAAGCCGTCGAGAATCACCGCGCGGAGCCCGTCCCCTTCCACCTCCGCAATGCCCCCACCGGCGCCATGAAGCAGTGGGGCTACGGTGCAGGATACCAGCATGCCCACAACTTCGAGGACGCCCTGACCGACATGGAGTGCCTGCCCGAATCGCTCACCGGAACCGAGTTCTACCATCCAACCAATCGTGGCGCGGAACAGCGCATCGCCGAGCGCCTGGAAGCCATTCGCGCCCGCAAAAGGCGACCCGATCCACCCCAGGAGTAATGGGTCGATCTGGCATAAAGGTACCAACCTCTTCGAGCCGGAGTACCAGCCAAAATTGGGAAGTCTCTGCTATTGCCGCCCTCCCGCGCATAGCGCAATCTAAAGGTGCATTAGAAGGTTATGAATTGGCCAGTTGCATTACCGGGGGCAGGCGTGAGATCAGAACGAGAAAAGAACGACCGTCGGCAGGCAGACCGCTTCCCGATCGAGCGTGAGGTCCGCTTCAAGGTCCTCAATCGCAAGAATGCCGATGAAATCGGCTTCGGTAAGACCATCAACATGAGCAGCAACGGTGTTCTGTTCACCACCGATCAATATTTACTTCCCGGCCGCCGCTTGGAGCTCTCCATCAGTTGGCCGGCCCAGTTGAACAGCACGGTAGCCTTGAAGCTGGTAGCCCGCGGCCGCGTCGTCCGCTGCGAGGAAGGCAAAGCCGCCATCGAGATTCATCAATACGAGTTCCGGACTGCGAGCCAGGCGTCGGCGACGGTCAATTAGCGGAAGAATACAAGGAACACAAGGAAGACGAGGAATAGGAGAGGCCTTGTGCGCCCCACCATCAGCCTCGTCTTCCTTGTCTTCCTCGTATTCCTTGACTTCCGCTCCTATAATTGAATCGTGCGTCCGATCATCTTCCTCCTTCTCACCACCAGTCTCTCCGCCGCCGAGCCCACTCTCGCCGACGCCCAAGCTTTCATCAACCGCGCGAACGCCAAGCTGCTCGACCTCGCTGTCCAAGCAGGCCGCGCCGATTGGGTTAAATCCACTTTCATCACCTACGACTCCGAGATGCTGGCCGCCAAGGCCGACGAGCAGTCCATCAACGCTACGATGCAACTCGCCAAGGAGTCCACGCGGTTCAAGAACGTCAAGATGCCGGACTCGCTCGCGCGGCAGTTCAAGCTGCTCCGCCTTTCGCTGACTCTCGCCGCGCCGTCGAATCCCAAGGAGTCGCAGGAGCTCACCGAAATCGCCTCGCAGATGGAAGGCATGTATGGCCGCGGCAAGTATTGCGCCACACCGGACAAATGCCTCGACCTCGAACAACTGAGCAATATCCTGCGGACCAGCACCGACCCCAAGGAATTGCTCGACGCCTGGCGCGGCTGGCACACTATCTCGCCGCCCATCAAGCCGCTGTTTGAGAAGTATGTCGCGCTCGGCAACAAAGGCGCGCGCGAGCTTGGATTCGCCGACATGGGTGCAATGTGGCGATCCAAATACGACATGCCGCCCGACGCTTTCCCCGCCGAGATGGATCGCTTGTGGGAGCAGGTGCGGCCGCTCTATCTCTCGCTACACGCGTACGTGCGATCGAAGCTGCGCGAGAAGTACGGCGATATCGTTCCCGCGAACGGCCCCATACCCGCTCATCTGTTGGGCAACATGTGGGCGCAGGAGTGGGAGAACATCTATCCGCTGGTTGCGCCGAAGGGCGCCGATCCCGGCTACGATCTCACCGCGATCCTCAAATCGAAAAACACACAGGCGCTCGATATGGTTCGCTACGGCGAGCATTTCTTCACTTCGCTCGGATTCGCGCCGCTGCCGAAAACTTTCTGGGAGCGCTCGCTGTTCACCAAGCCGCGCGATCGCGACGTGGTGTGCCACGCCAGCGCCTGGGACGTCGATCAGGTGGACGACCTGCGCATCAAAATGTGCATCGAAATCAACGCCGAGGATTTCAGCACTATCCACCACGAGCTGGGCCACAACTTCTATCAGCGCGCTTACGATCGGCAGCCGTTCCTGTTCCGCGACGGTGCGAACGACGGTTTTCACGAAGCCATCGGCGACACCATCGCGCTGTCGGTGACGCCCGAGTATCTGAAGAAGGTCGGCTTGCTGCCCGCTGTGCCCGATAGTTCCAAAGACCTCGGCCTGCTGCTCTACAAGGCGCTCGAGAAAATCGCCTTCCTGCCGTTCGGCTTGATGATCGACAAGTGGCGCTGGCAAGTGTTCTCCGGCCAGATTCCGCCGGAGAAATACAACGAATCGTGGTGGCAGCTTCGCTTGAAGTACCAGGGTATCGCTCCGCCCGTCGCGCGCAGCGAAAGCGATTTCGACCCCGGCGCGAAATATCACGTGCCTGCCAATTTTCCATACGCGCGGTACTTTCTCGCCGACATCCTCCAATTCCAGTTCCACCGCTCGCTCGCGAAGGAGGCTGGATGCACTGGTCCTCTCAATCGCTGTTCCATCTACGACAGCAAAGCCGCCGGCAACCGGCTGAACGCGATGCTGTCCATGGGCCTCAGCAAGCCCTGGCCGGAAGCGCTCGCGGCAGTGACCGGTCAAAAACAAATGGACGCCACCGCGATTCTCGATTACTTCGCGCCATTGAAGAAATGGCTGGATGAACAGAACCAGGGAAAGCCGACAGGTTGGTAGAATCGATGCACGTGACTGAAGTCTGCACCATCTGCGGTGGCTCCGGCTGGAAGATCACCGAGCGTGAGGGAGTCTCCGGCGCCGAAAAGTGCGACTGCCAGAATGAAGGCCGCGAGCAGCGCCTGGAAGATCGCGCCAACATACCGCCGCTCTATCAACATGCGTCCGTCGACAATTTCGTCCTCCCTTCGGGCAATCCGGTGACGCGCACTGGCTTGGCGACCGTGGTGCTGGCGGTTCGCGCCTATGTTCGCGATTATCCGAACCTCCCGCAACCTGGCCTGCTGTTCATCGGTCCGCCCGGTACGGGAAAAACGCACTTGGCCGTCGCCGCCCTGCGAGGTTTGATCGCCCGCGGTTTCGAAGGCGTGTTCTTCGATTTTCAGGCTCTGCTGAATCAGATTCGCAGCGGCTACGATCAAGCCTCCGGCACCATGGACCGCGAAGCGTACCACGCCGCACTGGACACCGACGTTCTGTTGCTCGACGACATGGGCGCGCATCGCGTCACCGATTGGGTGGAGGACACCGTCACGTCCATCGTCACGCACCGCTGCAACAATCGCAAGCCAACCATCGTCACCACCAACCTGCGCGATCCGGAAGCCGGCGACGTGCGCGGCGCACCGGGATTGCAGGAAGACATCCACAGCAAGTATTTCCTGGAAGAACGCGTCGGCATGCGCGCGCGCTCGCGCCTGTTCGAAATGTGCAAGCTGATCAAGATGCCGTACGTCGACGACTACCGGCTCAAGAGACGATAGAGCAGCGCCTTCCAGCGCGGGATATCGAGTTCCCAACAAACGCTCGCGTTCGGACCTTTTTCGAGCAAAGGTTGCCAGACTTCCCGGTTCCGCTCATCGCGCGCGACGCCCAACCGGTCCACCACCGTCATCCCGCGGGTCAACTCACTCTCCGTTTCGATCTCCACGTAATGCCGGCTGGATTGAGTGCAGATCGCCGGATCGATCGCCACAGCCATCGCCGTCGGATCGGGCAGCGGAATGCCGATCTCGCCGGTCTGCACGCGATTCGCTTCCATCGCGCTGCGATTGCAGTCGATGGTGAACTTCGCGACGTCGGTTCCTAGCGAGAGCACGTGCTCGATATCCGGTGCGAGTAAATTGGCCTCGCCGCGGCACAACTGCCAGCCCACCAGCTCGATCGGGAGCCCCGAGCGCATCACGGCCCGCGCCGCTTCGGGATCCACCCACATGTTGTACTCGGCCGCGGGCGTGACGTTGCCTTCGGTGCACGGATTACCTCCCATCACCACGCACCGGCTGACGTTCGCCACAATCGCCGGCGACTTCTCCAGCGCCAGTGCGACATTAGTGAGCGGACCAAGCGTCACCAGCACGATTCCCGGATTCGCCGAGATAACATCGACGATCGCGTCCACGCCGTGCTTCGCTTCCGCTTGGCGCTTCGGCGGCGGGTAGTTCTGATTCCCGAGCCCGTCGCGTCCGTGGAACCAATGCGCGTAGCTCGGCTCGCGACGCAGCGGCCGCGCCTCGCCCGCGTACACCGGTACCGCAGATCTGCAAAGTTCGGCCGTGTACAATGCGTTCCGCGTACCTTGCTCCAGTGGCACATTGCCCGACACCACGGTGATCGCAGCCACATGTACGTCCGGCGCGCGAAGCGCCATGATCAGCGCTACAGCGTCGTCGGATGCGGTGTCGGTGTCGATGAGAAACACTCGGGCCATTCCTTCCAAGTTACGATAGAAACGAATGCCCACCGCAAATCCACTCAGTTTCCTCAGCGAGCAGCTTGCATCGTGGCGTCAGGCCGGCACGTATCAACGGCTGCGCGTGCTCGAATCGGCTTGCGAACCCGTCGCGCACTTCGACGGCCGCGAGGTCATCAATCTCGCGAGCAACAACTACCTCGGTTTGGCCGATCATCCCAAGCTGGTGGAAGCCGCGGTGGAAGCAACCAAGAAATATGGCGCGGGCTCCGGAGCGGTGCGGACCATCTCCGGCACCATGACCATCCACATGGAACTGGAACGCCGCATCGCCAAGTTCAAGAACACCGAGGCCTGCGTGGTGTTCCAGTCCGGCTTCGCCGCCAACGCCGGAACGGTTTCGGCCATCCTCGGCGCGGAGGATCACATCGTCTCCGACGCGCTGAATCACGCCAGCATCATCGATGGCTGCCGGCTCTCGCGCGCGAAGATCCATGTGTTCCCGCACAAGGACACTGCCGTGGCGGATCAGAAACTCGCCGATCTCGCCGGTGCTACGGGCCGCAAGCTGCTGATCACCGACGGCGTCTTCTCCATGGACGGCGACATCGGACCGCTCCCGGCCTTGGTCGAAATCGCCGAGCGCCACGGGGCGATCATGATGATCGACGACGCCCACTCGTCCGGTGTCCTGGGGCGCAACGGCCGCGGCACCGTGGATCACTTTGGCCTGCATGGGCGCGTCGATGTTCAGGTCGGCACGCTTTCGAAGGCCATTGGCGTATTGGGCGGTTATGTGTGCGGCAGCCGCGACCTGATCGAATTCCTGTATCATCGCGCGCGCCCGTTCCTGTTCTCCACATCGCATCCGCCGGGAGTGGCCGCGGCATGCCTCGCAGCGTTCGACATCCTGGAACAGGAGCCGGAGCGCATCGAAAAGCTGTGGGACAACACCCGCTACTTCAAAGCCACGCTGAAAGGCGCCGGCTTCGACACCGGCGACAGCGAGACGCCGATCACGCCCATCCTGGTCGGCGAGGCGAAGATGGCTCACGCATACTCGGCGGCGCTGTTCGAGAACGGACTGCTGGCCACCGGCATCGGATTCCCAACGGTACCGGAGGGCAGGGCTCGCATCCGCACCATCGTCACAGCGACACACACGCACGAAATGCTCGATCGCGCCGCGGAGATCCTCACGCGTGTCGCGAAGAAGATGGGGATATTGCACACAGACTAAAGTCTGTGCAAACACAGGCTAAAGCCTGTGCTACCACTCATTGACAAGTTACTGTGCAAGACAGCTACAGACTGTGGCTCTGTTTTGTGGAAATGTAGAAACTCCAGGCACAGGCTGAAGTCTGTGCCACCTTTTACAGGAACTTGTCAGCAAGTGGTGGCACAGGCTTTAGCCTGTAAGCCTCGCTGGCCGTGTTTTTCGTGGCGGCGGTGCGAGCGTGTCCAATAAGCGCGCCGGCTTCCCTTCGGGCGTCGCGCTCAGACGTTGGTCCCAATCGTGCAACACAATTCGGAGATGATCGCGCATCGCAACCAGATCGGCAAGCTGATCCTCGAGATGAACCAGCTTTTCTTCCAGCAGCCGCTTCACTTGTCGACAAGGCGCTCCGCCGGCATCGCGAACTTTCAAGATCCGCACCAACTCCGGCAGCGAGAATCCCATTGCCAGCGCGCGGCGAATCAATCGGACGCGGTCCACTGCCTCCCGTGGATACATACGGTAGTTGCCCGCCGAGCGGCGCGGAATGGCCAACAGCTTCAGGCGCTCGTAGTGACGCAAAGTATCGGAGCTGACGCCCGCTTGGCGCGCCAGCTCGCCGGATCGTAGATAAGGTTTCGGGTCCATGCCTGCTCTATTATGAACCCTGGAATTAATTCCAGGGTCAAGTCGAGACGCCGCACTGTTCTAAGATAAACGAGATGTCGAGTCCTGCAACCGCTACCTCCGCGCCCCAGCGCCACTGGGTGGCCCTGCTATTCCTGATCGCCGTAGCCGCCTTCTTTCTGATCGCCAACAACGGCGCATACCATGGCTATTTTCTCGACGACGAGATGGACAACCTGGTGAACACCGGCGAGCTCCTCCCCAGCGACTTCCTTGGCGGCCTGCTGCTGCCGCGCTATTACACCAACAACTTTCGCCCCGCCGGTCACCTGTTCTATCGCCTGATGGGCGACACTTTCGAATTGCGCTTTGCGCCGTATATTACCGCGATCCACGTGCTGCACCTGTTGAACGTCTTGTTGCTATGGCTGATCCTGCGCCGTCTTTCGCTGCCACTGCTGGGCTGTTGCGCCGGCGTCCTGCTGTTCGCGTTTCACATGGCCGTGTTCGATGTCTATTGGAAACCGATGTACGTTTTCGATCTCCTGTGCGGGACCTTTTGCCTGCTCGCCCTTCTTTTCTGGATGCACGACGGCTGGGTGTTCTGGCTACTGTGCTTGCTGAGTTCCTGGCTGGCGTTCCGCTCCAAGGAGATCGCCATCATGTTCCCCGTCGCGCTGTTGGTCTACGAGTTATGGTTCGGAAAGCGGCGCTGGCTAAAGCTGGCGCCATTCCTGGCAATCTCGCTTTGGTTCGGCATTCAAGGCTTGATTCACGGCAGCTCGCTCCACGCCGACTATTCCATGAGCTTCAACCCCGTCGATATTTGGCATTCGGCGGTTTACTATGCTTCGAAACTCCTGGTGCTGCCCCATGAGCTTCCGCCGTTTCAAGGCGCGCTGGTGCTGGTGGGCGTGATCGCAGTGTTTCTGACCGCGGCGTTTCTGGTCCGCGACCGGCGTGTCCTTTTCGGGCTGACTACCTTTGCCGCGATGCTCGTGCCTATGCTGTTGCTTTCCAACCGGCTCTACGGCGCATACCTGTACGTCCCGCTGATCGGCGTGGCGATTGCGTTCGCCGCCGTGAGCGCGCGCTACCACCTGGCGATACCAATCGTGTTCTTCGCGCTTTGGATTCCCTGGAACTACGCGAACCTCCGTCATCTCCGCGCGGATGCCCTGTCGCAGGCCGAGGATCGCCGGCGCTACGTGGCGACGCTGACCGAGCTAGCGCACCAGCACCCCGAAATCACTTCCTTCATTTATGAAGACGGCCCGTTCCAGCTTTATGGCACCAAGGCCGTGGAACTCTGGCTGCACCCTGACACGCAGATCATTATGGTGCGGGAAGAGCAACCCAAACCGCAAGGGTTCCTGCAGTCGCCCCGGCTGGCGGTCCTGTATTGGAACAATATTCAGCGCCGTCTGGAGCCGGTGGTTCGCCAGGATCGGCTAGCCTCCTACATCGAGCTCGGGCCGAAAGCACCGGTCTGGCAACTGGGCGAGGGCTGGTTTCCGCTGGAAGGAAACTTTCGCTGGACGGGTCCGCACGCCACTGCGGAACTCGATCGGCCGGAGAACGCTTCCGAATTCGAATTGAAAATCATCGTGAACACGCTTTATCTCTCTCGCGTGCCGAAGGGCCATTTACGGGTGTCGATCAACGGCGTGCGTGCCGGCGATTTTGATTTGACGATAGACGGAGTGTTCACGCTTCGCGCGAAGCTTCCGCCAGGGTCAGCGGGCCGGACCCAGATCGCGATCGACGCCGACCCACCGTATCCAAGCGAGGAGCCGAAAGGAATTGCCGTGCTCGCGTTCGGGTTTCCGCCGAAGCCGTGATGTGATTTCGTCTGAATTGACAACGCAAATAGTATACGTCGGCGTCTTCTGCAGTCGATGAATGATGCTCTTCGGCGCATGTTCAGTATTGGAACTATGTGAAGTGGTTTCAACAATGCTGGTCACTTGACAATCTCCATTGCCACTTGCGTGGCTGACCCGGCAGGAGGTGAGTTCACCAGAGGTGCACGCGGAAGAACAGCTCCGCCAGAGTCCAGCACAGGCATGACAGGGAAGCCAAAGCGGCCAATCCGCCAGACGTGCGATGCATGAGTTTGACCCACGCGGGATAGGCCACGAACCAGGAAATAGCGAAGGTGAGGATAACGCGCATGCACGCTGTCAGGGCGACGGATTCCAGTGGCAGTTCATAGTTGGCAAAGTATCGAGCAATCTGGACACACCACGTGACGAAGAGCAGCGCGGCCACCATCAGGCTGGACCTGTACCAGGGCCGGCGGTCATCCCGCAACTCGTCTCCAATCTCGTCGCGAAAGATGGGGCTCTCATTCACGAAATTGTTTCTGGATGCTGGTGCGAAGCCAACAGGGCAAACGATCAGCAGATTTAGCAGCTCAAGAGTGGCATTTTTCATTTCGCGGTCCAGGCACTCTAGTCTGCCAGCCAGGTACTTGTAGAACCATAGCGATAGCACTCCAACTAGGAGCCCCAGCGCAGTCGGTACGAAAGGGTCTGACAATCGCCCGAACGTCGCTGCGATTAAGGTGTTCCTCTGTCCGCTGGTTCCTACGAAAGAGTTCGCAATGCCTATCAAGGTGCCAAACATCCCGACCATCGGAGCAATCGATGCTATTGTGGCGAGACTATTCAGCCCCTGTCCCATTTGCCGGTGAACAATAGCCGCAGAACGCTTCATGGCCCGTCCGGCGAACCCGCTGATGTGTGCATCCAGAGGCTGAAGGATACCCGCTTGAGGTCGTCCGTTCACGCTTTCATTATCAACCCATTAGGACATGTGAACGTTAGCGTTGATAACTTCCTTTATTATTCATAACGAGATTCAGATGACAACAGCCCGCCGGAGTGTGGCGAATGACGTTATCACATTCTTTTGGACCCGACTCCAGTTCGCTTCAGGCTACCGTGTTGCTCGATGGGCGGAGTTCTGCGGCGACTTCGCGATGCTGCCCCTCGCCGGAACGTTCCGAATCTGCGGTTTCCACGCCGAGAACCAAGCACCGGGCGAGGCTCCGCCACGTCTCCTATGATTATAGTTGACAAAGTATGGACTGATCTCCTATACTTATAGGAGTGCGTGCATTGCGGAAGAAAATAAGAGTACTGACCCCTTTAGAACGACGAATTATGCGCGTTGTCTGGGACGTTGGGACAGGGAACGTCCAGAAGATCCTGCAGGGGCTGACGGGTGAGCCTCAGCTCGCGTATACGACCGTGCAGACTACGCTGAATGTCCTTCAGCGCAAAGGAAAAGTGAAGAGAAAGCTGGTTGGACGTGCCTACGAATACAGCGCCATCGTTTCTCAGGAGGCCGCCGACTCACATGCTATAAAGGACGTCTTGCAGAAGGTCTTTCGAGGCTCAGTGGACGACCTTCTCCTATCTTTGGTTCGGAGCAAGCAGCTAGACGCCAAAAAACTTGCGGAGTTACAGGCGAAGTTGCAAGCCAGCGAGAGCCTGGAGGAGGAACCAGAATGAGCCCAATTCAAGAGAGCTTATTCGATCTGCTGCTCAATGCGCTTCTACAAATTGGTTTTTTTGCTATCGTGGCGGCAGTCTTCTCGCGGTTCGTCGCGAAGGCGAGAGCAAAGCATCAATATTCCTTCTATCTGACAGTGCTCCTCTTCTGTGTGGCGGCTCCGGTTGTCAACACCTTTTGGCATTCCCCCTCAACCGTCGTCGCGGAGAAGCTTCAACAGCCGGTTTTCTCGGATACCGGAGCGGGAAATAAACCTTTCTGGATATGGCAGGGGCATTCCAAACAGGATAAGCAGTTCATCATCCCGGCCAGGCTCCAAACCTGGGTCATCGCCACTTGGGGCGTGCTGATTCTGCTTCGGCTGGTGCGCTTCAGCCGAGCTGTTCATCGAGTTCATCGGCTGCGGAGAGACGCATCCGTACTCTCTCCCGCCCAAGTGGGAAAAGCCGGCCAGATCCTCGGGGCCGACCACCGGATCGCTCTCCTTGAATCAGTAGCGATTGACGATCCTGTCACTGTCGGGGTGTTTCATCCCGCCATTCTGCTACCCAGTAAGTTGCTGCCAGAACTTGGCGAGCAAGATCTTTCAGCGATTCTTGCGCACGAATCCGGACACATTCGTCGCATGGACTTTCCGGTCCATCTTCTCTGTCAATTGCTCTCGTTGCCTGTGGCCTGGCACCCCGGTATCGGCTATTTGATGTCGAAAATTTCGCAGACGCGGGAGCTTGCCTCCGATGACTATGCTGCGACCATTCTTGGAAAGCGCCGCGCGTATGCCAACACACTCATACGCCTGGCGTCACTTTGCTTGCGCGTTCCTCGCACTCACGCGGTCGCGCTGGGTATCTTCGACGGTGACAACCTGGAGACTCGAATCATGATGCTGACTAAAAAGACACTTTCGCTATCGCGGGCCGGTGTAATTTCGCTTGCCCTGGCAACCACCATTACGTTTGGCGGCGGCGCAGTGCTCGCCCACGCTATGAGCCGGCAGGCGAACTCCGAGCCTTCCAATCGGGCAGAAAAGTTCGCAGGAACCTGGAACTGGATGTTCGATGGGAGGAGCTTCGCCACCATGGTTCTGGCTCGGAGCGGATCCAGCTTTACGGGAACTGTTACCGAATCTCGGATCGCGCTGAACGATGATGGAACACTAAGTCAGGCTGATCCGTCCGAAGACAGCACACCAAAGCCCATCGCCAAGGCGAGGCTGGAGGGTTCCGCGCTGCGAGTCACAGTCACGGACGGTTTTGAATTCATCGTGACCCTGAAGGACGACACGCATGCCGAAATCCGGCCGGTAGAAGCACCGCCAAAGATGAAGCCGATACCGGCTGAGAAGGCTCACTAACGGTCAGTCCGGTAATTTTCGGGCGACTCGATCGAGACTATCGCGAATGACCTTGGGTCCCTGGCTCGAAGAGATCTGGCGAGACCTCCGCTTCGCCATACGCTCACTTGGCCGAACACCCGGATTCACATCGATCGCGCTGCTCGTCATTGCCGTCGGCATTGGCGTGAATATCGCGGTCTTTTCGGTGGTAAATGCCGTACTCCTGAAGCCGTTAACCTATCCCGACGCCCAGACTCTGGTGCGAGTAGTGACGATCGGCAACCGTGGGCCGATTCCAGTCGCGACTATTTCCGAGCACAACGAGCAAGCTCCGTGGGAAGAAGTATCGGGAAGTCGCTGTACCGGCATTGGCCGATGCGAAAATCCAGATCTACGAAGCCATGCGCCCCGGCTGGATTCACAAGGCCGCGCTGGCAAGGCGAATGGGCATTCCGCGGCAGCAGATTGAGCGACTGCTCGACTTGCAGCATTCTTCTCGACTGGAGCAAATCGAGGCGGCCTTCCGAGCGTTGAATAAACAGCTGGTAATTAGTACGGAGGATGCAGCGTAATCATTGGAAGCACTTGATCCGTGATTGCCTGCGGGGCCACGGCATAATTCAATCGAATGGATATTTGCGAGGAAGTTGTCCGGCTGCGGCGGCTGGGGCAGAAGTGCGCGCCTTGGAGACTATCGTGGTCAAAGTCGGGATCGATGCCGATCCGCCTTATCCAAGCGAGGAGCCAAGAGGGATTGCGGTACTGCCGTTGGGTTTCCGCCAAAACGTTGGTGAAAATCGGGCTAAGCCTGCACTCTCGTGGCTACAATATTGGGGTGTGTAAAACCTTGTAGTAGTATATAATCAACTCTGGAAAACGACGCAGGAGAGTCATCATTTCCTCCGTCTTTTAGAGGAGCCCCAGGTCATGTCGAGGATTTGGTGTTGGATCATCAGCTTGTTGGCCGTTGCCGTCGTATGCACGGCTCAGGTTACGTTTACCGAGTTTCCAATACCGGGGGGCAATCCCATCCCATTCGGGATTACAGCGGGGCCGGATGGGAATCTCTGGTTCACGGAGCGGCAGTTTGGCGACAAAATCGCGAGTATTACCACCGCCGGAGTTCTCACCGAGTACGCACTCCCCAACGATGGTTCTCCAACCGGTATTACAACGGGCCCCGATGGCAATCTGTGGTTCACGGAGCTGGGCGGAAGCAAGATCGGAAGAATTACCACGACTGGTGTGATCACGGAGTTTCCCACGCTTCTTGGTGGAGGGCCGTTTGGAATAGCCGTAGGGCCTGATGGCAATCTCTGGTTCACAATGCAGTCTGCAAATCAGATTGGGCGAATCACCACTGCCGGCGCGATCACCTATTTCTCGATTCCCACTAGCAGCAGTCTCCCAAATTTGATCGCAGCGGGGCCTGATGGGAACCTTTGGTTCACAGAGTTCTCCGGAAACAAGATTGGGAGGATTACCACCGCTGGAGCGGTCACGGAGTTTACGGTCCCCACCAGCAACAGCCTACCGTTTGGGATCACGGCGGGGCCAGACGGCAATGTGTGGTTCACCGAAGAAGGCGGCAACAAGATCGGGAGTATCACCCCCTCCGGGGTGATCTCGGAGTTTCCAATACCCACCAGCAACACTTTGCCAGTCGGAATCACTACAGGACCAGACGGCAGTCTATGGTTCACGGAAAACTCCGAGGCCTCTCTTGGGAGAATCACGACAGCCGGAGCGATCACGGAGCTCCCTATGTCCTTCGGCGGTAGGCCTTATGGGATCACTGCCGGCGCGGACGGAAAACTGTGGTTCACACTGCAGTTTCGACTGAGGATCGGGACTGTTACCCCTGGCGGGTTTTTCACAATATTTCCGTACCCTACGGGCAGCACACAGCCATACGGCATCGCTGCGGGTCCGGACGGAAATCTTTGGTTCACGGAGTCCGATCCGTTCAATGGAGGCAAAGTCGGAAGAATCACCACAGCTGGGGCGTTCACGGAATTTCCGCTCCCCATAGTCGGTAGTAACCCAACGGGGATCACTGCTGGACCGGACGGCAATGTCTGGTTCACAGAGTACCTCGCGAACAAGATTGGCAAGATTACACCCTCCGGCGTGATTGCGGAGTTTCCGATCCCGACGGGCGTCAGTACGCCGGTGGGGATCGCTACGGGAGCGGACGGTAATCTGTGGTTCACAGAGGCCCATGCAGTATTCTCACCTTCACCAGGCCCGGGGAAGATCGGGAGAATCACCCCCGCCGGAGTAATCATGGAGTTTCCGGTGCCCCCCGGCAGCGGCCCGAACGGTGACAATTATCCGTATGGAATTACGGCAGGGCCGGACGGCAATTTGTGGTTCACCGAGCTCGTTGCTAACAGGATTGGGAGAATTACTACCGCTGGCGTGATCACCGAGTTTCCGCTGCCGCCCGGAAGTCATTCCCCTATCTGGATCACCGCTGGGCAGGACGGCAATTTGTGGTTCACACAAGAATCTTCGAACCAGATCGGTAGGATTACCACTTCCGGAGTCATTACGGAGTTTTCAGTACCGCCCGGATTTGGTACGGGGACTGGCATCACGGCGGCGCCGGATGGCAATTTGTGGTTCGCTGGCGGTCACGCGAGAATCACCCCGACCGGAGTGGTCACGGCATTCTGCTGTCCCGTCGGACTCGGGATCGCGGTTGGCTCGGACGGGAATCTCTGGACCACCGAGATAGGCAGAAACAGAATTGGCAAGGCCACCCTGATTTTCCCAAACACGCCTGCCGGAACCAATGTTGTAGTTCAACCAACGAACCAAACGAATAGTGCAACCCCGGTCACCTTGGCCTTCAGTTCGGTAAGCCAGGCGGGCGAGACCACACTCGCAACAAACAGTTCGGCGCCCGCGCCCCCGGCAGGCGTTGCTCTCGGCACTCCGCCGGTCTACTACAACCTGGCCACAACGGCGACCTTCACCGGAACCATTTCGATCTGCATCAACTACACCAACATCACGTTTACGACCACGCCGAGCCTTTTTCACTTCGAAGGGGGCTCTTGGGTGGACGTCACTACCTCGCAGGACACTGTAAACCAGATCGTGTGCGGCAGCGTGACTTCTCTTTCGCCTTTCGCTCTTTTCCGGAAACTGGACGCCACGCCTCCTGTGATTGTGCCGAAGATTACAGGTACCGCCGGAACTAACGGCTGGTACACTAGCAACGTCGCTGCGAGTTGGAGCGTCACCGATCCCGAATCCGGCATTACCTCTTCAACCGGCTGCGGTTCGACAACCTTAACCGCAAACACGCCGGGGACGACACTGACGTGTTCCGCCACAAACGGAGCAGGCCTATCGAATTCGGTGTCGGTAACCCTCAAAATCGACCAAACATCTCCAGTGATCGTGCCTACGATCACCGGAACTGCCGGAACTAATGGTTGGTACACGAGCAACGTCACAGTGAGTTGGAACGTCACGGATCCCGAATCCGCCATTGCCTCGTCGACTGGCTGCAGTTCGACCACCCTTACCGCAGACACCTCTGGAACCACGTTGTCTTGTTCGGCGCAAAACGGAGCCGGGCTGTCGACTTCGACACCAGTTACTGTCAAGATTGATAGGACTCCGCCAGCAATCATTGGGATGCCGGCTGCGGGTTGCTCGCTCTGGCCGCCGAATCAAAAGATGGTGGAGGTAGCCACCGTAACCTCGACCGACGCGCTGTCTGGCCTAGCTCCGAATTCCTTTGCGGTCACGGGAACAAGCAATGAGCCCGCGGATCCGAGCAATCCGGATATTGTGATCACGCCAAGTGGATCAGGCGGGTACGTCATTCAGTTGCGAGCCGATCGTCTGGGAAGCGGCACGGGGAGGATCTACACGTTGAGCGCCACAGCTATGGATTTGGCTGGTAATACCGCCACGTCCACGGCGACGTGCGTCGTTCCACATGACCAGGGGCAATAGCGAGGGCGGTTAGCATGTCCTCCAGCGATCGCGGACCCCCGCACAGGGCCACGCTATAATTCAATCGAATGGATATTTACGAGGAAGTTGTCCGGCTCCGGCGGCTGGGGCAGAAGTGCGCCCTGGCGACCATCGTGCAAGTGAACGGGTCCATTCCCAGTTATGAGAGCGCCAAGCTGCTGGTGCGCGAGGACGGGTCCATGCTTGGCACCATCGGGGGCGGCTGCGTGGAGGCTGAGGTTTGGAACGTCGCCCGCGACGTGATGCGGGAGGAACGGCCGCGGCACATGAACTTCAGCCTGGGGCAGGACGCGGCCTACGATAACGGGCTGATCTGTGGCGGGCAGTTGAGCGTTTTTGTCGAACCGGTGGTCCCACAGCCGCGCGTTTACGTTTTCGGAGCGGGGCACATTTCGAAGAGCATTTCGAAGATCGCGACGCTGGCAGGATTCACCTCGGTGATTGTCGACAACCGCGAAGCATTTGCCAATCGCGACCGGTTTCCCGAGGCCGACGAAATCTTCGCCGAGGAATACGAAGACGTTTTTCCCAAGCTGCCCATTCGCGACACCAGCTACCTGGTGATCGTCACGCGCGGCCATCGCGACGACATGCGCGTGATGCGCTGGGCCGTGGGGACCAACGCCAAGTACATCGCCATGATCGGCAGCAAACGCAAGGTGATCGGCGTGGTGAAGGAGCTGGAGAAGGAAGGCATTCCGCGCGAAGCTTTCGAGAAGACGTTTTCACCGATGGGTTTGGATATCGGCGCCATCACGCCGGAAGAAATCGCCGTGTCCATCGTGGCCGAGATGATCGCCATGCGCCGCGGTCCGGGGTCGGATTGGCGCGCCCTTTCGAAGTCGATCTTCACCAGCGAGTCGCTGCGAGCGCTGCTCAAGTGAAACCCGAGCCGTCGATCGCCGGCATCATCCTGTCCGGCGGTGCATCGCGCCGCATGGGAACTCCGAAAGCTCTGCTGCGGTTTGAAAATGAAACCTTTCTGGACCGCATGATCCGGCTCTTTGCCGATGTTTGCGATCCGGTGATCGTCGTTCTCGGGCACAACGCGGGACAGATTCGATCCGGGATCGAGCGCGCCTCGCAAGCTGTATTCGCGACGAACGCCGATCCCGATCGCGGCATGCTCAGCTCGCTGCAGTGTGGTTTGGCGGAGGTCCCGCAGAGCGCGGAAGCAGTTCTGTTCACGCCGGTGGATCATCCGAGTTTGCGAAGCGCCACGATTGAGAAGCTGGCCGCGGATTTCCGCACACATCGCGCTCCGGTGACTATCCCGACCTATCAAAGCCGCCATGGCCATCCGGTTTGTATCGCGCGACCGCCTATCGCCGAGTTGCTGGCGCTCCAGGCCACCAGCCAGGCCAGCGAAATCATCCACCGCTATCGCAGCGAAACGGTATATGTCGACGTGGACGACCCAGGCGTCACCATAGACGTCGACGATCCGAAAGCGTACGCCGAACTGGTAGCCCGCCACCCATGAAGTACTTCTGGCGCACGCTCGTTATTGCGGTTCTCATCGTGGTTGCATTCGGACTGGTAGCGCCCCATGTAAAGGCCAACGGGTTGCGGCCGCGCATCCAGGCGGCACTCGAGGCTGCTCTTAACCGGCGCGTGCAAATCGGCGACGTGCATCTGAATCTTTTCACCGCTCCAGGCTTCACCGTGGAAGGCGTGCTCATCGCCGACGATCCGGCGGCGGGGATCGAGCCGTTCGCGCACGTCGAGTCGATGCGCGCTCGCGTTCGCATAGCCAGTTTGCTTACCGGCCGCCTGGATTTCTCCAGCCTCAAGTTGGACAGCCCCAGCGTGAACCTGGTGAAAATGCAATCCGGCCCGTGGAACATCCAGCCGCTGCTGGATCGTACATCGCATACCAGTGCCGCGCACCGGCACACGGTACCGGACATACAGATCCTGGACGGCCGTTTGAATTTCAAGTTCGGCGACACCAAGTCCGTTTTCTATATCAGCGGCGCGGACGTGGACGTTTATCCCAACGAAAACGGCGATGTGGTGATTCGTTTTTCAGGCGCGCCGGCACGCACGGACCGCGGATCGCAGGCTTTCGGGCAACTCAGCGCGCGCGGGCTGCTGAAGTCGGGCCCGAATGGCGAGGATCAGCTCAGCATGGGGCTGCGGCTGGAGCGCACCGCGATCTCCGAAGTGGTCCGGTTGTTCAACGCCCGCGACATGGGCGTGCACGGCTCGGCGATTGCCAACGCCCGGCTGTCCGGGCCGCTGTCGCATCTCGAAGTCACAGGCGAACTCAATGTAAACGACATCCATCGTTGGGATCTCATGCCCGCGAGAGGTGAAGGCTGGACGCTCAATTATCGCGGCTTGCTGGATTTGCGCGCGCACCTGCTCGAGCTCGAAACCACTTCGCCCGATGGGCAAGCTGAGCCGGTGTCGCTGAAATTGCGTCTGGCGGATTATCTGTCCGCTCCCAAGTACACGGCTAGTTGTACCTTTCACGAACTCCCGGCGGCATCGCTGCTCGAAACTGCGCGCCACATGGGAGCGCCATTTCCACCGGGCGTACAAATGGAAGGCAAGGTGGAGGGCGGGATCAATTACTCCAGTGAGAGCGGGCTTGCGGGACAACTGGCTTTGCAAAGCGCATCGTTGAAATTTCCGAATGCGGCTTCGGCGGAATTCGCGTCGGGACCGGTGGTGTTTTCCGGCGATACCATCTCGTTCGGCCCGACCGATGTGCGCATGGAGAACGGGCAGTCGGCGCAGATCGAAGGCCAATACGGACTGGGCGACAGCCACGTCCAACTGAAGATCTCGACGCGGCAACTGACCATCGCCGAGGTGCAGTCGAGCGCCGAACACGTGATCTCCGCGCCGCCCATCCCATTACTTGAAAAGCTGCGCCAAGGCACGTGGAAGGGTTGGATCGCGTTCGATCGCCAGGCGGAAAGCGCGGGTGTGTGGTCGGGCGAATACGATCTGCAAAATGCGGTGATGGAAATCCCCGGCCTCGCCGCGCCATTGCGCTTCGCCGCCGCATCCGTGGAGATGAAGGACGGAGGAATCCAAATCAGCCGCATTCGCGCGCGCGCGGGCGATGTCCGGATGGAAGGCGAGTATCGCTACGATCCGGAAGCAGGGCGGCCGCATCGCGTGCGCATCGCCATTGCCGAGCTGCAACTTGCCGCGCTGGAGCATTTGATGCTTCCCACTCTGAACCGCAACGAGGGATTTCTCGCTCGCACTTTCCGGTTGCGCAAGGAGGCTCTGCCGAAGTGGCTCCAGGATCGCGAAGTAGAGGGTTCGGTTCAAGTGAACCGGCTGCTGAACGGCGACGCGCCGGTCGGATCGCTTGCCGCTCGCTTGGTGTGGGACGGGCCGACGATTCTACTGTCCAATGTCGACTGCCGGCTGGAGGAGATGCATGCCACCGGCAAGATGACGGTGAATCTGGCGAGTGCGCTCCCTGCTTATTCGCTCAGCGGCCGCATCGAGAATCTCGATTACCGCAACGGGCAGTTGGGCCTGGAGGGCGAGCTCGAAACCAGCGGAATCGGCGAGAATCTGCTGCTCAACATCCGTTCGCAGGGCACTTTCGAGGGACAGGGAATCGAGCTGTCGCCCGATTCGCTGGTGCGCGAGATCAGCGGCTCGTATCGCGTTGCCGCAGTCTCGGGGATTCCGCGGTTGGTGCTCAGCAATGTGCAGCTCACGCAGGGCGCGGATACATTCTCCGGCCAGGGATCGAGCCAGCCGGATGGTCACGTCGTGCTGGAACTCACCAGCGGCCGCCGGCAGATGCGATTGACCGGGATGTTGTTGCCGATGCATCCGGAGCCGGCGGCAGCCCGGTAACAACAATGACCGACCTGACTCGTGCTCTCCTCGCGGATACTCGCAACATCGCGCGGGAGCAGATTGAACACATCTTCGAAGAGCGGATGGCTGCGCTCACTGCGGGCGTGGAGGCGGCAGTTGCCGAGTCGCTGGCCGAGGCGCGGCGGTACGTCGCGCGGAAGCTGAATCAATCGGTCCGCAGGCTGCGTGGCGCCGAGAACGACGAACAATGGACGGCCGCTTTGGTGGAGGCGGCGCGAGCCTTCTGCGATCGGGCGATGTTGTTTCAGATTCAAGACGGGGCGCTGCACTCAGATGAGCTGGTGGAAGATGTGCCGCTGCGTTCGGCGCCGGCCTTCGCCAATGCCGTGGAATCCAAGGACACGGTGATCGCCATGCGCGTGGCGAGCGAGATGTCGCCGCCGATCGCGGCATTGGCTGGCGAAGACGCGAGCCTGAAGTTTTACATTTTTCCAGTGATCGCGGGTGGACGCGTAACGGCGTTACTCTACGCGGACTCGGGTCCCAGCGAGGTGGATTCGAACGCGCTAGAGTTGCTGGCTACGGTGGCCGGGATGGCACTGGATTCCACGCCGACTTCTGCCGATCGTCCTTCTGACTTGGTACAAATCTGCGAAAACGACCGGAAGCAGGCCGGCGAGGATCGGGAACTGCATTCGCAGGCCCAACGATTTGCCCGAGTTCAAGTGGCGGAGATTAGGCTTTATAAATCGGAAGAAGTCAAGAATGGACGTAGCGCGCGAGATTTGTATGCGTCTCTTAAGACAGAGATCGACTCGGCGCGCGAGTCGTATCGAAAGGACTTTCTGTCCGCGCCCAGCACCATGGTGGATTATCTCCATCAGGAGTTGGTGCGGACCCTGGCAAATAACGATGCTGAACTACTTGGCCCCGGCTATCCCGGCCCACTGGCGTAGCGCGCGGCAAACCGGGGACAGCCCGCGTGTTTCCGCCGGCTCGAAGGGATACTGGTTTGTTTTCAACACATTGGCTTCGCGGAAACACGCGGGCTGTCCCCGGTTTCTACCTCGGATTGGCGGAAACACGCGGGCTGTCCCCAGTTTGAGGCATCGGTTTTGGTCACGCTTCTTGCGCGCGAACTTCCGCAATGTAGTGCTGGTCTGCCTGGCCGCAGCGAGTGTTCTTGCGCAACCGCTTGCGACCCTCGCGGAGAACTATCGCAAGACGCCCAATCCGAAGACGCGCGCCGCGGTGCTGCGATTTGCCGGCGTTCATCCCAACGATCGAAACGGCGCGCTGGCGTTGCTGCTGCTCGGCGCCACCGAAATCGATCAGCGGCAATTCGGCGACGCTGTGCAACATTTGAAATCGGCCGGGAAGCGGCTGCCGAAGCTGGCCGACCATGTCGCATACCTGAGCGCGGTCGCGCAATCGGAGCTGCGCGAGTATGCAGCCGTCGAAAAGACCCTGGAACCGGTTTGGCAATCATCTCCGGCGTCGCCGTGGATTGCGAAGGCAGTGGAAGTGGAAGCGAATGCGTTCCTGGAAGACAAGCAGTCCGGGAAGGCCGTGGCTCTGGCGAAAAAATATTTCGCCGATTTGCCCGAGCCACAGGCGGAGCTGCTATTGGCCCGCGCTTATGAGGCCGACGGAAAAGCTTCCGAAGCCGCAGTGCAGTACCAGAAGGTCTACGTGGAGCATCCGCTTTCGAAGGAAGCATCGGATGCCCAAGATGCCCTGGCGCACTATCCGGCGTTGCAGGCGAAAGTGCTGCTGACGCGCGGCCTGAAGCTGGTGGAAGCCGGCGACTATGCGCGCGCTCGAAAAGAGCTGACTGCGTTGTTGCCCGAGTTAAGCGGCGCCGACCTCGACCTGGCGCGCGTCCGCATCGGGGCCGCGCAATATCTGGGCCGCGATAACAAAGGCGCATATGCATACCTCAGCTCGTTCCAGGCCGCGGCGTCCGACGCGGAAGCCGAGCGCTTGTATTATTTGCTGGAAAGCGCGCGGCGCTTGGATCGCATCGACGAGATGACCACGGCTTTGACTAAGCTCACAGAGTCCTATCCGCAATCCGGCTGGCGGCTGAAAGGACTGCTCTCGGTTGCCAATTACGATTCCGCGCACAATCAGAAGGAAGCCGCCGACGACTTGTTCCGGGCGTGCTATGAAAACTTCCCCGGCGATTCGCAATCGGCGCAATGTCACTGGAAGGTCGCCTGGGCGCGATATCTGCGCGATGCCGCAAGCGCGTCGGAGATCCTCGAAGATCACCTCAAGCGCTATCCGGATTCCGATCACGCCAGCACCGCGCTTTATTTTCTGGGCCGCATCGCCGAATCGAAAAGCGATTGGAGCGCGGCGCGAGTTTATTACGATGAGATCAATAACTGGTATCCGAATTACTATTACGCGATTCTGGCGCGCGATCGGCTGGCTCAGCCCAACGTAGCAGGCGCAACGCCGTCCGCTGCGGCAACGAAGTTCCTGAGTGCGATCCAGTTTCCAAAACGGCGCAAGCTGGAGAATTTCGTCGCCAGCGCGACAACTAAGGAGCGCGTGGAGCGCGCGAATCTGCTAGCCTCCGCGGGCCTGGATGATTTCGCCGAGGCGGAACTGCGGTTTAGCGCCAAAATGGATGGCCAGCCGCACCTCATGGCCGTGGAGTTGGCCGATCTCGCCACCCGGCGCGACGCTCCGGACCAGGGTATCCGCTACATCAAGCACTACGCTCCCGGCTACCTGTCGATGTCGCTGGATACCGCTCCCGACAAATTCTGGCGCCTGGCTTTTCCTCTGCCCTACCGCAAATCGCTCGAAGACTACAGCCGCGAGCATTCGCTCGATCCATTTCTGGTAGCCGCACTCATCCGCCAGGAATCGGAGTTCAACGCCAAGGCCGTGTCGCGCACCAGCGCGCGCGGATTGACGCAAGTGATGCCGGCGACGGGGCGCGAGCTAGGCCGCAAACTCCGGATTCCGCACTATCAAACCAGCTTGCTGTTCAATCCTGATACGAATCTGAAGATCGGCACCTATTATCTGCGCGCACTCAACGACCAGCTCCATGGCAAGTGGGAGGCGACGCTGGCATCCTACAACGCCGGCAAATCGCGCGTAGTCGGCTGGATGGCGGCATCGAATTATCGCGAGCCGGCAGAATTTGTAGAAAGCATCCCATTCAGCGAAACGCGCGCCTACGTGCAGAGTGTTTTACGCAACGCCGAAGTCTATCGCCGCTTATACGGACCGAAGGTGAAGTAGGTTGTTGGGTTGTGGGAAGGCCTGCCGCGCCGCACCGGTAACCGTCAACCAACGCGCAGTCGTTTTTCCCACCACCCACAACCCACCACCCACAACCCTCAGACGCTAATCACCGGACACGGTGATTGGCGGATGATCGAGTACACGTTGGTCCGCAAGCGGCCCAACGTACGCGTAGCGTGTCCGCGCCCGATCACCACCAGATCCGCCGCATGATGCTGCGCGGAGTTGTGGACCACATGCGGCACTTCGCCCGCGCCGAGACAGAGCTGCGCTTTGACGCCGGCTTTCTCCTGCATCGCGCCGATTTCCTTCCGCGCCTCTTCTTCCAGGTACGCCTGCAGGTCGGCGTCGAAATATTTCTCGGGCCGTGTTTCGACGCCTGGAACCGCGTGGATCAGCCACAGCTTCGCGCCGAACTCGCGCGCCAGACCCGACGCAAATTGCATCACCGGGATGCTCTTCTCGTTCAAGTCGACGGCGCACATTACGTTCGCGAAGGTGGCCGATGCCGGCGGCGCATCTTCCATATGAACGCCGGTCCAGACCGGGCAATTGGCGTCGTGCAGAACCTTCGCCGTCACCGAGCCTAGCAACATGCTTCGGAAGAGACCGTAACCATGCGTGGGCATCATGATCAAGTCGAAACCATTCTCCTGGGCAAACGTGCTGATGATCTGCGCCGGATCGCCTTCCAACATGGCGCGCCTGGTCTTCAGCCCGGGGAATTTGTCTTTCAAGTACTTATTGAATTCGTTCAGACGCGCGTCGCGGATCGCGCCCGTGTCCACCAGAGCCAGGTAGCCGTACCAGTCGGTGACATAGCCGGGGGGCATCTCGAGAACGTGGAGTAGCGTCACCTCGGCCTGGAACTTCTTGGCCAAGGATTCGACAAACGGAACCGCCGCGGTGCAGCTATCGGACATGTCGACGGGGAACAGGATCTTCTGGAAAGCTTGCATGGCGAGCCTCCTTTGCCATTGAAGTTGCACGCCGGTTGCCAGCCCGCCAAACCCCTCTTCTGGAAGGGCTTTGATAAAGGGGATCGTGGGCACCTGCGCGGAATTGCTGGGTGCATTCACCCAACCCCTAGAATGGTGACAGTAAGTTCACAGCGCAACCGCCAACATGGTTTCTGCAGCCCGCCCACTACCCACCACCCACCACCCTTAAAACCGCCGCGCCGCGGATGGCGTCGTTCTTCAGCGCATTCAGCGCACGGTTGGCGTCCTCTAGCGGGAAGATTTCGATTTCGGTATGAATCGGAATCTCGGCCGCGACGCGCAAAAAATCGTGACCATCCTGCCGCGTGTTGTTGGCCACGCTGCGGACCACACGCTCCTGGTACAGCAAGTTGTAATCGAGGGCTGGGATAGTGCTCATATGGATGCCGCCCAGCGCCAGAACGCCGCCCTTCTTCAGCGCCTTCAGGGCGGCGGGAACAATTTCGCCGGCGGGAGCGAAGACGATAGCGCTGTCGAGTTTCACCGGCGGATCGGCCGTTGTACCGCCCGTCCAAACCGCGCCCAATTCCATCGCGAGCTTCTGATGCCGCTCGTCTCGGGTACACGCATAAACTTCCGCGCCCCAGTGACGGGCCACTTGAATGGCGACATGAGCGGCCGCTCCGAACCCGTAGAGTCCGAGCCGCCCGCCGCGCTCAATCGCCGAAAGGCGCAGCGCGCGAAAGCCGATGATCCCGGCGCAGAGCAGCGGCGCGGCTTTGAGATCGTCGAAGCCTTCCGGAATCGGATAAGCGAAGCTCTCCTCGGCTAGCGCGTACTCGGCGTAGCCGCCATCGACCGTGTAACCAGTAAAGGAGGGATTGTTGCAGAGGTTTTCTTTTCCGGCCCGGCAATACTCGCACGTGCCGTCGGTGGAGTGCAGCCAGGCGATGCCTACGCGCGTTCCAATGGGATAGCGGCGCGCGCCATGGCCCGCCGCTTCGATAGTCCCTACCACCTGATGCCCCGGCGTGATGGGCGATTTGCGCGGAGCGAGCTCGCCTTCAATCACGTGCAGATCGGTGCGGCAAACCGCGCACGCGCTGACGCGAACTAGAACCTGTCCAGGCCCAGGCACAGGTTTCGCCACATCGACAAACTCCAGCGGATTCGTCTCGATCGGCCTGGGCGATCGCAGAATACAAGCTTTCATCACAGCCTCGTCCTACCACCCACCACCCACCGCCCACCACCCGCTTAGCCATAGTACCCTGAGGTCGGATGACAATTCCGGGGAGACATTTCGCCAGCAACCTGATCCAGCGCCGGACGCTGCTGTTTCAGCTTGTGCGGCGCGACTTTGAACAGCGCTTCGTCGGTTCGGCGGTGGGCTGGCTGTGGGCTGTGATCCATCCCGTGGTGCTGCTGTTGAGTTGGACCTTTGTCTTCCAGATCTGCCTGAAGATGACGTTGCCGGCCAACGAAGTGACCCAGAACTACTCCCTGTTTCTGTTCTGCGGCTTTCTCCCCTGGCTGCTTTTTTCGGAGACCGTGACGCGTTCGGCTTCGTCGTTGCTTGACAATTCCAACCTGATCACCAAAACGGTTTTCCCCTCGGAGATCGTTCCGGTTTCCATTTTTCTTTCGTCGCTGGTGAGCCACCTCATGGCTCTGATTCTGGTGATAGCCGTGGTGGGCTTCTACAACGGCCACTTCAGCCTGTGGATGTTCTCGCTGCCGGTTTACATGCTTCTGGTCGGGCTGTTCGCCGTTGGCGTGGGCTGGATCGTGTCGAGCCTGCAGGTCTATCTTCGCGACACCGCGCAAGTGCTTTCCGTGCTGCTGACGTTCTGGTTCTGGATCACTCCGATTTTCATCAGCGAGGAGATGGTGCCAGCGCGCTTCCGGTTTCTCCTGCGCGGGAATCCGCTGGCCTTCGTAGTGCGGGCTTATCGCGATCGGCTGCTCTCATACCGGACGCCCAACCTTCACGAGTTCGCGATTGTGGCCGCTTATGCAGTGACGGCGTTTGTCATCGGCGGGTTGTTCTTCCGGCATTTGAAGCGCGGTTTCGCCGACGTACTCTAACGTAGTCTGTGCCCGGAGGTTCTACATTTTCTTTCAAGAATAACGTTGCCAGGGTCACGGCTCGGTAACGGTTTCTGAGCCGTGACCGTAAGGGAGCGGTTGGACAGGTTATTCCATTGCAGATCCTAACGTATGGGCCCCACATTCTGGCAGGTTACTGAGAAAAACTTGTCAGCACGTGGTAGCACAGGCTTTAGCCTGTGAGCCCAGACTTAGTATGTGCGTCTCTGGCAGCCGGTCAGTTGAAAAACTGGACCGCTACCAACGATTCCGCAGCACGCGCAGCGCAAATACACGGTCCGCATCGGCGGCGATAAACGTCGCGAAGCACAGGGCCAGCACGGAATGGCTCAGTGACGCCCCGAAGTACTGCCAGAAAGCGGCATTAGCGCCAGGATAGTCGGAAGAAAACAACAGCGTCAGCATGAAAACCAAACCGGCAATGCTCGCCGGCCGCACCAGGATGCCGGTGACCAAGGCGATGCCGATCAGCAATTCACCATAAGCCACCAGGAACGCGATCGGCGTCGGATGTGCCAGCACGAATCCCTTGAGCAGACTAACCATGAAAGGATAAGCGCCGTGCTCGAGAAAGCGATTGATCCACATCTCGAATCCGCCGTGCAGCGTGAACTGCGTGCCAAAGACCTTGTACTGCCCGAAGATAAGAAACAGCACGCCGACAGTGATCCGCAATCCCGCAAGCGCACGGGCGTTCCTGTCCGGCCTGGTATAGACAGCCACTTAGTTAGTTAGTAGATGATACTACCATGGCGGATGTAATGCAGTTACTCAACGGTAACCCCAGCGAAACGAATTCTAACGATCCAACTTAGCCGGCGCGAAGAACTCCACCGGGGTTATCGACACAATCTTCCAGCGCTTGCCTTCCTTGCGCAACTCGCAGTGGATCACCTCGCGCCGAGTGACGATGGGACCGTCCTGTAACAGGCTCCGGACCTGCATGTACCAGTCCAGATCCACGCTGCGCTTTGTGTCGTCGCCTTCGTCTTTCACCGGCTCGATCGCCGATGTGACTTCAGCCTGATTGGTGAGCGCCGCTACTGAGCTCTTCAGCTTGCTGTAATCCGGCATGTCCTTATCGAACGCATCCATGAACTTTGGCACGTTCACATCCGCCAGCGCGGCCGCCGTCGTGCCGAAAAGCTCCAGCACGTCATTGTGCGCATCGGCGCCGATCGCCGCGGCCGGGAACGCGAGCAAGCAAACTATCCAGCAGCTACGTCCGATAACTGGCATTAATCTCAATGTACTTTTCCGTGAGGTCGCATGTCCAGAAACGCGCCGCGCCCGTTCCCCGCCCTTGCAGCACAAAACGGATCAGGCATTCCGGCTCGTTCAATTTCTTCTTCAGCTCGTCTTCGGAGAACTCCGCCGCCACGCCGCCCTGGCAGACCGGCACGCCCTGCAGGAAAATGTCGGCCTTCGAGGGGTCGAACGCGACGCCGGCATTTCCCGCCGCCGAGAGAATGCGTCCCCAATTTGGATCCGAACCGGCTATCGCCGTTTTTACCAGCGGCGAATTGGCGATACCACGCGCGATCCGTTCGGCTGCATCCTCACTCGCCGCGCCGCTAATTTCGATAGTCACCAGCTTCCGCGCCCCTTCGCCATCGCGGACAATCTGCCGCGCCAGGTCCTCCAGCACCAGCGCCAGCGCCTCTTCGAACTTCTTGCGCTCTCTTTCGTTGGGCTGAATTCCGGAAGCTCCATTGGCCAACAGGAGCACGGTGTCGTTGGTCGAGGTATCGCCATCCACGCTGATCCGGTTGTAGCTGCGTTTCACCGCCGCGGCCAGCATAGGCGCCAGGATCGTTGGTGCAATCGCGGCATCCGTCATCACGAAGCCAAGCGTGGTCGCCATGTTGGGCTGTATCATACCCGCGCCCTTGGTCATGCCGGCGATGCGCACTGTCTTGCGCTGCAGCGCGATCTTCCGATGCGCAACCTTCATCGCGGTATCGGTGGTCATGATGGCGCGCGCGGCATCGTCGAAACGATTCGCCGCAAGCCCTTGGATCAACTGTGGCAATGCATTGCTGATCAAGTGCGAATCCAGTTCCACGCCGATCACTCCGGTCGACGACGGAATCACCTGCTCGGCCGGAATCTTGAGATGCTTGGCTACGGCGTCGCAGCAGGCCAGCGCGACGCGATCGCCAGTGCGTGTGGCGCAATTCGCATTCCCGGCATTGATCAGAACGGCGCTGACCAACCCTCGCGACTTCGTCAGATGAAAACGCCCGATGCGCACCGGCGCGGCCTGCACGCGATTCTGCGTGAACACCGCGGCCGCCGATGCCGGATGGTCCGGGACAATCAACGCGAGGTCGTCTTTCTGCACTTTGCGGATGCCCGCGTACACCGAGGAGTAGCGATATCCAAGCGGAACGTTCACGCCGTCGCCCCCAACACTTCATCCGTATCCAGCCGCTGGCCATTAAGAAATGCTTCCGCGGACACCCTCTTCCGTCCTTCTACCTGCACCTCCAGCAACTCCAATGCGGTGCCCTCGCCACTCGTCACCAACAGCCGCTTCTTCTCGGGCATCAACCATCCCGGCTCGCCAACGCCGCCCTCCTCGGCAACCCGCGCCTTCCAAATATGAAAGCCCTGCCCACGAAAGTAGCTATAAGCTCCGGGCCATGGCAGAAGGCCGCGCGTCCGGTTGAAAATCTTTTGCGCCGGCCAAGTCCAGTCGATTACGCCATCTTCTTTCTTCAGAATGGGCGCCAACGTCGCTTGTAAGTTGTCCTGAGGTACAGGTCGAATGGTCCCGTCTTCCAAACCCGCGAGCGTCTTCACCAGCAACTCCGCCCCCGCCGTCGACATTCGTTCGCCCAGCTCCAGAGCCGTTTCCTCAGAGCCGATCTCGGTCTCCCATTTGAGCAGCATATCGCCGGTATCGAGTCCGGCATCGATGCGCATGGTGGTCACTCCGCTCCGCGTCTCGCCATTGGCAATGGCCCATTGGATCGGCGCAGCTCCACGATACTTCGGCAGTAACGAGGCGTGGACATTGATGATGCCGTACCTCGGAATATCGATGATGGACTGCGGAATGATCTGTCCATAGCCCACCACTACCATGGCGTCGGGATTCAACTGCTTCAACTGTTCGACGACTTCGGGCCGCCGCACACGCTCCGGCTGATGCACCGCTAATCCCAACCGCAGCGCCGCGTCCTTTACCGGCGGCGCAGCCATCTGCCCGCCGCGCCCTTTCGGTCGATCCGGCTGCGTGAACACACCAATCACCTTGTGGCTCACGCCAACAACCCGCTCCAGCGAGGGAACGGCAAACGCCGGCGTACCCATAAAAACGATATTCATGAAATTTACCACTACACTTGATAATTTGCCGCACGCAACGAATTGTGGGGCAGGATGGAATCCTGCGGCGGGTTGGCAACCCGCCTGGTCGCGCATGTCGGATAGATGAAGAGCCGGCTTATCAAGCCGGCGCAGGATGCCATCCTGCCCCACATCCTAACCCCACTCCCCCGCCTTCGCCAACTTCTTCACCTTCCTCCGAATCAAATCCCGCTTCAACGCGCTCACGTGCGTGATATACAGCCGCCCATTCAAATGATCCGTCTCGTGACAAAACGCGCGCGCCAGCAAATCCTCCCCGGTCTTTTCAAACGGCTGGCCCTTCACATCCTGCGCTCGCACCGTCACCTTCTTCGGCCGCCGCACCTGTTCGCGAAAACCCGGCACACTCAGGCATCCCTCTTCCCCGATCTGCGTCCCCTCCTGGCAAATCACCTCAGGATTGATCAGCACGATCTTCTGTTTCGGATCCTCTGCCACCGACAGATCGATCACCACGATGCGTTGCGAGATCCCGATCTGCGGCGCCGCCAGACCAACTCCCTTCGCCGCATACATGGATTCGAACATGTCGTCCAGCAGCTTGTGCAATTCCGGCGTATCGAATTCCGTGACTGTCTTAGACGGTGTTTCCAGTACGGATTGGCCATACAACACGATCGGATACATCATCAGAAGTTTCTTACCTGCTCCTTATAACCTTCGAAATTGCGCCGCGTCTCAACGAGCGAATCTCCTCCAAACTTCTCCAAAAACGCTTGCGCCAGCACGATCGCCACCATCGCTTCGCCGATGACGCCGGCCGCTGGAACGACACAGACGTCGCTCCGCTCGTAGGCAGCCAATGCCGGCTCGCGCGTGGCAAGATCCACCGACTCGAGCGGCCGCCGCAGCGTCGAAATTGGCTTCAGGAACCCCCGGACCAGAACGTCCTGTCCGTTGGTCATGCCGCCTTCCAACCCGCCGGCCCGATTGGCGCCGCGCGTGAACTGCCGCTCTTCTCGATTGTAGTGAATTGTGTCCTGTACGCGCGACCCAAAGGATGCCGCGCCCTCGGCCGCGAACCCGATCTCCACGCCCTTTACCGCCTGCATGGAAACGATGGCCTGCGCCAGCCGCCCATCCAGCCGCGTATCCCACGCAATGTGCGACCCAAGCCCCGGCGGTACGTTGTGTGCGACCACTTCAAAAACGCCGCCCGCCGTGTCACCCGTACGGTATGCCTGATCGACGAATTCCTTCATCCGCTGTTCGGTGGCCACGTCGACGCACCCCAGCAGCACGTCGTTCCTCTCGCTCAGCGCCACCAGTTCTTCCCACCTCGCCTGACGATCCAGCCGCGCTTCGCCGATCCCGATCACGTGGCTCAGCACCCCAATTCCGAATTCACGGAGCAAGGTTTTCGCCAGCGCCCCAATCGCCACACGCGCCGTGGTTTCCCGCGCGCTCGCGCGCTCCAGCACATACCGCGCGTCCTGGAAATTGTACTTGATGCACCCGGCGAGATCCGCATGCCCAGGCCGCGGGCGTGTAACCGGCTTGCGCTTGTCTTCCGCTCCATCGATGTCCTCCACCGGAAGCGCCTCGGTCCAATTCTTCCAATCCTTGTTCTCGATAATGACCGCAATGGGCGATCCGATGGTCTTCGAGTGCCGCACTCCGGAGACAATGCGCACGCGGTCGGTCTCAATCTTCATCCGCCCGCCGCGCCCATACCCCTGCTGCCGCCGCCAAAGCTCCCGATCGATAAACTCCAGCGAAACCGGAATCCCGGCAGGCAACCCGGTCAGCGTTGCGACCAGACACTCACCATGAGACTCACCGGCAGTTTCGAATCGAAGCATGTCGTTGGGGAAAATCTCATCTTACCGGAAAGCTGCGGTCGAATCAGCGGACCACTAGCATCAACGGATGTACAGGCCGACAGTGGTGTCGGAGAAGCCCGAATGGAGTGGCACGCGGTTAAAGCCGCCTTGCGCATTGGCCGGAACTTGCATATTGACCTGAATGAAGCCCTCCACGATGCCCGGCGCGGAGCCCGCATACAATATCTTGTACGGATCGTCGGTTGTCAGAGGTATCAATGGAGCGGGCAGGGGAAAAGCTGCCAGGTGGCCATCGATGCCTGCCGGATTGGTTCGGCCCAGACCCGACATGTAGAAGGTGACATACGACCCGCCCTTCGCGGGATTCGTCACCGAATTGAGCGTCCCGTCGGAGTTGACGACGATTTGTTGAGCGCCGGATACAAAGACTTGCGGGAAGGAGTCCGTGAGGGACATCAAGATTGCGTCGGACGGCACGCCGTCCCGCTCGACAGTGACTTTGGAAGTTGCGCGCCCATAGATCGTGAACGGAACGATGGCGTTGATTTGTTTGTCGCTGGCATAGAGGATCGGCGCAGCGACTCCGTCGAACGTCACACGAACTCCGCCGAGTGTAGTTGGAACCAGTCCAGTGAACGGATCGAGTGCCGGGCCCACACCCTGAGTAGGCCCGAGTCCTGTTCCGAAGATTGTGACTAGTTCACCGGCAGCGAGTTCTGCGGCTGTAAGCGTCGCGGAATTGGTCAGCGAACCAGCCGCGGGGCCAGGGATGCCCTTG
>DASQGY010000281.1:0-12410 GCA_035632375.1 Bryobacteraceae bacterium | reverse complement strand
CGCACTCATGCGTGCCGCGTCGGCACTCGTGCCGACGCTCGGTGGATTGCTTTTGTCGCATCTGATATTTCAGTGACCAACATTAGCACTGTGAAATGTTTGATTTCCGAGCCGGCCGGAAAACTTAACGGCATTGGGCTTCAGCCAGGCGTCAGCCAGTGAGCCCTTTAGGGAACTCTCTTCGGGCCGATCGTAATTTCAACCGAAGGCGCTACCGCGCGCTGCCTGAGCATCTGCCCCGAGTCGGCCTTCGCTTTACTCGGCGATTGTTTCAGTCTGCCGGCAGTGGCCGCTTCAACAGCCTGCGATACCAGGTTTAATCGAAACTTCTGATCGGTGCTCAAAACTTCGATCGGCGAATTTGGAATCGTGTAGTTGGTATTCGCGACCACCGCCAGCCCCGGCCCCGCTGCCGGGAATAAACGAACCGGCGTGCCCGAAGCGTCCACTCGATCGAGCGACAGGAAGCCGGAGGCAATGGGCGTTACGTTCAGCCGAACCTCATCGCCCACATTCAGGCCGTCGGTGGCCGGAACAAGCGCGTAGCCTCCATTCGCGTCCCGCTTCACCAGAGAGTAGCGCAGCACGGCGATCTTGCCGAAGGCGCGTACTTCGGCCAACTGCGCCGCCAGATGAGCGGAAGCTGCGGCCGCTTCCGTCTCACGAAATTTATTTTGTGCCAATTGATTCTGGACCACGACGCTGTTCGCCGTGTTCTGATTCTGCGCGGCGTTCTGCGATGGCCCGCCTGCCGCGCCCGAGTTTTGCGATTGGACGTTCGCCTGTTGAGTCGCAGCCGCCGCCGGCGGACGCGGCGGCGGAGGTGGCGCGGCTTCCACCGCTATAGAGTCCGCCATTCGATTGCCAGGCGCTGGAGCCGGGGCCGGCCGCGATGCGGCTTCTTCCTTCTTCTCGTTTTGGGTCCTTCCCGCGCCTTCAGGAACAGATTTGGAATCGGGCCGTGCCGCGGCCATTCGCGCAACATCGCGATCCGCTCGCGCCCTGCGGCCCTCATTTTTGGGCTCAACCGCCGCGGACTTCGACGCGGCAGGTGTCGAAGCAACCGGCTTGGCCTCCCTGTCCTTCACCACCGCCTGCGCAGGCTGCGTCGCAGGCGCTACTGCTCCGTCCACTGAATAGGATTGCTCTTTACCGCGAGGCGCATTCATCCGCACCACGCCCACGATGATCACCGCCGCAGCCACCGCGCTCGCCGCGCCAGTCCAGGCCCACCGCCCGCTCCACCAAGCCGCTCGCGTTTTCACCGGCGCTTCCAACGCCCGCTGCAACTGCGCGCGCGACACCGGATCGGCCAGCAGATCCTTCAGCGCCTCCTCATCCTGCAGCGCGTTGAACAACTCCTGATCCTCCAGAGCGGCGTCGAACAGAGTCTTCCGCTCCGCTTCGGTAAGCGTGTTGGTGGCGTAACCGCCAAGCAGTTTGCGGATGTCTTCGTTCGTCATCTGCTCTTCTCCCAACCGCCGCCCATCAGCTCCAGCAAATGTTTTCGGCAGCGAAAATCCCAGGTGTAGACCGTGTTGATCGATCCTACGCCCAGGATGGCTTGCATCTCCGCGTAGCTCTTGCCCTCCAGTTTCAGCGCGAATAATTTCCGGCAGCGATCTTCCATCTTCGCCACGGCGGCCAACAGTCGCTCGCGCATTTCGCGCTGCTCGGTCACGGCCAGCGGGTCCTGCGCGCCGTCCGCCACCTGGATCTCATCCACTGGAACCTGCGTGTACTCTCCCCGTCTCTGCGCCTTTCGCCGGAAAGCCATCATCTTGAAGCGGACAATCTGCAGCGAAAGCGGGAGAAGATCTTCCAACCTTTCCAAGTGCCCATATTTCTCATGGAGCAGGATCAGGACTTCCTGGGCCAGATCCTCGGCAGCATCCCTCTGTAATCTAGATGCCGCGAAACCGACGATTCTTTCACGCAGCTTCAGCAGGATCTCTTCCCGCGAGCTGAGGGCGGCCTTTTCCGCGCTGCCACTGGACGACGGTCCCATCTTGGTGAGTTACGCGTTACAGGCCGCGTACCGCTCAAAGGATACTGCTTTGCGGGGCCTGGTTACAACCGCTTGTATTGGCCCGTGAATCTATTGTACACTGTATATGTACAGAGTACAGCCATGAACCTGCGAATCGACCTGCAGTCCACCATCCCGGTCTATCGCCAAATCGTCGACGGGCTGCGCATCCTTCTGGTGAACGGCAAGCTCAATCCGGGCGACACGCTGCCGCCGGTGCGCCGCTTGGCCCTGGATCTCGGCGTGCATTTCAATACGGTGGCGGAAGCCTATCGAACCTTGGGCGAAGAAGGATGGCTGCAAATTGAACGCCGCAGCGGCGCGCGCGTGCTGCCACGCACTGCTCCCGATCGAGTTGCGCCCGAAGCCGCCGAGGGTTTCCAGCGACGCTTGCGCGAACTAGTGGCCGAAGTGCAAGCTCACGGTTTCGCACGCGGAAAAATAGCCCGTGAACTGCGGCGGCTGGCCGAAACTCTGGAAAGGACTTGATCCATGCTTACGCTGGTCTTCTTGTTTGCCGTTCCCGTTCTATTAATGACAGTCCTATTCCACGTCATGCCCGCGCTCACGCGGCCCGGCCTGTTCTTTGCGGTCACGGTCCAGCCCGAATTTCGGCGCACACCCGAGGGCCGCCGAATCGTACGCAGATTTCATATCTTTCTCTGGAGTTGCGCCCTGATCGCTGTGGTGCTGGAGCTGACTACTGGTCTGGCGCTCGCCGCGATGCTGATCCAGATGGCCGGGTGCCTGGGATCTTTCATCAGCGCCCATGCACAAGCCCGCGCATACGCCGTCGCTCCTGACGCCGTTGTCGAAGTGGATCTCGCCGCCCCACCCGAAAGATTGCCCGGCGGACCGGTTGCGGCCTTCTTGCCATTTGCCTTCATCGCCGCCGTGGGCGCGTGGGCCGCACTACACTGGGACAGCTTGCCACCGCGCTTCCCGGTGCATTGGGGATTCCGTGGAGCGGACCGCTGGGTGGCAACAACGCCGTCCACCGTCTTCGGATTCCTCGCGGTCCAGGCATCCCTGTGCCTGATGCTCCTCGGGATCGCCTGGGGCGTTCTGAATTGGTCCCGCCGGATTTCCACCGCAGGCCCAAGCGCCACCAGCGAGCGATTGTTCCGCCACCGCATTCTGCTGTGGCTTATCGCGGCCGAGTATCTTCTGGCGGCGCCCGCGTGCTTCGCCGTTTTCGAACCGGCCAGCAAGTTCCTCGACATTTGGTTGGCAGCGATTGCCATCGGCGTGATGGCCATACTAGTAACTCTGCTTCGTGCCGGCCAAGGCGGCAGCCGCACGTCGACCGCAACGGAAGGCGCGCCAATAGGCGATCGTACTCCGGACGCTTGCTGGAAGTGGGGCTTGATCTACGTGAACCCCGCCGATCCATCGCTCCTGGTTGAAAAGCGATTCGGCGTCGGCTATACCGTCAACCTCGGCAATCGCCGCGCGTTACTGCTGCTGGCGTTGTTACTAATCCCGGCGACGATCGCGCTCATCTTCCTGCGCTAACAGTAAGCACAGGCTCTACATTCTCTTTCACCGGCTAAACCGCAAGGCCGTTAAGTTTTCTGCGCGCCCGCGCAAGCTATTGATTCTGCATCGTCGAAATTGTAGCGCACGCATTCATGCGTGCCGCGTCGGCACTCGTGCCGACGCCCGGTGGATTTCTTTTATCGCATCTGATATTTCAGTGACAACACATTAGAAATAGTTGATTTCCGAGCATTGGGCTGAAGCCTGTGCCGCCACGTTCTGACGGTTACTGAGAAAATCTTGCCAGCAAGTGGTAGCACAGGCTTTAGCCTGTGAGCTTCAACTTCACCATGATGTCGTACACCGGCTTGTTATCGGCGTACACGCGCCACTCCTTCACCAGCCCGTTCTCCACCACCGCCAGCCACGACGCGGGAATCCGCCACTTGTTCTCCGCCGGAAGTTTCCCACCTTCGCTGATGGTCCCGCCCGCCGCCCCAAACACGGCCACCAAATTCCCGTTTTGCAGAATCTCCTCGTGCGAAACCCAGTAGTCCGGACAGAATGCAAAATACGCTCGCCACCCGCCCCGCATCTTCTCGCGACCCTTGACCATCTGTCCCAGCGAATCGACAAACAGATGACCCCTCCGTCATCAACTCGGCGACTTTGTCCACATCGCGCTTGTTGATACGGTCCATAAACTCCAACACTGTTTCCACGGGATTCATCAAGCAGATTCTAGCAACAGCTTCCGCACCCCATCCACACACAACACCGCCGCGTGCTTCGATTCCGGAATCAGTCCCCCCACCGCTTCGTCGATTGTCTCCGGCTTCAACGCCCCCAACTCCGCCCGCGTCTTTCCCAGCATCCACTCCGTGAGCGCCGATCCGCTAGCAATCGCCGCTGTACACCCACGCACCTTGTAGCGCACCTCCACCACCCGCCCGTCCTCCCACCTCGCCGACAACCGCAGAATGTCCCCGCACGCCGGATTCGCAATCTCCACCGTTACCGCCGGCGGTGCGAGTTCCCCCACGTTGCGCGGATTTTTGAAATGATCGAGGAAGGCTTCGCTATACATGGGCGCGGTCCCTATTCATTATGCAACTCAAAATCTTTCTGACCGGCGCGACTGGCTATATCGGCTCTGCCATCGCGGATGCGGCCCTGGCCGCCGGTCATTCCGTCACGGGCTTGGCCCGCTCAGACGAAGCCGCCCGCAAGCTCTCGCTCAAGGGAATCATTCCGCACCGCGGCGACCTGACCTCCACTGCGACCCTGGCCGGCGAAGCCCGTAACGCCGGCGCAGTCATCCACACGGGCACCACGAACGACGGCAGCATGGATCGCGAAGCCGTCCGCGTCATGACCACCGCCCTTCACGCCAGCAACAAGCCGCTGATCTACACCAGCGGCGTCTGGGTGCTTGGCGACACCGGCGGCCGTAGCGTCGGCGAAATCGCACCGCTCAACCCGCTCCCTCAAGTTGCTTGGCGTCCCGGCGTCGAGCAAATGGTTCTCGAGACCGCCCGCGAAGGTGTACGCGCCATCGTAATTCGCCCGGCGATCGTATACGGCCGCGCCGGCGGCATCCCCGCCGACTTGGTTCGATCCGCCCGCGAGACTGGCGCAGCCCGCTACGTCGGGACGGGCGAAAATCACTGGCCCATGATTCACCTCGACGATCTCGCCGACCTGTATCTGCGCGCCTTGGAGCAAGCCGCTGCTGGAACGCTCCTGCACGCCGCCGATGGAACCGCCTACCGCCTGAAACAAATTGCCGAAGCCGCAAGCATCGGTGCGGGCACCGGCGGACGCACGGAATCCTGGCCACTCGAAGACGCGCGAAAAACGCTGGGCCCTTATGCCGACGCCCTCGCGCTCGATCAACAGGTCTCCGCCGAGAAAGCCCGCGCCACGCTCGGCTGGACCCCTCGCGCTCCCTCCGTGATCGACGATCTCAAGAGCGGGTCCTACACCAAGTGACCGCCGTCGTCGCCGCGGTAATCGAGCGCGACGGCCGCATCCTCATCGCGCAACGCAGAAACGAAGGTCCGCACGCGCTCAAGTGGGAGTTTCCCGGCGGCAAAGTGGAATCAGGCGAATCGCCGCCCGATGCGCTCCTCCGCGAGCTCGAAGAGGAACTGGCCATCCGCGCGCAAATCGGCCGGGAAATCATGCGCTACGAATATCAATACCCCGGCCGCCCGCCGATCCTTCTGATCTTCTATCGCGTGACAACCTTCACCGGCGAAATGGAAAACCTCAACTTCGAACAAATCGAATGGGTCGCGCCGCACCAGTTTCGCGATTACGATTTTCTCGAAGGCGACGCCGCGTTCATCCTCAAATACCCCTCACATCCTTGAGATTTGAGACCTAGGGCCTGGTTGTCGATCAAGGAGCCAGTACAATGAACTAGTGGCCCTCAAGCTCTACATCGCTTATGGCGCGGCGTCCGATCAGGTGACGGCACTCCGCCTTCAGGCGCTCGGCGCCGTGAACGGGCTCACTGTCTACGTGCCACCCGCTCATACCCGAACACCTCCAGCAGCAGCGCTCGATCCTCAATCGGAATACAATCTCCACACGGCCCAAGTGGTTCTTGGTGTGATTACTTCAACGCTGTCGGAAGTCTGCCGTCAGGAATTGAACACCGCTAAAACCCTTGGCAAGAACATCGTCGTGATGGCTGAGCCTTCGGTGGCTACGCAACTGGAACGATTCTTTCCCGGCAACATTCTGGTGATTAATCCAGCGGAACCGGCTCAAGCCGAGTTGGGCATCGTTCAGTTCTTGAAGAAAATGGATCTTGAGCAAGACGCCAGAACTGCACTAATCGCTCTCGGCACCCTCGCGCTCGGGCTCCTGTTATTCGCTCCCCAACCTCAATAAGAAACGTGGCCAGACCGCTTGCAGTTGTCGACACGTCCTGTGTCATCGCCCTGGATGCGGTCAATCTCCTGCCACTATTGACCTGGTTAACATCACGACACGCGCTGCTTTACCCCACACACGTATTGCGGCAACACATGCTCAAGCTCAAAACCCGCGGCATTCACCTTCCAGTGCCTGCGGCCAATGAATTATTGAAACGCCTCGGCGAGCAGGCACTCGAGTAACCTCACCTCGGCAGCTTGAACTCCACCCCCCGCTCATCGTTCAACCGCACCGACGCCTCCCGGTCGATCAAATCCAGACTCACCTGATTCAACGAGTGCTCCAGGCTCACGTAATGCAGCGCCCCGCCTTCCATCCAATAACCAAGCGCCTGAACGATGCTGTGATCCCGGAACACTATCAGGTAAACCGTCGGCTGATCGTCCTGCGCCGCTCGCCGCCGCGGCTCCGGACCCGCACCGGGCGTCGGCGCTTCATACATCCGCATCCCTTGCTGCGGCTCCACGGGCTGATCGGGAGCATACTCCCGAACCGTCGGATTCGCCTGCGGCGGAACGTAACCCTGATTGACCACCACGGGAGGCGGCGCGTTGTTGTAATTCCCATCGCCAGGATCGCCGTATGCCTGCGACGCATCGGACGCCGGATACCCCGAATATCCACCGCCGTAAAACACCGGATACGGAACAATCACCGTGCGGCTGTGCTGCGGATGCCGCGCGGGAATCGGATTCGGAAAAACGTTGTGCCCCCCGGCTGGCGCACCGGCCCGCCGCGAGTTGGTAATCGTCGCGCCCGAGGGCGTTGTTCCCGGCGCATGCCCAGTCCCCGGATACAACACATTGCCATACCCGCCGAGCGACGAATAAGGCCCACGCCCCTGGCCGAAAATCACTCCCACCGAACCGAAGAAAAGGACTGCAAGTACTGCGTACCTCATGAGTCCTCCTTTAGAGAGATTGTAGCCTAAACGACGCGCTCCGCTTGGCAGAGTGGTAGCCGGCTGGCACCGATGTATTCCCAGCCGTACTTCCACAATGGTTCGGCCTGTTCACTCGTGTCGTAGCGCTGCCATTGGATCGATCCCCGCGGCCCTCCGCGCCGGAAAGTATCCCGCCAAAACTCCCACCACTGCTAGTACAGCCGCGGCAGCGACGAACATCGCCGGATCGGTTGGAGTCAATCCATAGAGCAGGCTCTTGACCAGCCTCGTGGATGCGCCGGCGGCAGCGATTCCGACAATCAATCCCGCCGCGATCAGCGCCAGAACCTCCCGTAGAATCATCCCGATGACATTCGTACCTCGCGCCCCGAGCGCCATCCGCAGGCCGATCTCATTGGTCCGCCGCGATACACCATACGACATCACGCCGTACAACCCGATCGCCGCCAGCGCCACAGCCAGAAATCCGAAGAAAGCCGCCAGCTTCGCGATCAGCCGCTCCTGCACAACGCTCGCGTCCATCAACTCCTTCACCTCTTTGATACTGAGCACCGAAAGATTGCGATTTACCGCCTGTACTTCGGTGCGCAGCGCCGGCAGGACCGCGACAGGATTTCCCATTGTTCGAATCTCGAAATTCGCCGTGGTGATTCCATCGATCGGCTGGAAGTAGGAAACGTAGTAGCGCCGCACCGCGGGCTCGTGGAAATCATGATCGGTCGCGTCGTGCACCACGCCCACGATCTCCAGTAAGAACTGTCCCGCCTTAACGTGCTTCCCGATCGGGTTCCCGCCGTGAAAATAAAACTTCGCCATCGTGTCGTTGATGATTACCACTCGCGGCGCCCCCGGCAAATCGCGTTCCGACATGTCGCGTCCGAGCAGAATAGGAATGCCGATATTGGTAAAGTAGCCAGGACCGATCTGATCGAACAGCACATTGCGATCGTCCGGCCCACTGGGTGTAAATCCCTCTACATCCACTCCTCCGCCAGACTCGGTTCCGGAGAACAGGCCGTTCTCGGAGAACGTCGCCGCGCGTACTCCCGGCAGCCTGGCGACACGATCGAGAATGTTCTTGCAAACCCGTCCGACATCGTCGCCGCGATATCCCGCGCTCACGGGATCTACTCGCATCAAGACCAAATGATCCGGATTGTAGCCGACGTCCTGTGACTTCAAGTTGTACAAGGTCCGCAGGAATAGCGCCGCCCCGATCAGCAACATTAGCGAGACTGCCACCTGCGCCGTTACCAGCAGCCTCGCCGCCCCGGCGCGGTAGCTGCCGGCAGCGCTGCGCCCGGCTTCCTTCAGTGTGTCCGCCAAACTGATACGCGTCGCGCGCAACGCCGGCGCGAGGCCGAAGAATACGCCGGTTAAGAGGGAAATCGCGGCCGTGAATCCCAACATTTGGAAGTCGACGCGGAATGGCAGATCGATTGTCTCGTTGCCGCTCGACACCATGGTCACCAGCACTCTCGTTCCGATGTAAGCCACCGCCAGGCCGAGGGCGCCACCAGCCAGCGCCAGCACCAGGCTCTCCGTCAGCAATTGCCGGATCAGCCGCGATCGTCCGGCGCCCAAAGACAAACGTATGCCGATCTCACGCCCTCGCGCCGTCGCGCGCGCCAGCAATAGGTTCGCGATATTCAAACATCCGATCAGCAAAACCAGTCCAACCACTGTCATCAACACCAGCAGCGGCGTCGCAAAGTCGCGGCGAAGCCGGCTGAATCCCTTGGCGCCCGGTTCGACCTCGCGTTTTGCCTGTAATAGACGCTTCCTACGCTCTTCGGTAATCTTGCCGCTTTCTTCATCGATCAGAATCTGAGACCACAGGACGCTGATGGCCGCGCGAGTCTGGTCCTCAGTCACACTCGGCTTCCGCCGGCCCATGATGTTCACGAAGGCGACGTTCTTCCTCTGACTGAGCCACGGCCTGCCCGGCATCACCGATCCTTGCATCATCATGGGAATCCACACGTCAATAGAGGTGCCGACGGTGTCTCCAAAAAAATAGGCCGGCGCCACCCCGACGATGGTAAGCAGCGCGCCGTCAAGCGATCGCGTCCCGGGCCCGTCATAAATGTCCAGGCCGCCGGTGGAAGCATTGCCTGTTCCTGAACGGACTCGAATCTGTTTGCCAAGCACGTCTGCCGAGCCGGCGAACGCGCGCTGCCAGTAACCATGGCTGATGACGGCAACTGGGCTCGATTCCGGCGCGCTGTCATCCGCCGGAACAATCGTTCGGCCCAACGATGCATTCACCCCAAGCGTGGTGAAATAGTTACCGGACACCAGTTCGCCGGTCACCACCATCTGCGCTTGGCCGGCCCTGACTACTGTCAAGCCTGCTAGGCGATGCACGCAAAGCAATGAGGAAAACACCTGGTTGCGATCGCGAATATCGGCATAGCGAGGGTATGAAAATGACCCGCCGACAACGGTCAGCTCCGCCGGATTGCGCACCGGCAGCAAACGCAGCATCACCTGATCGATCAGGCCAAAGATCGCCGTATTGGCCCCGATCCCAAGCGCCAGCGACAGCGTCGCCACCAACGAAAATCCCGGATTCCGCAGCAACTGCCGCAGAGCGTAACGAAGGTCCTGGAGCATGCCATCTCCTCAGAAGATTTGACGTCCGGACATGTTCCCCAGTTTAGGCCGAAATAACTGCTAATGAGCGATGGAGAGGAAGTCGCGGCCTTCAATCAGCCGGGAACAAGATCGGACAAACGCGGTCGCGTAAGCGGTCAATCTCCTTCGTGTTGTGCCGAAGGAGATCGTGGCCCCAAGTCGTGCTGGTCTGTTCGCGGCAATCCTGCGCCATTAACTTACCGATTGCTTCGTAAGTACCCAAACCTGCCCGCTTGAGATCTTCCGGTTCAGTCCATGTTCCAAGGATAAAGACCCGCTCCCTCAACGTTTCCGGAATCTTGCCCATAGCCGCTTGACGTCGTTCCTCCCGCGCATCGAAGTCGATCAACAAAACCATGTACCGGTCGGCATATCGATTCATCGCAGCAATGTGGTCGGAAACAAAGCGGTCTAGAACTTCTATCCAACCGCCGGCTTCTTCGAGTACCTGGATCTTCCAAGTCGAGAGGTATGGATCCAAAAGAAAACCGTTCGCTAATTGGCGGTTGGCATCGTCTTCGGGCAGCACCAAGACGTGAGGCAGATGCCTGTTAACGCTCATGGATCAAGATCGCCGCGAACCAATGCACCAACAAGATCCCCGCTGAATTCGACTTCGTTGAGCCGGCGCACCTGCGTTGGCTCAAGATGGTTTCTCCTGTAAAGAACAAGCGTATTCTCGTCCGAGAAACGGCGAATAGCTTCGGGGTTGTGGGACGTCGCGATAAACTGCCCACCGGATTGGAACGCTTTCCGCAGAGCCAACACAAAGTGCCCAACCTCGGACGGTGCAAGATAGTTGTCCGGTTCATCCCAGAAACAAAGCACCGGGCCGTAAGCTTTGTTCGCCGCAAGCACCAGCGCACATATCATGAAACACTTTTCACCGTCGGACAGATCCTCAAAAGGAAGGTTTAGGCTTCCTTCGTGGTTCGAAAACTGGACCACTAGGCTTCGAGAGTCTTTAGCGACCTCCGGATTCTTGATGTCCTGCAAGTCGGGCATCACCTGCTTGAGATATTTGTCGATCTCTGAGTACGCGGATGGCGAAAAAGCCATTACGCCTGAAAACCAAGCGCCAAAGTCGGATACCCCAAGATTCGGCTCAAGGGTCTCTTCCGTGGAGTCTCCCAGAATCAAGCTGGGTATCGGTCGAAAGACGAGCATGCGCGACAGCCACTGCTTGAATACAAATAGAGGGTCGTCTTTCACTTGTTGCTGGATTATTGGTAGAGCTACGAGATGCTGGGCGATAGGAAAGCTTGACAGACCTGCAATAGATTTCAAGCTCCTGGGGTGCACCAACTTGAGATGCACCTGCGCAGCGTCTCGGGTGTAGACGTCCTTGCCGTCAACTTCGAGCTTTTCTTCCAGTACACGTAATTCTTTAGATCCATTCGGCAGGTCGAAGGCAAGATCGTATTGATAGTGCTTCGCTTCCAACTCAGCCTCGATTACGAATCGCATTGGCACATCGGTGCGTCCGCGGGCGAGATCCTTCGGCTTCACCAGATCGTGTACCCGATTCGTGCCCCGCCCAATTCTCTGCAGAATCTCGAGCGCAAGCCCAACCGTCGACTTCCCTGAGCCGTTCTTCCCAATCAACAGGGCCGACGACAGTCCCGAGACCGGTAACTCAAAGTTCTCCAGGCACCGGAAGTTATGAACGTAAAGCCGACGTATCACAAGTAGATCATACACGCTTGTAAGGTATTCCGCGCGGAAATCCACTCAGTCACCCCACATAGAACAATCCCCACCACCTTGAAAACAATCAACAAACGCACTCGCGCCGCGTTCCAACCATCACCCTGCTCATCTGCTGCCTTGCTATCCTCACTCGGGAGACCGAAGATGGAAACAGTCGCGCGGATCCAAGTAACTGGCTTCGTTTTATCAAAATGCCGATGTGAGTGCGAGGCAACACCACAGATGCGCCACCCACCCGGTCTAAGATGGATCGAGTGCCCCCGTCACCTACTTCGCCCCCCTTGTCGACGAATGGTTCACCGCACGCTTCGCCGCCGCCACCGAACCCAAATCCAGGGTTGGCCCGAAATCCGCCCCGGCCACGACGTGTTCATCTCAGCCCCCTACACAAAATGCCGGACGGGAAGGCGTCTCACTGATCTTGGCACAGAGGCGGAATGATCTCAGGCAATTTCGGCTCGGAAAGCCACCGCGAATGAACGGCTCGCATATGCAGAAAGTCACGGACGCCCACACTAAAGAAATCCACGCCCTCAAACGCCTGAAAGACGCCCAGATCGACACCACCGACATTCCGTCGACGCTCGATTGGAGCAAGGCGGCCATCGGCAAGTTCTACAGACCAATCAAGAAGCCCCTGACCATCCGAGTGGACGCCGATGTCCTGGCCTGGCTCAAGGGGCAAGGAAAAGGGTATCAGACGCG
>DASQGY010000280.1:0-5280 GCA_035632375.1 Bryobacteraceae bacterium | reverse complement strand
TGGAGTATACCTGAATTTTTCCGGCAACGTCCACATGGATGGCGTGATCTTTGAAATCGCTCCGAGCAGGGCCCTCGCACCCCGCCGCCAGTTTTATGAGCAGTTGATCTACGTGCTGGCTGGGCGGGGGACCACCACTTTCGGCGACGGCGCGCATCAAAACAAGGTGGACTGGGGCGAAGGAAGCCTGTTCACGGTCCCGATGAACGTGCTGCATCGCCATAGCAATTCCGATTCGGCACATCCCGCGCGCCTTTTGGCAATCACTACCTTCCCATTCATGATGCAAGTGTTCGGGAGCATGGGCCTGATCAACGATCTGAACTTTTCCTTCACCGACCGCTACGATGGCAGTTCCAATTATTTCAGCAAGAGCGAGCGCACCCAGAAGCGCTGGGACAAGACCAATTTCGTGAAGGATATCCGCTCTTCTGAAGTGATCCCCTGGGAAGCGCGCGGCAAAGGTAATGCCAGCATGTTTTGGGATATGGGCGGAAATACGATCCTCGAGCCGCACATGTCCGATTTTCCCGTTGGCTCGTACAAACTCGGCCACCGGCATCCGTACGAGGCCATCATTCTCACGCTCAACGGAAAAGGCTTCACCTTATTCGACAAGGATCATCTAAAGGACTCCGACTCGATGAAGCTCGATTGGAAAGCGGGATCGGTGGTATCGCCGCCGTTCTATTGGTATCACCAGCATTTCAACACCGGCGACACGCGCGCGCGTTACTTTGCCGTTACCGAGGGTGATTTCCCCAAACGGCTGGGCATTCCGCTGGAAGTGGAGCAGATTGAGGCGCCGCAGGAGGATCCGGATATCAAGAAGCATTTCGATCGGGAGCGGCGGAAAGCGGGCGCGCAGCACGGTCATCCTCATCCGCATACTCACGAGCAGGGCTAGGATTTGGAGCACTCACAGGCTAAAGCCTGTGCTACCCAGAACCAGATTGGTAGCACAGGCTTCAGCCTGTGAAGATCAATGGCGACGGCAAACGCAGTCAGTACAGCAACAAGCACGGCGGTAGCCCGCACGCCGTCCGCCATCCGCTGGTGGCTGATCGCGCCGACGCTCATCATTTTCGTCATCATCAATCAGCTCGACAAGACCAACATCTCGGTGTTAATCGCCGACCATCAGTTCCTATCGGACCTTCATCTTACCGGCCAACCCGCTCGCATCGGTTTTCTATCCAGCGCCTTCTTCTACGCTTACGGCGCTTCGCTGATGATCTGGGGATTCATCGTGGACCGCTTCGGGCCAAGACGCTCAGCCATCGCCGGCGTCATCGGTTGGAGCTTGACCACCGCCTGGTGCGCGATGGCTTCGAGCGCGAACGAAATGTATCTGGCGCGTTTCGCCCTCGGCCTGGCGGAAGGCTGCATGTGGCCGGTCTGCAACAGCTACGTCGGCCGCTGGTTCGCCGTTCGCGAGCACGGGCGCATCCAGGCGTTCTGGGTGAACGGCAACCAGATCGGCGTAGCTATCGGACTTCCTCTGGTGACCGCGCTGCTGTTCGCGGGCGGTTGGCGGATGGCCTTCTGGGTATTCAGCGCCGGCTCGGTCTTGATCCTGCTTCCGATGTTGCTCCTGCTCGCACCCGACGAGCCTGCCCATTCGCGTTTCGCCAACGATGAAGAGCGGCGACTCATCGAATCGAATCGCACCAGCGCAATTCAAACGGCCAGCTCCGAGAAATTCATCCTCTTGCTGCGCGATACGCGCTTCTGGCTGATCACAGCCTGTCACGGATGCCTGGTCGCGACGTTCTTCGGACTGACCACCTGGATTCCCACCTACCTGACCAAAGTGCGCGGCATCCCCTTCAGCACCATGAGCGCCGGTGTTGCCCTCACTTATCTGATCCCCATTACGCTGGCGCTGTTGATCGGTTACGTGTCCGATCGAACCATGCGGCGTGCGATGCTGGCGGCGGTGTGCAGCGTGGTGATGGCGGTGATGATTCTTGCCGCGGTAATGGTTCCCAATGCGATCGTCTCGCTGCTGCTGCTGATCACGTCCTTCGCCGCCGCCATCACCTACGGCGCCACCAATACTTCGCTGCTGCATGTGCTTGCTCCGCCGGATCAGGTTGGCCGCGGCACCGGCATCTTCGTCGGCGCGGGCAACATGCTGGGCGCAGCCGGTCCAACTATCATCGGCTACCTGATCGGCCGGTTCAGTGACAACTACCTTGTCGCTTTCGGCTTCATCAGCGCGATCAACATCGTGCAAGCGTTCCTGTATCTGTGGGTGGCTCGCCTTTCGAAGGGAGCTGCGATTCCCGCATGAGCGAGCCACTTTGGATCACCGAGCAAGACGTAGTGGCGATGATGGATATCGCGGAAGCTATCGAGGCTTTGGAAAAAGGCTTGCTGGCAGAATCGCGCGGCGTGGCGTCGAACATGGTCAAGACCCATGTCGAATGGGGCAGCGGTTCCACGTTGCACGCCATCGGCGCGATTTTCGGCGAGGCGGGTTTCTGCGGCACCAAGACTTGGGCGCACACTGAGCGTGGCGCAACCCCGCTGCTGATCCTCTTCGACAGCAACACAGGAGAGCTGAAAGCGATCATCGAGGCGTTCGCGCTCGGCCAGATGCGCACCGGCGGAGCTTCAGGCGTGGCCACGCGGCGGCTGGCGGCGGAAAACGCGCAAGAGTTCGCGATCATTGGAACCGGCAAGCAGGCCATCACTCAATTGGCAGCGGTCCTGGCCGTCCGTCCTGTAAGGCGCGTGCGCGTGTTTGGCCGGGACGAAGGACGACGACAAGCCTTCGTGCAGCGCGTGGTGGCCGAGTTCCGCATCGACACCGTAGCGGCCGCGAGCATCGAGGAAGCGGTGCGGCACGCCCCCATCGTTACTGTTGTTACGCGAGCTACGCAGCCTATCCTGACCGCTGCGATGCTCGATCGCGGCGCGCATATCAACGCCGTCGGCGCCATCGTACCCAGCCGCGCCGAGTTGGCCGCCGATGTATTGGCCCGGTCCACGGCGACAGTGGCGGACAGCGTCCCACAAGCGCAGAAACTATCGCGCGAATTGATGGATTTTTTCGGCCCCGATCCCGAAAAATGGAAAAACGTCCAATCGCTAGCCAACCTGCTGGCCTCCGGGCGAAAGCGCGAAGCAAGCGACGATCTCACCGTCTTCAAGGCGCTCGGCATGGGCATCTCCGATCTCGCCCTGGGCATCGAGCTTTACCGCAAGGCCGCCGCGCAAGGCCTCGGCCGCAGTTTTCCGCATCCCAAGAAGATGGCGCCCAGATTACGCGCCACACAGAATACAGGAGCATGAACATGGAACAAGATTTCTTATTTGTCGATCGAACCGGCGCAGCCAAGGAGCCGATGAAGCTCATCGCGCCGGTGGTAGTGCCGAAAGAACGGATAGATGCCGAAATTGAGCGGCTGGCCGCCTTGCCTGCGCCCCCCAACGGCCGGCGCGTCTCGCTGATCGTAAATCCCTCCGCCGGGGCGGGGAACGCATTCGCTCCTGGAACGGCCGTATCGCTGTCCGTTCTGAAGCCCGGCGAGCAGACCGCGCCCATCCGGCACAATTCCTCACAAGTCAACTTCTGCATCCGCGGCGGCGGCCAAGTCAAAATCGACGGCAAGTGCATCCGCTATGCGCAATACGACGTGTGGAACACCCCGCCGTGGGCCACATATGAGCACTGGAACGATACCGGCGATTTGCAGGTCCGCCTGACCTACAGCAACTCCGCGCTGCTCGAAAAGATGCAGGTTCACGTGGTGGAGGAAAACCCCGCACCGGCCAAGGCAGCGGCCGAATGTGGCGACGGCCACGCGGTGAATCCCTTCGGAACGTTTCAGCTCAATGCCGAGGGCGGCCAGCTAATGCCCTACGAAAAACTGATCAACCCAGACATGGTGCAGCACAAGCCGCTGCACTTCCCGTGGAAGCAGGTCAAGGAACAGCTCGACAAACTCACCGCATTAGGAAAAAGCTACGTCGGGCGGCGGCTCTACTTGCTCTACAATCCTGCCACCGGCCACACCAACGGCACCACATCCAATTTCTTCGCCACTATGTGTGTCCGCCCCAAGAACATCGTCGACAAGCCGCACCGCCACACCGCATCCGCCATTAACTATTACTTTTCCGGCAGCGGGCACAGCGTCGTCGAGGGCAAGAAATATTCCTGGAAGGCCGGCGACCTGATGTTGTCCGCGCCCGGTTGGGCGGTTCACAATCACGCCTCGCACGATGAGGACGTCTACGAGTTGACGGTTCAGGACAGTCCATTGAACATTTGGATGGGCTCGCTGCTGTGGCAGGAAGATCTGACGCAGCCGCTGGAATCGCTCGGCTCAACCGGCGGCTTCACCACCAATCGGCCAGTGTAGAGAGGATCGCCTGCACATGATGCGACTCGAACCAGCCTTTTTGCGCGGCTCCTATCCGCCGCTCATCACGCCGTACCGGAATGGGGAAGTGGATTACCGCAAGTTCGCGGACCTAGTGGAGCGCCAGGTGAAAGAGGGATCGCACGGAGTACTGGTCACCGGGACCACCGCTGAGCCCAGCAGCCTCACCGTCGCCGAACGCGGCCAGTTGCTGAAGACCGCGGTCGAGGTGGTAGCGCGCCGCATCCCCGTGGTGGCGGCGACTGGATCGCAGTCGCTAGCCGAAACCCTGGAGATCACCGCCGCCGCGGAAAAGTCCGGCGCCGACGCACTCCTCATCGTCACGCCTTACTACATAAAGCCGTCGCAAGCCGGCCTGGTGGAATACTACGCCGCCATCGGACAGCGCACCAGCCTGCCGCTCATGATCTATCACATCCCCGGACGAGCCGCAGTTTCGGTGACGGCTGACACCGTGGAGCAAATCGCGCGGCGTGTGCCTCACCTTGTAGGGATGAAGCACGCGGTCAACGATCTGGAACTGGTCACCGAATTACTAAGCCGCCTCGGAATGGAATTTCGTATCTTCTGCGGTCTGGAATCTCTCAGCCTGCCTATGCTGGCGGTGGGCGGCGCAGGCTTGATGAACGCGGTCGGCAATCTCGCCCCTGGCCGCGTCGCAGCGTTATACAACGAACTGGCTGCCGGCAATTGGATCGAAGCCCGCAAACTCCACTTCGAGCTCTTCGAGCTGAATCGCGCTATTTTTCTGGATACGAATCCTATCCCACTGAAGTACATGATGAGCCGGCTGGGTCTGCTCGACTCCCCGGATGTTCGTCTGCCTTTAGTGCCTCTCGACGCCGGCCGATCCAAAATCCTGGATGAAGTTCTGGCGCGAGCGGGA
>DASQGY010000279.1:0-4821 GCA_035632375.1 Bryobacteraceae bacterium | reverse complement strand
ATAAAGCCTTCATAAATAAGTATGTTCCCCGCCGCGAACAATTGATCCGAGCCTTCCTGGCGAGCATCGAGAAACTTCACATACAGGGCAAGGATGACGAGACAGCAACGTTCCAGGAAGCCCTCAAAAAATTATCCGCCCCGGAATGATGCGATTCTTCCGCGAATTGCGCTATGCCCTATGATAGGATCGTTAGAATTTATGCGCATGCGCGGAATCGTCTCAGCGGCCTGCCTTCTATTCGTCCCCCTCATCGCGTGGGGACAAGGCAACTCCATCACCAGCAGTACCTCCCAAGCCGAGGTGGACACCTTCAACACCACGAACGTCACCCAGCGAGTAGACACCTTCTCCACCGAAATCCGAGCCAGGATCGGAAACGGACCATTCCTTTACGACCAGACTTTCAACGTGGCGTTCAGCGATCCAACGGTCCAGAATGCAATCACCGCGGCCCGCAATGTCCTCACCGGCGCGGGCGGGGTCACCATAACCGGCCCCACGCAAATCAGCAGCAACACGTCGCAAATCAACACTCAAACCAACACGGTCCAGACCAATAAGCAGACCACCAGCGTCGTTGTCGGCACCAAGATGTTCGTAGGCCCCGTCACTGTCACCACCGGCAATCTCGGCATTTGCACGGCCTTCACCTTTGACAGCGGCGCGCCAACATACGCGAACCCGACCGGCTGCTCTCTTCCTGGAACACCGTTCCCCGTAGCCCCCGGCGGCATCGACTTCGATACCCGAACTCTCACCCAGGCGACCGTTTCACAAACTGTCACGACGACCAACACCTTCCTGACCACCCAGGTTTACGAACTGGACGCCGGCCAGCCACCGGCAACTCCTGCCCCGCCGTCGCTGATCCTGACTCTGACTGGCCTGGCCACCGCCGGGCTCTTTGCGGCCAAGCGAAAATTCGCGCTACGGCGATAGCTACCGCCAACCGTTCCGGGCCCGGAAATCGCGCAACTGATACAGATCCTGGTTCAACACATCCCGGTCCTGATAGGAACTCCGGTTCTTGTTCACCACTTTCTGCAATGCGGAAATGGCTTCGTTCAACTCGCCCGGCCTCCCAGTGCGCGCGAACTCGTTCAACTCCTCGCGCACTTTGTCGAACCGGTGGCGGTCGCCACCATTGGGATAGGAAGCCGATTCAGCCCGATCCAGATCGGCCCGCACGCGCTCGAACGGCCCGCCGCCGCGATTGCGTCCGTAATCGCCACGATCCGGATACCGCCCATCCCCGCGTCGCGGATCATATTGAGCGCTAGCCGTCAATACAAGAAAGACACCAGCAAGAGAGAGCACCAGAAGTCGTCGCATCAGAACCTCTGGCTCAGTGGACGCACCAAACCTGACCGCCGGATTCACGTCGAACGATTATTTGTGCTTAATCGACAATGTGGGGCAGGATGACATCCTGCGCCGGCTTGGTAAGCCGGCTTCCATCTTTCCGGTGCGTGGCCAAGCGGGTAAACTACCCGCCGCAGGATGCCATCCTGCCCCACAAGGTTTAGCTCTTCTCAATCCGCATCGCGTAGAACGACCGCCATACGAACACCATCGAGATCAGTAGAAACACGCCTGCCAAAACGTTCGTCATCGTCGGGCCCTGGTCGTTGGTCAGCGAGACCGCCAATTGCACCGCCAGCAACCCAAACAGCGTGGTGAACTTGATGATCGGATTCAGCGCCACCGACGATGTGTCCTTGAACGGATCGCCCACCGTGTCGCCCACCACCGTCGCGTCGTGCAGCGGCGTGCCCTTCTGCTTCAGCGTGGTCTCCACAATCTTCTTGGCGTTATCCCAGGCTCCGCCCGCGTTGGCCATGAAGATCGCCTGGTACAGCCCGAACAGCGCGATCGAAATCAGGTAGCCGATGAAGTAGAACGGTTCGACAAAAGCAAACGCCAGTGTCGCGAAGAACACCGTCAGAAAGATGTTGAACATGCCCTTCTGCGCGTACTGCGTGCAGATCTCCACCACCTTCTTGCTGTCCGTCACGGAAGCTTTGGTGGCGCTTTCCAAATGGATGTTGGCCTTGATGAACTCCACCGCGCGATATGCGCCAGTGGTCACGGCCTGCGTGGATGCGCCGGTGAACCAGTAAATAATCGCGCCGCCGGTGATTAGTCCCAACAGGAACGGCGGATGCAGGATGGACAGGTTTGCCAACAGGTCCGGCTTCAACCCGTTCGTCAAGAAAACGATAATCGAGAAGATCATCGTCGTCGCGCCGACTACCGCCGTGCCGATCAACACCGGTTTCGCCGTCGCCTTGAAAGTATTGCCCGCGCCGTCGTTCTCTTCCAGATTGTCCTTGCCTCGCTCAAAGTCGGGAGTAAAGCCGAAGTCCTTTTGCACCTCCGCCGCGATTCCCGGAATCGTTTCGATGGTGGAAAGTTCGAACACCGACTGTGCGTTGTCCGTCACCGGGCCATAAGAATCCACGGCAATGGTCACCGGTCCCATCCCCAGAAAGCCAAACGCCACCAAGCCGAAAGCGAACACCGCCGGTGCCATCATCAGGCCCACTGGCAATTGATTACTGATCAAAAACGCAATGGACATCAAGGCCATCATGGCCATACCCAACCAGTACGCGCTGAAGTTCCCCGCCACCAGTCCGGACAGAATGTTGAGCGATGCCCCGCCTTCACGCGACGACGTCACCACTTCCTTCACGTGCGAGGAATGCATGGAGGTGAACACTTTCACCAGTTCCGGAATAACCGCGCCCGCCAACGTGCCGCAGGTGATCACCGACGAAAGCTTCCACCACAGCGTGGTATCGCCGCCCAGGTCGGGAATCATCTGTCTCGCCACCAGCTAAGTCAGGCCGATCGAGACCATCGAAGTAAGCCACACCAGCGAAGTCAGCGGCGCTTCGAAGTTCATCTTGGCCACCTGGCCGTAGCGGCTACTGGCGATTGCGCCATTGATGAAGTACGAAAGTCCGGACGAAATCACCATCATCACGCGCATCACGAAGATCCAAACCAGAAGCTGCACCTGGACTATCGGATTGGTCACCGCCAGCAGAATAAAGGTGATCAGCGCGACGCCCGTCACGCCGTAAGTCTCGAATCCATCCGCGCTCGGTCCCACCGAATCGCCTGCGTTGTCGCCGGTGCAGTCCGCGATCACGCCAGGGTTTCGCGCGTCGTCTTCCTTGATCTTGAACACGATCTTCATCAGATCCGCGCCGATGTCGGCGATCTTGGTGAAGATGCCGCCCGCCACGCGCAATGCCGCCGCGCCCAGCGACTCGCCAATCGCGAAACCGATGAAACAAGAGCCCGCATACGACCCCGGAACGAACAGCAAAATGAACAGCATGATCACCAGCTCAATGCTGATCAGCATCATGCCGATGCTCATGCCCGCCTTCAGCGGAATCGAATTGCAGGGATACGCTTTACCGGTCAGGCTGGCGAAAGCGGTCCGCGAGTTGGCGAAGGTGTTCACCCGGATACCGAACCAGGCCACTGCATAACTGCCGGCGATGCCCACCAGGCTGAACAACAGAATGATGGTCACCTTCAGCGCTCCCAGGTGCTCCAGCAATCCGAAGTAAAGCAGGATGATGGAGCCGATGAACACTTCCAGGATCAACAGGAATTTGCCCTGCGTAATCAGGTAGGTCTTGCAGGTCTCGTAGATCAACTCCGAGATCTCCAGCATGGAGCGATGCACCGGCAGGTTGCGAAGCTGCGTGTAGGTGACCAGGCCAAACAGCAGCCCCAAGGCGCACACGCCCAGCCCCCACATCAGCAGCGTCCGGCCGTTGGTCCCGCCAAGAAACGTCGCCTGCGCCAAATCGGGCACTACCAGATGAGCTTCGCCCGCTGCCGCCTGTTGAGCGAACGCCGCGGATGGCAAGCTGAGCATCACCGCCGCTACCAGCAGCGGCAAAATCAATACGGCGGCGCGCCGGAACGAGGGCACGCGTACGGTCAGCATTCGGTTGAATCCTCCACGATAGTTTGGAAGAAATCCCCCGGTGGGAGGATCCTCACAAGAAGGGTATTACAGCAGCCTGAATACCATGGATCACGATACCGCACTGCCAAACGATCCGCAACCCAGCCTAAATCACCTGTAAAATCATACACTTGAGGTAAAGGGTTTCCGGTACCGTGAGCAGAATGGGATGGTCTTGGCTCTGCGTCCGCCGCTCCAGAATCCGCAGTTTTCGATGAGTATCAAGCGATGCCTCGGCCACGATTTCCAGCAGCATTGCTTCGCTCAAATGATGCGAGCACGAGCAGGTAATGAGGACGCCGCCGCTTTCGAGCAATTGCAGGGCGCGCCGGTTGATTTCTTTGTAACCGCGCACAGCGGCGTCCAGGTTGCCGCGCGATTTGGCGAACGCCGGTGGATCTAGAACCACTGTTTCGAACTGCCGCCGCGCCGACGCGTACCCCGCAAGCAGATCGAATACATCGGCTTCCCGAAACTCCACGTTCGCGATCCCGTTACCGGCTCGATTCGTCTCCGCCGTCTTCAAATTGGGCTCGGAACTATCCACCGCCTCCACCGACTCGCACTTCGCAGCCATATGGAGCGCAAATCCGCCGGTAGAAGTAAAACAATCGAGCGCGCGCCCGTGGGCATATCGCGCCGCCGCCAGATAATTCTCCCGCTGATCGAGAAAAATGCCGGTCTTCTGCCCGCGCAGCAAATCGGCGTGTAGTTCCAGTCCATTCATGTGCACGGTAACTGATTCCGGAACCTCGCCCGCCAGCACGCCCGTCACAAGTTCCAGTGACTCGCGTTTCCGCACCGGCACATCGTTGCGCTCCACA
>DASQGY010000278.1:0-34744 GCA_035632375.1 Bryobacteraceae bacterium | reverse complement strand
TTGCACGAACGCTGGCCGAACCTGTTTGCCAATCAGGTCTTGGTCGTGATTGATCGAGTCTAGCTTGCCGCTGACGGGCCTGCGCACCGTAAATCGATGACCCCGGTCAAGGTTGCCTTTCTGCTCGTCTCCAATAGCCGGTATCCGATTCCGAGCACTCGGATTGCAGCCTTGAATATGTTCCCATTCCTCCGTGCTTCGAATTTCGATCCGCAAATTGTGTTCGAGCCGGAGACGGATACGGAATTTCCTGATGTGTCGCAAGTTGCCGGGCGAATATTGCAGGAGAAGTTCGATCTGGTCGTTTTCCAGAAGGTTCATGGCCCTAGCGTTTTGGAGCTGTCGCGCCGTGTCGCTTCCGCGGGATGCAAAACACTATGTTTGGTATGCGATCGCGTAAATGCGGCCGTGGTCGAAGCGACTGACGCCACGGCGGTGGTCACCGAATACTTGAAGAGTCTCTACCCCGCGGCCCTGCAATCCAAGATTCACGTGGTTCATGACGGGATCGAGCATCCGGAAATACAGAAAGAGGAGTGGAGCAACCATCGCGGTTCCCCCGGCGACCCCCTCCGCGCGGTGTTGGTGACGTCTGCCCGCTTGGATTACCTGCCCATCATCCGCCGGCCTCCCGACTGGCTGGAAGTCACCATAGTTGGAGACTATCCTCCGGCCAATCCCGCCTGGAACCGCCTTCGTGCGGCTGCTCGGAACCTGCACGAGATGTCCGGCGCCACCAAACGTATCGAATACCTCCGTTTCCTGACCAGCCGCCGCATCCGTTGCGTGCCGTGGTCCCCTGCGAGCGTCTACAACTTCATGCGCCGTTCAGACATCGGTATTATTCCCATCGACGAAACACCGCCAAGCTCCCCAGGGATGCCTGCGCCGGTATGGAAGGTCAAGTCGGAAAACCGGCTGACCATGAAAATGTCCGTTGGGCTTCCCGTCATCGCCAGCGCCATACCGTCCTACGAGGCGGTCATCGAGCAAGGGCAAAATGGCTTTGTCGCCCGCTCCATCTCCGACTGGATAGAATTCCTGGAGCGCCTGCGGGAACCTGCCCTTCGGCGGACGATGGGCCTTAACGCGCGCGCGTCTGTGCTTCAACGTTACTCACGTGAGGAGCAAGCTCGCCGCCTGATCGAAGTGATTCGATCGCTCGTTCCTGGCGCACCGGACAGAACTACATAGCGGCCCATTGCTGAGCCCGTCACGGATCGACAGCCTCTCGCTAACGGTGAGATGTCACTGGCACTTTCCCCGGCTCCCACTTGCAAGTCGATGAAAGCAAATGTTACCGCCTTTGTGGTTTTGATCTTGCAAGTAAATTCCCCATCGAGATGAACGAAAGCGTTTTGAGTCTATGAGGCAGCACCCCTCTGAGAGGGCGCATTTCGGAGGAAAGTAGCAAGTCCTCAAATTTGCCTGAACGAATAATCATTCGTGATGGAAATGTGAAGACCACTAACGCGCAATTACTTCAAGGAGGAAGAAGATTGTGATATTTGCAGGACATCGCTTTCGGGTCGCCGCACGAACTGCCATTTCGACGGCTGGACCCATTTTGTTCGCGCTAGTCATATCGCTGGCAGTTGGCTGGGCGGGCACGATCGAAGGATCTACGGCTACGGCGCGGAGCCTTACCGATTCCGGTCTTGGACAGGTGATGATATTTAACGGCGATTTCTTTAACATTGGAGCGACCGTTACGACATTCACTGTGTTTGATTCCAACTTCGGCCAGGGAAGCAAATTCGTGACGCCGGTCCTGTTCGAGGAGACCTCGAGTGGCGTGTTCGTGGTACGCGGTATCGGCACTTCTGACACCGTTACACCGGGCAGCTCTCCGCAGGCATTCGCGTTCAACTTGATGAACGGCACTGCTACGGCCTCGAGTGGTCTGTTTACCTTCGGCTTCATTGAGGCAGTCGTGAACTCGTCGGGCACGCAGACCACATCCAGTACTGGGTCAGTCGACTTGAACCTGACAGTCGATCCGGGCCCTGGCGTGTCAGGAGTCGGAACCAATGACTGGGTATTCACTCCTGGGCCAGGCGCGGGCGTGGTGAATGTCTCGCTGGGAACCACGTTCTTTATTCCGGGTGGCGGGCGAACCGGCAACTTCGCTTTGAACAATTCCACCGTCAACTCGGATAGGACGTACTCGGCGAACCTCGCCACGAATGCAACTATTCCGGAACCGGGCACTCTGACCTTGTTCGCCACTGGGGGAGCCCTGTGGCTGATCGGGTTGGTGCGATCGCGGCGCCGGAGATAGTGGATAGCAGCTTCAGTTCGAGGCAGAGCGGAGGAGGCGGGATTGCGCGGCTGCGTCCCGCCTCTGAAGTTCAGTTATGAATTCGCAGGAAGTGCCTGAGCGTCTTGTGGCTTCCTGCTCCCAACAATCGTCTCCGGCAAATCCCTATCGCCCAAGCCCCAGTTACCCTGCGCGAAAATAGCCGGCGCGTTGAACCGCCGCATCCGGTCGATCCATTTCACTACTTCGTCCTGCTGGAGCACGCCCACGCGCTTCGCTTCGATACGGGCCGCGCGCTCCTGTTCTCCTTCCGGAGTCCAGCCCGCGCCCGAGCGATGTTCGATGTGGAAGATGCGCATTGGCTGCTCGAGCACCACCTGATTGATTCCCGCGTGGTGCGCGGCGTAGCAGAGCAGCGAATCGATGTGCATCGGCCAGATCGGAAATTCCGCATACCCGCGCAGCGCGAACCAGTCGGCCTTCGAGAGCAGCGTGAAATCCCCACAGCCGTTGGTGTGAAGATAAGCCGGATTGCGCATGTGATGGGCAAACCGGCTCGGGGCTGCGAACGCCGTTTCCCAGTCCTCGCCTGGCTTTGCTTCCAGCAGTTCGAGACGCCAGAGCGAATCGGTTGGCTGCGCCTCCCCGGATTCGCCGGCCGCTTGTCCGGCGAGCTGAAATCCCGCACGAATCGTGAGCAGCAACTGGCGCGAAACGTTGGGCGGAATACTGGCGGAGGATCGCAACAATACCTGTCCAGCCGCATCGCTCAGATCAAGATCGATTTGCTCCAGCCGTTCGCCTGAGCCGGCGGTAAGAGCCAGTTGGATCTGCTGTGCGTCTGCCGAGTTCACCCGAATGGTGGCCGCGCGATCGAATCTCGTTCCCCGCGAGCTCGTGTAACGGCGCGAACATCCTTCCCAGGACAACCCGAAGAAGCGAAGATTCAGGATACGCGCGTCTCTCTCGAGCGGAACGCCGCCGCCCTGGACGCGAAAACGGATCTTCGCCTTGGTGATGTGATCGGGAATGTGCAGCCGGAGCCGGTAGCGTCCCTCCAGCGCGGCGGAGGTCAGCACCGCACCGGATGGGTCGACAACCTGAAGAGTGATCGGCGCATTGCCCCCGCTGGGACCTGTCTCGCCGTCCATCAACAGCGATGTGACCGCTCCCAAAGGACGTTCCAGCGTCAGCTCTGCCTCGGGAGCGATCCACCGGAAGGGCTCGGCTCCGCCGCGATCCACTGGATACCATCCCGGCCCAAAACGAATGCCCGCGTTCGGTTCCACGATGTCATTCGTTTCAAGAACAGGCAGCCCGTCGTCGCCGAGCTCAAAGCCGCCTTCCGACGTGAAAACGCGCAGCATGTGGTTCCGGCAAAACTCCACCAGTTCGGCCACCGGTGCCCCTGCAGGAATCCCGCTCGCTACATCGGTGCGGTTGATTCGATAGATTTTCCCCTTCTCCAGCTTCCGGCCGGCGAAAAAGCGCATGAGTTCGGGCGACATGACGATATCGATATTGGTCGCCAGCACGAATTCGCCCCGGGCCCGCCGAATGCCCGCGTTCTTCGCGATCATCTGGTGCAGCGGAATCGCTGCGGCGTTCGGGAACTGGTTATGTATTTCCGGCGAAACACTGACGAAGCGCAACTCGCATGGAGACGCATCATCCGGCCATTCGAGCGCGTCCATCAGTCTGGGACGGCCCTCCGGCGGATTCCACTCCACGATGATGATCTCCGATGGCAGGTTGTAGTTTTTCGCCTGGCCGATCCAGGCGTTCAGGAAAGCCTGCATCCGGTGAAGCATGTTGCCGCCATGATCGTCGTTGCGCGCCGCCACTACGACGGAGATGTAAGGCTGTTCCGCTTGCGCCGTCATGGTTAAACCTTGCCCGCCATCACTTCGGTCTCGTGAGCCACCGGATCGATCTCCGGCAACTCGTCATCGGCCAGGCCCCAGCCCGGCGGATTGAAAATGACCGGTGTGTGCGTATTCCGCATGTGTGAAATCAGCTCGGCGATATCCTCATTCGATACCCACGAAATCCCCTTGGCCGATAGCCGGTTGAACAGATGATTCTGGCCTTCCGGCGACCATCCGGATCCGATCCCGTGTTCGATGTGATACACCCGCATCGGCGGCCGCAGCAGTTCCTCGCGCGCTCCGCTATGTTCGGCTGCGTAACAAAGCATCGAATCCATGTGCATCGAGTATCCGTCGAACTCGATGTAGCCGCGGACGTCAAACCAATGCTCGCGGGCCATCATCGTAAAGTCGCCGCAGGCGTACGTATGAAGGTAAGCTGGTTTTCCCATCGCCTCGATCTGTTTGCGCTCTGCGGCGTACGTCGAACCCCAGTCAATCTCGGCCGCTATCGAATCGACGGTCAGCGCGATCCATTCCTCGCGCTCCGCCGTAGACGGGGATGCCGCACCCGCCGTGCCGTGACCGAATCCGAAGACGCGAAAGCTCAGCGGCCGCGGATCTTCTCCCGTTGGCGTGCCTCCGCCTTCGGTGGAAAATATCAGGGGTATGATGGACCCAACCGGGTGGGGGACCGAAAATTCGGCATAAGTGACGCCCTTCACCGCGATGCGGCTGAGCACTTGCCCGCTCGCGGCGCTTATCACCAGCGTGAACGGTTGGAAGCCCAGAGTTGGCCCCGGCTCCAGCACGATCGCGAAGCTTTGACTCGGGCCCACGCGAGCCATCAGTTGAGCGTCCTTCGATACCCAGCGATATTTCTCCAGCTCGGCGTCTTCCACTCCCAGCCATCCATGCCCCAGGCGGCATTCCACTCCCGTTTCGAAAATGTCCGCGCCGCGGCGCCTCAACAAACGAATAGCCGCGCGCGCTGTTCCCAACGGGCCACCGGAAGCCCGTGTTACCTGGATGAAACGCGCCAGTGTCGGACGTGATCGACGCATCGCCGTCAGGCTCGACGCGCCGGGCGACTTCCAACTGGCAAAGCCCGCCAGTTCGCAGCGGAATATGCGGAAATCGAGAATGCGATGATCGTGGGGCAGCGGAGTCCCACCTGCCGGCACGCGAAGGCGGACGCACTGCGTTTTTCCGCTGGGCGGCGGAGGAATCACCAGGTGCAATGTGTCGCGTCCGGAAACCATCCAGGTGCCGACATGGGCGCCGTTCCAATCGATCACGGACAGTTCCTTCGGGCCGGGCTCGAGTCCGGCTCCCGGGCCCGGCTCTACCTCCAACTCCAAGACCGCGCCTCTGCCCGGGACATCGATGAGTATCTCCGCTTCGCCGTCCATCCAGCGAAACGCCGCGCCTGTCTGCGGCCGCTCGATCGGAAACCAACCTGCACCCAGATGGATTCCTCCGTTGGGCCGCACGATGTCGTCCTGTTCGATCTCGCGAAATCCCTCTGCCGTCACCGGATAAACGCCCTCGCGCGAATAGAGCCGCAGTACGTGGCTACGGCAGTAAGCGAGCTGGTCATCAATGGCGGCGCTCACCGGAACAGCCTCGCCCACATCCGTGCGATCGATGCGGTACATCTTTCCGGATTCCAGTTTCCGAGCCGCCAAAAATTTGCAAAGCTCGTCGGAAAATACGATATCGATGTTGGTCAGCACCAGGAACTTGCCGCGCGCCCGGCGAATGCCCGCGTTCTTGCCGATCATTTGGTAAAGCGGCAGATTGTCGCCGTGCAAATAACGCGCGTGGATATGCGGCGGAACTTCGATAATCCTCACCCGGCACGGCCCGGTGTCGGCCGGCCAGCGCAGAGCCTTCGCCAGGCGCTCGCGATCCTGCGGTGGATTCCATTCCACCAGAATCAGCTCACTTGAAATGTTGTGCCGCTTGGCTTGGCTCAGCCAGGCTTCGACGAATACCTGGGTCCTGCCCAGCAAATTGCCGCCGTGCTCATCGTTGCGTGAAGCGGCGATTACCGAAAGGTATGGCCCTTCCGCATCCGGCGGCCGCGGGTCCGCAGCATGACCCCCAACAGGCATGGCTCCTAGAATTATAGAGCAACCTCTTTCACTGCCCGCGCCCCTTCGGAAATCCCGTTAGGGTGGATCTCCCGCAGCGATTCATCGGCCAATCCCCAGTTGTCGCGATTGAAAATCACCGGCCCGTGCATCCGCCGCATCTCGCTGATGGCCTCCACCAGCTCCTCGTGCGAAATGGATTGAATACCCTTACGCGCGATCCGCTCGAACAGCCGGTTCTCGCCCTCCGGCGTCCAGCCGGAACCCGCTCCGTGCTCGATGTGATAAATGCGCATCGGCTCGCGCAGGATCTCTTCGCGCGCGCCGGAAAAGTGCGCGGCCCAGCATAGGAAAGAATCCAGGTGCATGGAGAACAGGTCGAACTCGGGATACGCGCGCAGGTCGAACCAGTGTTCCCGCGCCATCAGAGTGAAATCGCCGCAGGCGTTCATGTGTATGCACTCCTGCTTGCCCATCTCGGCGATCTGCGCGCGCCATCGTTGCATTGCCGCCGTCCAGTTCACTTCGGGCGGCCGCGAAACCGGCGTCAGCGCGGCCCAGCTTCCCGCCAGCGGTTTTTGCTCAGAAGACGACGCCTCGCCGCCGATCGCAAACACGCGGAAGTTCATCAACCGGGGATCGCTCCCGGACACTCGCCCTTCCGATTGCGTGCTCAGATTGAGCGCGACCACCGTTCCCGGCTGCGATGGGATGGGAACTTCCACCAACGTCAGCCCGTGAACCGCCGCCCGAGTCAAAATCCCGCCACTCGCCTGCGAAACTTGCAGCACGAATGGCCGGCATTGCATTCCTGGTCCCGGCTCGACAAGAAGAGCGATCACCTGACACGTCTCCGTGCTTCGGATCGCGAGTTCCACATTCTCCGATGCCCAGCGGAATCGTTCGATGCTGTCGGATTCGAGCTCGTGCCAGCCATTCCCAAACCGGTATTCCATTCCGGCTTCGACGATGTCCTGGCCGCGGGATTCCAGCAATCGCCTGGCGCGCTGGCACAAAGCTCCTCCGCGGCGGATCGTCGAAAATAATCCATTCGCTCGAAGCGAACCGTTGAGCAGACGGAACAACATCGGCCGCGTTCGCCCGTCAGACTCGGCGGGGCCGTCCGATTGGAGCGGAATCCAAGCGCAGCGAAAAACGCGCAGATTGAGAATTCGCGGATCTTCCACTACAGGCCAGCCGCCGTCGGGAATGCGCAAGCGAATCGATTGGGGATCATCGGTTTGCGGGGGGGGAACGAACAGCCGCATGGTACTTCGTCCGGAAATACGCCACTGCGCAGCGACAGTTCCATCCCATCCGAGAACCTGAAGCGCCATCGGCTCGCCGCTGAATCCGATACCCGGTCCAGGCTCGACTTCGAATTCCAGAAGCCCGCCACCAGGCGGAATGCGCGACACGATTTCCGCTTCCTCGCCGATCCAGCGGAACGGCCCATCCGGCTCGTATCGCTCTACGGGGCAAAAGCCCTCCCCGCAGTGGATTCCCGACGCTTCGCTGGCGATATCCACTTCCTGATTTTTCCGCAGTCCTTCGGCCGTGAATTTGTATGTACCCTCACGCGCGCAAAGCCGAACCAGATGCGTCCGGCAAAAATCGAGCTGCTCTTCAATCCGGCCCTTCTCGGGAACCTCACTCATGACGTCCGTCCGGTCGATGCGATACATGCGGCCTTTTTCCAGCCGGCCCGACGCGAGAAACTGCATGAGCTCGTCCGAAAAAATGATGTCGATGTTCGTCGCCAAAACGAACTCGCCGCGCGCCCGCCGGATGCCCACGTTCTTGGCGATCATCTGATAGAGCGGCAACGCCGCCGCATGCCGGTATCGCGCGTGCAATTCCGGCGGCACCTCAACGATCCGAACTTCGCAAGGCCCCGCGTCGGCGGGCCAGCGCAACGCGTCGCTTAGAGGCTTACGTTCGCGCGGCGGATTCCATTCCACCAGGATCAGCTCGGACGACAAGCCGTGGCGCTTCGCCTGGCTGATCCAGGCATCCACGAATATCTGCATGCGATGAAGCAGATTGCCGCCATGATCGTCGTTGCGCGCCGTTGCGACTACGGAGAGATAAGGCCCTGTTGTGCCGGTACCGCTCATTTGTGGGGCCACGGACTATACACTGCCTCCGGCAAGGCGACTCCGGCCGGAACACCGATCATGTTCTCGGAGTATATTCCTTCCACTGCCTTGGCCGGAAGGCCGGAACTGGGATCGAACATATACAGATCGTAATTCTGGGCCTGAAGGAATGCGTTCAGATCCTCGGCGCTGCCACCTTGTTTACGCAAGGCTGCATCCGAAACCTCGAGTAACAAGACCGGGCGATATCGTCGCAGCGCTCCAACGGCGCCCTTTAGGGCTCGCAACTCCGCCCCTTCCACATCCAGCTTGATGAAGTCGAGGTGCGCCAGCGGATTCTGTTCCAGGATGTCATCCAGGCGTGCAAGCTGAACTTTCTCGCCTCCGCCGGGATCGATTTCGTGAACGAACGAGCCGAGGGTATTTAGCCCTTCGTGCCCATACGGTGCGACTTTCAACTCGGCCGGCCCGTTGGAATCGGCCAGCGCCAGAGGGAAAACGCGAACGGTGAGATGATTCAGTTCCAGGTTCCGCTCCAGCCGGGAAAGCTCGCGGCTGCTTGGCTCGAAAGCCCAAACGGTCCCGTGCGGTCCAACGCATTTGGATGCCAGAGTCGTATAAAGTCCATCGTTGGCGCCGACGTCGAGGAAGGTCATCCCCGGCCGAAGAAACCGATCGATGAACGCCAGCTCGTTCGGGTCCAGGCATCCGGCCACCAGGATTTGCCGGCTCTGATCGTTGCCCAGATAAATGCAGACCCGCGACGCGCGATGCCACGGCGTGATGAACGGCATCTCCCGCCGGCGGTCGTTGAAGTATTGCCAGATGCGCTGGCGCAGGCGGAAGGCGACGTCGGGACTATTCCAGTCGGCATCGTAACGCCACCGCGGATAGGGAACCAGCGGCCGCAGAACCGCAATCGATTCGGCCAGCGCGAGCACGTCCGCCTCGGTCTTATCCTCCAAGCGCGCGAAATCGCCGGGCAGACTCTGCATTGGAGTCTTGTTCAAAACAGCAATCGCTCGCGATAAACTCGCGATATCGTCGTTCAGCACGGCGGCATCTTTGTTCAGGCGCGATTCCAGTCCTTCCAACTTGCCCGAGAGTGCGCCCAATTGGCCGGTAAGCGGACGGAGTTCCGAGACCTGCTCGGAAAGCACTTCGAGCGCCTTGATTCGGTCGGCGACCACCTCCAGGCGCCCCGAAACATCCCCAAGGCCGCGCTGCAGCTCAGCCGTAGTCGACCGGAAGCCGGCTGCCATCTCCTCGGACCGAAGCTTTGCGATCCCCTCGATGCTCCGGATCACGCCTTCGGATTGCGAAGTCAATTGCGCCGCCAATTGAGCGGCCGCGTCCCGTTCCCGCTCCACCTGTGCCCGTTGCTCGGCGGCCATCTGGGTACGCAACTCGATGACTTGACGCTCGATAGCTGCTGCCTGCAAGCCCGATCTGCGGGCGTACACCACGGCGGCGAGCGCGATTGCAGCCAGCAGAACAGTCGCCGCTACGATCCAGGAAACAGGCTCTGTCATCAACCCTTCATTGTCGCAGTCCGGAGCTACTCTTGCTTCGCTTTCTCACGTTTTCCCAGCTTTGCTTCGGCGGCAAACGCGCCGACTTCGGTAGAATAACAGTTCACCAGCTTTTCCTTTTAATGGGGCAATCATGAAAGACGAACTTATTGTCGTAACCGGCGCCGGTGGTTTCATCGGTGGGGCGATGATCGCGGATTTTCGCCGCCATGGCTACAAGAATATCCGCGGCGTCGATCTCAAACCGATCGAGGACTGGTACCAGCTTTTTGACGACGTAGAGAATCTGTCCCTGGACTTGAACGTCCAGGAAAACTGCGAGCGCGCTGCTCGCGGCGCCGCCGATATCTACAACTTCGCCGCCAACATGGGCGGCATGGGATTCATCGAGAACAACAAAGCCCTCTGCATGTTGTCTGTCCTGATTAACACCCAGATGGTGCAGGCCGCGCAGAAGTTCGGCGCTAAGAGATTCTTCTATTCCTCCTCCGCCTGCGTCTACAACGGCGACAAGCAGCGCGACACCAACTGTCCCGGCTTGAAAGAGGAAGATGCTTATCCGGCTCTGGCTGAAGACGGCTACGGTTGGGAAAAGCTGTTCAGCGAGCGGATGTGCCGCCATTTTCGCGAGGACTTCGGACTGTACACACGCGTCGCCCGGTTTCACAACGTCTACGGTCCGCACGGCACTTGGTATGGAGGCCGGGAAAAAGCTCCCGCGGCAATCTGCCGCAAAGTAATCGCTGCCAAGGCCGCCGGGAATAACGAAATCGAGATCTGGGGTTCCGGCAACCAGACCCGCAGCTTCATGTACATCGACGATTGCGTTACTGGCGTCCAGAAAATCATGAATTCCGGGATTCTCGATCCCATCAATCTCGGATCCGCCGAAATGGTGACCATCAATCAACTGGTGGACATGGTCGAAGAGATCGCCGGCGTAAAACTGAAGCGGAACTACAATCTCAACGCGCCCAAGGGCGTCAACGGCCGCAGCAGCGACAATACACTGATCCAGAAACATCTGAACTGGGAGCCAAGCACTCCACTGCGCAATGGCATGGAGAAGACCTACGCCTGGATTCACGATCAGTACCTGGCGCGCGAAAGCGGCACCGGAAAATTCATTCGCGAAGTCGAGGTTGTGCGGTAGTAAATGTGGAAAGGTGATTACAAGTTCGTGATCTCCAGTCTGGTGGCTAAGGACTTCAAGTCCCGCTACCGGAACATGTCGCTGGGCGTATTGTGGTCGCTGCTGAATCCACTGATCATGATGAGCGTCCTGACGTTCATCTTTACCCAGATCTTTGGCAATCCCGGCGATAAACTGTACCCACTCGCCGTGCTGTGCGGTCTGGTTCCGTTTAGCTTTTTCTCCGTCGCCTGGGGCAGCGGGACCATTTCGCTGCTCGAGAATTCGTTCCTGATCAAGAAGGTGCCTGTCCCGCGCGAGATCTTCCCGATAGCCAGCGTACTATCCAATTGCCTTCATCTGCTGATTCAGATCGGACTGCTGCTGGCCGCTGTAGTGATCTTCGGCCGGGGCATCAACATCCACTGGCTTTGGCTGCCGCTGATCTGGGCCTTGGAAATACTCTTCGTGATGGGATTGGCCCTGGCCTTCTCGGCGCTGAACGTCTACGTTCGCGACACGCGCTACGTGGTGGACTCGGCAAATACCATTCTGTTCTGGCTGGTGCCGATCTTCTATTCCTTTTCGCGGATTCCGCAGAAGTTTCGCGCGATCTACGAGGTGAACCCGGTGGCGGCGCTGGTCCTCATGATGCGGACGGTTTTGCTGGACGGACAGCCGCCCGTTCTCACTACGCTGCGCAATCTATTGCTTGTCTCCACGGTGACCTTCGCCGTCGGCCTGCTGGTCTTTCGCAAGCTCAAGAACGGATTTTACGAGTATCTGTAATATGGCGCCGCTGGTGGAATTTCAAAACGTCTCGAAGTGGTTCCCGCATACCACCGGGCGCGCGCTACTGCGCACACACATCACGCGCTGGCTCGATCCGAGCCGCAAGGATCATTTCGTCGCCCTGAAGAACGTCTCCTTTCGATTGGAGCCCGGCGAAAGCATGGCCGTAATCGGCAGCAATGGCGCGGGCAAGAGCACGCTGCTCAGCTTGGCCGCTGGGCTCGCCGTTCCCAACGAGGGCAAGATCACCGTGAACGGACGCGTCGCCGCACTGCTCGAGCTCGGATCCGGATTTCATCCCGACCTCACCGGCGCCGAAAACCTGATCCTCAACGCCGCTCTGCTCGGCCTCAGCCGCAAGCAGACCATGGAGCTGTCGGAGAAAATCGTCGAATTCTCCGGCATCGGCGACTTCATCAACGAGCCGCTGCGCACCTACTCCTCCGGCATGGTCATGCGCCTGGCCTTCTCCATCGCCATCAACACCGATCCCGACATCATGATGCTGGACGAAGTGCTGGCCGTCGGCGACAGTACTTTCCAGCAAAAGTGCCACGATGCGATCGAGGGCTTTCAGCGATCGGGGAAATCTCTGTTGTTCGTATCGCACGCCGCCGCGCAGGTCCGAGAGATGTGCGAGAAGGCGATCTGGCTGGATCACGGCGAGCTGATGATGGAAGGCGATGCCGCGGCTGTCCTCGACGCTTATAGCGGCGGCCTCGCCGAGAAGCAGCAAGCCGGTCGCCACCGCATCTGACGGAAAAATCTTCCCGCGAATTCGCTAGCCTGAGGTTGTGAGTAAGGACGAAGCTCCTGAAATCCTGAGCGTCGAAGGCCGCGAGGTGCGTATCACGCACCCCAGCAAGTTGTATTTTTCAAAAGAAGCCCGAGTCTCGAAGTTCGACCTGGTCCGCTATTATCTCTCCGTCGCTCCGGGCGCTCTCGCCGGGATACGCGACCGTCCCATCGTCCTCAAGCGTTTCGTGAACGGCGCGGAAGGCGAAGCGTTCTACCAGAAGCGCGCGCCGGAAGATTTGCCGCCGTGGCTCCGTACGGTCACTCTGTCCTTTCCTTCCGGCCGTACGGCCAAAGAAGTCGTGGTCGACGACGCGGCTGGACTCGCCTGGATCGTCAACCTCGGCTGCATCGAACTGCATCCGCATCCGGTTCGCTCCACCGACTTGAATCATCCGGACGAGTTACGTGTCGATCTTGATCCCGGCCCCGGCGTCCCCTGGTCCGACGTCCGCACCGTCGCCCTGGAGGTGAAAGCGCTGCTCGAAGAACTCGGCCTTCGCGGTTGGCCAAAAACCAGCGGATCGCGCGGCATGCACATCAATGTGCGCATTCAGCCGCGTTGGACTTTCACCGAAGTGCGCCGCGCCGCCGTCGCTTTGTCGCGTGCAGTCGAGCGCCGCGTGCCCGCTCTGGCCAGTTCCAAATGGTGGAAGGAGGAGCGCCACGGCGTCTTCCTCGACTACAACCAGAACGCAAAGGATCGCACCACATGCTCGGCGTATTCTGTGCGGCCTCTGCCGGACGCACGCGTCTCAACGCCGCTCGACTGGAGCGAAGTTCCCGATTGCGAGCCCGAAGCGTTCACCATGTTCACCGTGCCGGAGCGATTCGCCGAGCTGGGCGATCCGCATGCGGCGATGAACGATCACGCCGGCTCCCTCGAAATATTACTGGAGCTAGCCGATAAAGATCAAGCCGAAGGAATCGCCGACGCGCCCTGGCCGCCGCACTTTCGCAAGATGGAGAGCGAAGCTCCGCGTGTCGCCCCGTCGCGCGCCAAGTCCGTTTCCAAGCCTGCGCGCACGAAGATGCCGCTGATTACAGTGGCCAATTCGCCCGATAAACAAGCCGCGCTCGCTGGTCTCGAGCGTTGGAAGGGCAAGTATCCGGAAGCCGCGGATGCCCTCGCTGTGGACGATGTCCTGGTCGATTCGATGCGCGGACGTTCGTCCACCTGGACGCGCATTCGCGTGAACCTGCGTCACGTTCCAGAGTCGAACCGGCCTCCGCAGGAAACGCCCGATCCCGATGACGACCCCACGCGCGAATGGCGTGAATTGCACAAGAAGGCCCGCAAGAAGCGCGGCGCGAAGCGCGAAGCCTGACCCGCTGTTATCGCCCAGCGGCAAAAATCGCTGCCAGCTCGTGCGGTGGCACCACCTCAAGCTGAGCGTACGTGCAGTCGGCCGGCTTCTTATCTGTGCGCCAGCGGCGAAACTGCGCCATATGCCGGAAACGCGTTCCTTGCATGTGCTCATACGCGACTTCCAGCACTAATTCCGGACGCAGCGGCTCCCACGACAGATCCTTGCCCTGGCTCCAGCGGCTCTGACCGCCCGGCATGCGATGCGGACCCTCGCCCTCCACCGGCTCGTGCTCGGCCCACGCGCGCCAGGGATGATTCACCAGCGCATCCGTTCGATAAGGCTCCAGGAACTTCACCAGTTCGTGCCGCTTCTCAATCGAGAAACTCGCGCACACGCCGACGTGCTGCAGCGCGCCGCTGTCATCATAAAGTCCCAGTAGCAGCGAACCAACCGCCGTGCGCTCGCCTTTCTTGTACCAGCGAAATCCAGCGACTACGCAATCGCAGTCACGCTCGTGCTTCACCTTGAACATCACTCGCTTGTTCGGCTCGTACGTGCCCGCGACCGGCTTTGCTATCACGCCATCCAACCCCGCGCCTTCAAATCGCCGGAACCAATCCGAAGCCATCGCTCTGTCCCGCGTTGCCGGCGTCAAATGAATCGGCGGCTTGGCCGCACCCAGCAAGTGCTCCAACGTTCGGCGCCGTTTCTCTAACGGCTCTCCGCGTAAATCTCGGCCGTCTTCACAGAGCAAATCGAAAAACACGATCGACGACGGAATCTGTTTCGAAAGCAGCTTCACCCGCGATGCCGCCGGGTGAAGGCGCAGTTGCAGATTCTCGAAATCCAGCGCGCCGTCCTTGGCGATGACAATCTCGCCATCAAGCACGCAGCGTGCCGGTAACTGCGCGCTCAACGCCTCCACCAGCTCCGGAAAATAACGGTTCAGCGGCTTTTCATCGCGGCTCTGAATCAGGATCTCGTCGCCGTCCCGAAACACCAGCGCGCGAAATCCGTCCCACTTCGGTTCGAAAATCCAGGTGTCGCCTTCAGGCAGCTCGGCCACTCGCTTGGCCAGCATCGGAAGCAGCGGCGGATTCACTGGAAGATCCACGCTTCATGGTATCCCGCGACGCCCGGCGCGCCCGGAAATCAGCACTCAGGTAATCCTCAGCTTCGTGTGAAATGCTCAGAGAGATGCCCGCTGCGCGGCGCTCCCACGCGTGACCAAGACGAAAAACTCAAGACCCGCAGTATCGCCGAGGACCCTGGCGAGCACCGAACTCCGGGCGCTGATTCGACGCGCCGATGCCGTCCTCAGCCCGAAGGACTGCCGCACCCTGCGGTCATTGGTCCGAACCGTGGAAGACTTGGCGCGCTTGATGAGCGTTAACGGCGCATCTTCAGTCCGCGAAGGCTCGCCACGTAAACAGCCGTAGCCACCACGCCTACTCCCACCGCCGAAAGAAAATTCGTCGTTGGACCCAACAGCCACAGCCCCGCTCCGATGAACGACCCGCTGGTGACCACCGAATCGCGAATCAGGTAGTACGCTCCCACCGTCGCCGCGCGCGCTCCGGCGGGCGAGTACGAAACGATCAGGCTCTTCCGCGCCGGCTCGCCGAACTCCTTCAGCCCGCGCACGGCGAACGCCAGCGCAAAAATTGGAAAGCTGTGCGCCCCCGCGAGCACCAGCGGGAACAGCGTGTACATCACGAACGTCGCGATCACGAACGGCTCTTTGCCATAGCGATCCGCCAGCATCGATGCCGGCACATAGCAGAGGATCGCCGCCGCCATCTCTATCGCGGTCAGTACTCCTACGTCAGTGCCGCTCATCCCGCGCTCCATCGCGTAAATCACCACCCAGGCGAACGGCAGCCGCTCGCAGAACCGGATCAGGATGTCGCTGAATAGCAGCCGCCTGAGTGGCGGCGGAAAATCGCTCACTACCCGACGGAATCCGTGCAGCTTTGGCGCCGAAGGAGCGCTCCGCACCAGCTTGTTCAACAACAGCCCGGCGGCGATCGTCAGCACAATCGAAACCCACGCTCCCGTCCGTACGCCGCGCGCGATTCCCAGCCGATCGATCAGTACTCCCCCAGCGATCGGACCCGCGATCACCGGAATTCGCCGGATCAGCGATTGCATCCCGATCCCCATGGCCTGCTTCGTCGCGGGCAGCGACGCGGCGACGAGCGAGAATGTCGCCGGCAGCGAGAAATCGCTCCAGGCCAGAAACAGGAACATCGCGATGATCACGCCGGCTGGAAACTTCAGCGCGATCAGCAGCAGGTAGCCAGCGATCGAGACGAGAGTGAAGCCGACGAACGCGGTGCGATGTCCGAACCGGTCGGTCACCAGTCCGCCGGGATACGCATACACTGCGCCCAGCAAAGTCTTGATGGCGTCGAACGCCGCGATCAGGAATGCGGATGCTCCCAGCGCTTCAAGATACTTGGGCAGGAAACGCATCCACATTTCCTCGCCCGATCCGATGATCAGAATCGCGATCAGCAGGATCGCGGTTTGCCGGTTAAGCCCTAAGGCCGCCGACGCCGTGCGCCATCGCACACCCGCCACTCAGGGTTTTTTCTCGTTCGGCGTTTTCTCGGCCAAGGCCTGCAACAGTTTTTCCACCTGCTGCACGATCGCCGCGCGCGCCGCCGCATAACCATCGCCGACCGCCGGAACATCCTTCCACTCGATCAGCTTTTCCGGCGGCGCAGCCTTCGGCTTCGGCAACTCGCACGCCAACGTGACCACGTTCGAGGCCGCACGCAGATCGTCGTCGCTCACTTGCTTCGGCTTCCAACTGCTGACATCCAGCCCGTCGGCGTGGAGGCCCGATTTCACTACTTCCGGAATCGCTTCGTCCGGCTGAATCCCGCGGCTTACCGCGCGATAAGGCAAGCCCTTCTCTTCCGCCAACCGGTTGAAGTGAGCCGCAGCGATTACACTCTTCGCGCTGCCGTGCTCACACACAAACACGACTGTTGGCGCCGGCCCCTGTGCGAGCGCCAACAAGCTCGCGGCTAAACCGAATATCGCAACACGAATCCCCGCCCTCATTTCGCCGCGGCGTGATTCGCGTGCGCACCGGCCGGATGCTTGCCCAGTTGATCGAGCGCAGCTTTGAACCCCGTGGCCAACTGATCGGCCGGTCCCGTGCCCCAGTAGTGCAGGAAATAAATGGTCGGCTCACCTGTCATGTGCGTGTGAATCGCCACTACATCCAGCCCGTTCGATCGCAGCGCCTTCAGCACCGGATTCAACTCCGGCGCGAGCATCGCCACGTCTCCCGCGATCTCTGCCTTCGCATCGCTGCCGTAGAAGGCGGCCCAGGTGTTCAGACCCATGCGGGCGTTGAGCGGCGCGCCCATCTCTCGCACGTGCAGATCGTCGCGTCCTACCGTTATCTTATATACCGGCCCGCTTTGCTCTCCCTCATGCCCCACGATCTTAGCGATCTTCGCCGTGTCGATCTGTCCTTCCGAGACGCCGCCCGCGCCGCCCGTCACCGAACTCGTATGCTGCGGCGATCCTCGCCCGATCAAATCCAGCGCCGGCTTCACCTTCATCGCCAGCTCCGCCGCTTTGCCGTGTCCGTGCACGTGCATGTAGAAAATTCGTGGGCTCTCGAAGAAAAAGTGATTGTGCAGCGCTGTCACTTCCAGGCCGTTGTCCAGCAGCGCCGACATCACCGGGTTGACCTCATCCTCCAGCAGAACCAGATCTCCCATCATGACGTCCATTCCGCCAGTGCCTTTGGTCATCGCCACCCATCCGCCAAAACCGAAGGACGTCGGAGTGGCGATGCCATCGATACTCACTTTCAGATCGTTGCGCGGAATGTTCACCTTCAGAACATTCCCCTTGTAGTCGCCTTTCTTGTCCAGCGTTTTCAAAACCCCCGCGTAATCGGCGGGCATCTCCTGGCTGAACAGTGCCCCCGCAAAAATCAAGCCCAAGGCTAATGCGGTTTTTTTCATAGTTTCGCCTCCTGCACCAATTCCATTATCGGGAAACATCCTGAGGATTGGCTGAGGTCCGGCGCTATCGGAATTCCCAGGTTACCCTCAGCCGATCTTCAGAATGCAGGATGATACTAAGCAGGGCGCCCATTATGCACATCCTCCTCGTCGAAGACGACCAGAGGCTTGCCCGCCAGTTGAAGAAAGGCCTGGAGGAGCAGGATCACGCCGCCACCGTCGCACACAACGGACCAGAGGGCTTGGAAGCCGCTCGCCAGGCTCACTACGACGTACTGGTGATGGACGTCATGCTCCCCGGCATGGACGGATTCGCCATCGTCCGCCGCCTCCGGTCCATCGGCAGCACCACGCCGATCCTGCTGCTTACCGCCCGCGATTCTCCCGAAGACATCGTCACCGGTCTCGATGCCGGCGCCGACGATTACCTCACCAAGCCTTTTTCGCTGAAAGTCCTGCTCGCCCGCCTTCGTGCTTTGAGCCGCCGTAGGGAAGTGGAGCCGGACACTCGCTTGCAAATCGCCGATCTGCTTCTCGATCCCGCCGCGCGCGTCGTCACCCGCCACGGCGCCCCGATCCCGCTCACGCGCACCGAATTCCAGCTCCTCGAATCGCTGCTGCGCAACGCCGGCCGCGTGGTCACGCGCGAGCGCTTGATCGAATCTATCTGGGGCAACGATCGCGAAGTCGAGAACAATACACTCGACGTCTTCGTCCGCCAGTTGCGGGCCAAAGTAGAGCCGCCCGGCGCGCAAAAGCTGATTCATACCGTCCGCGGTGTTGGATACTCCGTGCGACCGGAGGAGGACGCGTGAAGCGCCGCTCCATCGGCATCCGCCTCGCCGCCTGGTATTCGCTCGTCTTCGGCTGCGGGTTAGCCGTCTTCGGAGTCGCCGCGTGGTTCGCCATGCGCGCCAGCGTCTACCACGCCATTGACGACGAATTGCGCGATCGCGTGCGCGGCATCGCTCAATTCATGACCAATCCGGCTTCGCCTTCCTCGCTCGCCGAAATGCGCAATGAATTGCGAGAGCACGCCGTGCTCGGCCCCGGCGGCGACCTGCTGCAGGTCTGCGATCAACGTGGTGACTGGCTCTATCGTTCGCCCGCTCTCGCTGGCGCTAACGTGGCCATCCCGCTTCCCGCCACGCTTGGCTCTCCGCGCTTCGACAACTTGCCCATCGAACGCCACGAGCTTCGCCTTTATTCCGAACGCATCGTCGTAGGCGGCCAGCCCTACACCGTCCAGGTCGCAGCGTTGATGAACGAAGCGTTCGAAGCGTTGGATCGCTTTCGCCTCATCCTTCTGTTCGCGATCCCTCTCATGCTGTTTCTGGCCAGCATCGGCGGATACTGGCTCAGCACCCGCGCTCTCGCTCCGGTGGATGAAATCTCCCGCGCCGCGCAGCGCATCGGTATCGAGAATCTGTCCGAGCGCCTGCGCGTGCCTCAAACCGGCGATCAACTGCAGCGCCTCTCAGAAACGCTCAACGTAATGTTCTCCCGGCTGCAAGCTTCCGTGCAGCGCATGAAGCAATTCACCGCCGACGCGTCGCACGAGCTGCGCGCGCCCGTATCGCTCATTCGAACCACCGCGGAAGTTGCCGTGCAGCGCGATCGCCCGGCCGCCGAATATCGCGAAGCGCTCGATGAAATCCTCCAGGAGTCCGAACGCACGTCGCAATTGGTGGATAGCTTAATGCTGTTGGCCCGCGCCGATTCCCTCCAGGAAACGCTGGAGAACGTGCCCGCCGACATGTGCGCCATCGTGCGCGAGGCAGCCGGACAGGGCGAGAAACTGGCGCGCAGCCGCGGCCTGGATTTCTCCGCGCAGGTCCCCGCCGGACCGTTGGAAATTCACGGCGATTCCGCCGCCATTCGGCGCGCCCTGCTCATTCTGATCGATAACGCCGCCAAATACACGCCTGCCGGCGGCCGCGTGCAGATGGGCCTCACAACACAAGGCTCGTTCGCGGTCGCCGCTGTCACCGACTCAGGGATTGGCATTGCGCCCGGCGATCTCGCGCACATCTTCGATCGCTTCTGGCGCGCCGATAAAGCCCGCTCCCGCGAACAGGGAGGCGCCGGGCTCGGCCTGTCCATCGCCAAATGGATCGCCGAAACTCACGGTGGTTCCGTCGAAGTGGAGAGTGAGCCAGGCAAAGGATCGTCGTTTCGCATGCGTCTGCCGCTGAATGGCGCATCGCCTCGAACCAGAAAGCGTGAGGAGGTCGTATGAACTTTGCTTGCTTCGCCATATTCATTGCGCTCTCGGCCAGCGCAGTTGCCGGCACCGTGAATTTCGATAATGCTCCCGCCGGCGCGCCGCCGCCCGGCTGGACCGCCACCAAAACCGGCTCCGGCACGCCGAAGTGGACCGTCGAAAAGGACGATACCGCGCCCAGCAAGCCCAACGTCCTCAAGCAATCCGGCCAGGCGACTTATCCGGTCTGCATCAAGGACGACACCAGCCTGAAAGACGGCTATGTCGAAGTGAAGTTCAAACCCGTATCCGGCAGTGAAGATCGCGCCGGCGGCTTGATCTGGCGCGCCCGTGACGCCAACAACTACTACGTTGCGCGAGCCAACGCGCTCGAAGACAACGTCACTATTTACCACACGATCAACGGCCGCCGCACGGAAAAGAAACGAGCCGGCATGAAGGTTGCCTCCGGCCAGTGGCACACTCTGCGTGTCGATTTCCAGGGCAACCACTTCACCGTCACCTTCGACGGCAAGAAAGCTTTGGAGTGGGACGACACAACTTTCCAAGATTCCGGCAAGGTTGGCGTCTGGACCAAGGCCGATAGCGTCACCCTGTTCGACGACTTCAACTACGGCAGCAAATAAACTGTCATTAGTGCCAAGTTGGGCGATTACTTGCTGGCTGTGCGTCGCGGCTCTTGGATTCGCCGCCGAGCGCGATATCCTCGCCGTTCGCACCGATCATCCCCCGCGTATGGACGGCGCCATCGACGATACCTGGGCGTCCGCTGCAACAATCACCGCCTTCCACCAGCGCGAGCCATTCGAAGGCCGCCCCGAGACCGAAAAGACCGTGGTCCATATTCTCTACGACCGCCGCTATCTTTACTTCGGCATTCAGTGCTTCGACTCGAACCCGGCAGGCATCGTCGCCAACGAGCTCCGCCGCGACACCGACTTCACCGTCGACGACCACGTCTCCGTGATGATCTCGCCGAATAACGACGCGCGCAGCGGCTACGTATTCACTACCAATCCGCTCGGCACGCAGTTCGACCGGCTGATCGCCAACGAGGGCGCCATTGAAGACCCGAACTGGGACGCGGTCTGGATTTCGAATGCCGCCATTTCCTCCCACGGATGGTCAGCCACCATCGCCATTCCATTTTCGTCGCTCAACTTCAAAGCGTCCGCCGACGTCACGATCGGCCTGAACTTCCTGCGCTTCATCCGACGTAAGAACGAAGAGGATCTGTGGCAATCGTACTTGCGCATTTACGGACTGGAGCGCGTCTCAGAAGGCGGCCGCCTTACCGGGCTCCAGGATATCGGCAGCGGCCGGCTGCTGGTGATCAAGCCTTACGCGCTCGGCGGCCTGGTTTCGAACTCAGCGCTGGGAGACCGCGCCTTGCACACCGGCGGCCTCGATGTGAAGTACGGAATCCGCAGCAACGTGGTGGCGAACCTCACCGTAAACACCGATTTCGCCGACGCCGACGTCGATCCGCTGCGCGTCAACATCACGCCGTTCAAAAACTCGCTTCCCGAAAAACGTCCGTTCTTCCTGGAGAACGGCGGATTCTTTCACTTCGGCGCCCAGGAAAGCACACAGCTTTTCTTCAGCCGCCAGATTGGCATCGATCCGAACACGGGTGAGCAGGTCCCGCTCGACGTCGGCGCGAAGCTTACCGGGACGCTCGGCGACTACGACATCGGCTTCCTCGATGCGCGAACGCGCACCAGCGGGTTCAATCCGTGGGCCAATTACGTCGTCGCCCGGGTGAAGCGCAAGATTCTTTCGGAGTCCTACATCGGCGCCATTCTGATCGACAAGGAAAGCGGCAACCCGCTCGACCAATTCAATCGCACCGGCGGCGTCGACGCCAGCTTCCTGCTGTTCAAGCGGCTCACGCTGAGCGGCTACTACGCGAAGACGTCCTCGTTCGCTCCTCAGCTCCGCGGCCGCGATTGGGCCGAAGGATTTGTCGCCGCCTACGACAGCAACCTCATTCAAGCCCAGTGGCGGCACTCCATCGTCCAACCCAACTTCAATCCGGAAGTCGGCTTCGTCGACCGCACCGATCTCATCGCCAACTTCTACGATTTCCAGTTGTCGCCGCGGCCGAAAACCGGTCCGGTTCGCGAATACAACTTCGAGGGATTCTACTCGCGCGACCCAGACACGCACGGCGTCCTGCAAACACAGGAGTGGCAGACCACCTTCCGCGCGCTATTTCACAACGGCTCCTACACCGACGACGACCTGGTGGACAACTTCATCCAGCGCCTTTCTACGCCGTTCAATATCTTTCGCAACGTCTTCATCCCCGCCGGCGTTTACCACTTCGATCGCCACCAATTCACCTATGGATCGGATGCCAGCAAGCGCTGGGTCTACGGCTTCTTCGAGCGCTTCGGCACCTACTACAACGGCACGTTGAACGAAGCTCGCGTACGCGGCAGCTATCGGCCGACGCCCAAGGTGTCTTTGGCAGCAGTCGAAACCTACGATCGCTTTCGCCTCGCCGGGCGGCTCTACAACGTTCACATCGGATCGCTGAACACCAGCTACTCGTTCAATCGTTTTCTCACGACCTCTGTCCTCGCCCAGGTTAATACCATCGAGAAAAATCCCGTTAGCCTCAACTTTCGTCTGCGCTACACCTATCGACCCGACAGCGATCTGTTCGTGATCTACAACATCGGCAGCCAATTCAATAGCATCGCCGCCGGAAATCCGGTTCTGCTCCGCGAACAGCGTCTCACCGTCAAGTTCACCTACTCCTTCTCGCCATGAAGGAACTCAGCGAATCTTCAGAAGCACGTTGTATTTATCAATCATGAGACTGTTTCTCACTCTCGCCGCGCTCTGGATCGCGTGCTCAGCCGCCGCGCCCGCGCAAACCTTGAAGAAGATCGCCTCCTTCGATCTACCCGGCCCGGCCGGCAAGCGTTTCGACTACCTGACCATCGACTACGACGATCACTATCTGCTCTCAGCCCATCTCGCCGCTGGCTTGCTCTACGTGATCGATCTCCGCACCAACAAATTGGTCAAAGCCGTCCCCGATGTCCCCGGCGTCGAAGGCGTCGAGTATGTGCCCGGTCTCAAGAAGGTCTACACCTCCGATTCCGGCGACAACAAAATTGGCGTCGTGGACCTGAAGACCATGACCGTCATCAAAAAACTGCCCACCGAAAGCAAGCCCGACGGCAGCGCGTACGCCGAACCGTTTCACAAGCTCTATGTTTCCGACGAGCGCGGCAAAGCCGAAGCAATCATCGACGTGAACAAAGACGAAATCATCAAGACCCTGAAGTTCGACAGCGAAACCGGCATGCCGCAATACGATCCCGTCGCGCGGAAGATCTACGTCAATCTACAGGACCAGGACATCTTCGCCGTGATCGACCCCGCGAAAGACGAAGTCGTGGGCCGCTATCCGGTCGGAGAATGCAAGGGCAATCACGGTATGACGCTCGATCCCCAGCATCATCGCGCCTTTCTGGTCTGCGAAGGCAACCGCATGTTCACCGTGTTCGATCTCGACGCGCACAAGTCCATCGCCAATTTTCCGCTTCCCGGAGGGCCGGACGTCGCCAAGTTCGATCCGGGACTCGGCCGCGTCTACGTCGCCTGCTCCAGCGGCGCTATCGCCGTCTTTCAGGAAGACGATCCGAATCATTTCCGCAAGCTGGAAGATTTCGCCGTCGAGAAACGCGTGCACAGTCTCGCCGTCGATATCGAGACCCACCGCGTTTATGCGCCCGAACAGGAAGAGAAAGGCGAACCCGTCGCCCGCATGATCGTCTACGATGCCGTCACTTCGTCAAAAACTTCGAAACGCTAAGCGCTCGTTGCGCACTATAGTCTGTGGGATTCCGCATTTGCCTTGGCCGAATTCGACCCGGCCTTGCCGATCGGGATCTCGTTGCCTAACTAACCAGGAATTCACGCTTATAAGAGATTTAACGGCTTGTTTTTTTCTCGTGCCCGTGTATCATAAAGATCTGTTTTCGCCAGCCGGCTTCATCGCCAGTTCGATAGTGTCGTTCACCACATTACTTACCAGGGAGGCCTCTGAGTATGCCATATGACGCAATCGTGATCGGAACAGGCTTCGGTGGAACCATCGCCGCAGTCCAACTCGCTGCTGCCGGAAAAAAAGTTCTGTTGCTGGAACGCGGGACATTCTGGCGATCCCCCGACCCGCTGAGTTTGAAAGGCGACGCCTTCGGCCCTTGGACCAAAGCGAACAACATGCCGGTTCAATACTGGCCTCGGCCCGATCATCGCAAAGGTCTCATCGATTTCCTCGCTGCGTTACGCACTTCTGCGAACCCGCAAGGCCTCTATCAGTATTCGCGCTTTCATCAAGCCGATGTCCTTACAGCCTGCGGCGTCGGCGGCGGGTCGTTGATTTATTCCAACGTCACCATTCGTCCGCACGATGAGGTCCTGCAATCCATCGGACTCAACCTCGGCGATCCCGAATTCGCCGCTGCCCGACAGTGGATGGAAGGCGTCCCCGGCGACCGTAAGAACGCCAATCGCGGCTGGCTGAACTACGTCGTCACCAAAGTTCCGCTCCCCGGCAAAACGAAGAACGAACTGATGAATTTGGCCGGCGATCAGGCTTACGTTTATCTCGATCGTGCCCGCGTCCTGAAGGAAGCTGCCGCCGACGTCAAGGCCAAGCTGAATATCCCCAGCATGACTTGGGAGCCGCTGGAACTCGCCGTCGTCGAGTACGACGAAAATCGCGGAGCCGACAGCGACGCCTTCCTCAATCACGCCCATTGCGAACGCCAGGGACGCTGCATGCTCGGATGCCTTCCGCAAGCCCGCCACACGCTCAACAAAACGCTGTTCAAGAAACTGCTCAACAAGCCCAATCCCACGGTCACCCTCTTCCCGCAGTGCAAAGTTTTGAACATCAGCCAGGCCGGCGGCCAGTGGCAGGTGAAATTCCAGGACGACTTCCACAACAACGGTGTGCAGACCGAAACCGCGCCTAAGATTTTCCTCGCGGCCGGTGTTCTTGGAACTACCGAACTGCTCCTGCGCTCCGAGCGCGATGCCCATCTTCCGCTCAGCCAGATGCTCGGCCACAAGTTTTCCACCAATGGCGACTTCGGCGCTTTCTGTTACAAGATGAAAAACCCCGATGGCACCGTGCGCCCCGCCTACAGCACCAAAGGGCCCATCAATCTCTCGCATGTGACCATGAACTACAACGGCCGCTTCATCAAGATTGAGGATTGCGCCATCCCGTCGATGTTCGCCGAGTTCGTGGCCAAGGGACTCGAACTTCTGGATAACATCGGAGCCAGCCCGTCGTTCTTCAGCATGATGCAGGCGCTGTGGAATTCGAACCTGACGCAATTCCTGTTCGAAACACCCAACACCGACGATCCGACGCGCTTTCAAACCGAAGCCGAAATGCTGGTCGACACCTTCTTCTTCAATGTCATGTCGCAGGAAGACGCCCCGGCCGGCCGCATCAAGCTCGGTGGAATCGATGGCGACCAGATCGATATCGGCTGGGAAAATCCCATCGCGCAGCAAAAGCAATGGCAGGACGTCGAAACTCTGCTCCGCGCCTTCTGCACCTCCATGGGCGGCGATTATCTTCCGCTTCCAACTTGGGAAGGCTTGCTCGGCGACAAGAAGCTGGTGGTCACACATCCGCTCGGCGGCTGCGCCATCGGCGACACGCACGAAACCGGCGTAGTCAACGAATTCGGCCAGGTCTTCGATGCCAGCAAGCCCGCCGCGAGCAAAGCCGTGCTGGATGGCCTGTACGTCGTCGATGGTGCGGCCATTCCCGGAGCCCTCGCTGCCAACCCGACGCTGACCATCTCCGCTCAAGCGCTGAAGAGCGTGACCAAGGCCTTGATGTAGTCGATCTTTTTGCGGCTTAGCAGTAGATTTGATTTACACACCAAAAGTGTGTAGCTTGAAGTCATAAGATTGCTGGACGTCTCACTCGTGAGCAAACGACTCAATATCATCCTGCCGGATAGTACGGTAGCGGTTCTGGACCGGGTCGTGAAAAAGGGCCAACGAAGCCGCTTCATCGATAAGGCAGTTCTAAACCTGGTTAAGACCCACGGCGCCGCAAACCTCAGAGAACAGCTCAAAGCGGGAGCCCTGGCTAACGCCAAGCTGAATCTGGAACTTGCGGAGGAGTGGTTTCCGCTGGAGCAAGAAGCATGGGACAAACTCGAACGCGAAGAACGGGGAGCAAAGCCTATCCGCAGCGCGGGGAAATCTACGTCGCGGCGCTCGATCCGGCGCTAGGCCACGAAATCAAGAAGACCAGGCCGGCCTTGATCATCCAGAACGATGTCAGCAATCAGTACAGCCAAACCACAATCGTCGCTGCGATCACGTCAAGAGTAAACACGCAGCCTTACCCGAACGAAGTTCACATTCACGCCCTGGTCGGCTCGGGCTTGAATGTCCCCTCTACCGTTCGGCTGGACCAGTTGCGTACAATCGACCGTCAGCGGCTTGTCAAGCGCCTGGGCAAGGCCGATGCCGCTACGATGCGGGGGCGTTGACTTGGCGATCAGAGCGAGTCTTCAGTTGACGTGAGTAGCTCAACGTTTGCCAATCGCGGCTAATGCTATACTCGCATCCAGATCTTTCACAATTAGCAAGCGAGGAATGAACGGGAAGGCGGTGTAATTCCGCCACTGCCCCGCAACTGTAAGCGGCACGTATTTCGGCCGGGCGATCACTGCGCAAGTGGGAAGATCGCTCACTATGGCCCGCCGCAAGTCAGGAGACCGGTTCTTCGCTTCGAATTGAAATCACGTTTTCGAGGGAGAAACGTACGATGCGAACTCTTGTTTTCCTGACTCTGTCGCTCGCCGCATTCGCGGGCGAAACCTCCAACATTCACGGCACGATACTCGACCCTTCCGGCCGCCCGGTCGAAGGCGCTCGCGTTTCCTGCCAAAACCAAACTGTTTTTAGCAACGCCGAAGGACGCTTCACCATTCCCGGCGCGGGCAAGTGCGACGCCCACGTCGAGAAAGCGGGATTTCAAACCGCAACGCCGGTGCTCGTTGACGCCACCGAGGCGCGTCTCACACTCGCTATCGCTGGGCCGGTGGCGACCGTAACGGTCTCCGCCACGCGCGCCGAAAGCACGCCGGAACAAGCCGCGGTCGCATCCACCGTAATTACCGAACGTCAGATCGCCGCCGATAATTTTCCGATGGTCTTCGATCTTCTGCGCGAAGTCCCCGGCGTCCAGGTATCCGAATATGGCCGTCCCGGATCGCTCGCCCAGGTTTACACGCGCGGCGCCGAGCGAACTGGAACTCTCTTCCTGCTCGATGGAGTTCCGCTCAACGATCCGGGCGGGGAATTGCACACCGAGCATCTTTCGAGCGAAGGTATCGATCGCATCGAAGTTGTCCGCGGACCGCAGAGCGCTCTCTACGGCGCGGAAGCCGCGGCCGGCGTCGTCCAGTTGTTCACCAAGCGCGGCGATCCAGAAAACAAAGTCCCACACGGCGCCGTCTCCTACGAGCGCGGCAATTTTCAAACCGACCGCTGGATCGCGTCGCTCACCGGCGGCTACCAGCGCCTCGATTATTCGTTCAGCGCCGCTGAACTTCACACCGCTGGCGAATTCCAGAACGATTTCTATCGCGACAACAGCGGCAGCGCCAACCTCGGCTACAAAATTTCAGAAGCTACGCAATTGCGCGGCGTTTTCCGCATCTACGACGCTCACTCCGGCACGCCTGGCCAGACCGCTTACGGCGTCGACAATCTCTCCGCTCACGAGCAGGAACGGAACTCCACCGTTTCGCTGCGCCTGGACGACAGCCGCGGCGCGAATTATCTCCAGCGCTTCACTTTCGGATTCAATCGCCTCACCGATCGCTTCGATGACAACTCGCAGTTCTCCACGCAGCCTCTCGCCGCTTTCGTTCGCGACGTCCCCGGTCCGCCGGCGCAAGTGTTTTTCGTCGACCTGCTCAATCCGCTCGCGCTTCCTACAGCGAGCCAGATTCCCCCTGGACTCCGCATCGCCAAAGGCACGGCGTTCTTCGGCTCCTCTCACTCGTTGAACTTGACCGAGCGCCGCTCGGGCGGATATCAGGGCACGCTGTCTCATCGCGGCGGCGTGCTGGTGTTCGGCTACGAATATCAGAAACAGCTCGGCGATCTCAGTAGCATCAACGTGGACCGCGATAACAACGGCCTGTTCGCCAACGTCCAGCAGTCCATCGGCGGCCGCCTGTTCTTGAGTGGAGGCGCGCGCATGGAACACAGCAGTGCATTCGGCACCAGCGGATCGGGCCGCGGCGGCGCCAGTTTCCTCCTGGCCGGCGAACACGGCGCGCTGTCTTCCGCCACCTTCCGCGTGGATGGCGGACGCGGCGTCACCGAACCAAGCCTACTGGAAAACTTCGCGCGATCGCCGTTCTTCCACGGCAATCCCGCCCTCGTTCCGGAAGAAACCACAACCGGCGAGGCCGCGATCGTCTCGGAATGGTTCGGCCGCCGCATCCGCACCGAAGTCGATGGATTCCGCAACTCCTTCCACAACCTGATCGCCTTCGTCGGCAACACCTGGCAAAATGTGCAAGCCAGTTGGGCTCGCGGCATCGAAACGTCGGTCCAATCCCGCGTTCACAAGAACGTACTCATCACCGCCGGATACATGCGCCTTTACACTCGCATCACGAGTTCCGTTTCTCCGCCCACGTCGAGCACGGGGCTCGGCCACGAGCTAGCTCGCCGCCCGCGCAATTCCGGATTCATGTCCGTCGCCGTTACTCCCCGCCGCTGGTCCTTCGTCATGGGCGGCCGCTTCATCGGCGAACGGCAGGACGTCGATTTCAGCTTCGGCGTCACGCGCAACCCGGGTTTCGAAAACGTCTACGCCAGCGCCTCGTACGATCTCGCGCGTCACTTCACGCCCGTCTTCCGCGTCGACAATCTTCTGAACGAGCGGTACCAGGGCGTGCTCGGCTATCAGGCTCTCTCGCGCCGCGTAATCGGCGGCGTCCGCATCCACTGGTGATGTAGCACAGGCATTCGTGCCTGTGTTGGGTTTTCAGCAAGCTGTTTCAGCCCAATTATCGAAACATCACCGTCACCGCATTCGCCGTCTTCCCATCTGCCGTGAACGTGATCGCGATGCTCCCCGCTCCGATCAACGTTCGCGGCAGTTCCGCATTCGCCTGATCGAGCCCCGCAAATTGCCCCTGCGCTCCCGAATACAGCAACGGAATCGCAACCGACCCCACGCGCAGCGCCACCGCCGACGCATTGCGAAATCCCGTTCCGTACAACAACAAAAACAGCCGGTCCGCCGGGTCGCCAAAATCAATCGGCGCGGCGACGAACTTGTTCTGCCCGCTATCGAACTGCGCGACATTCTCGTAACTTTGCATTCCGCCCGACTTCACCCGCAAAATCTGCGCCGCCGCCACCCCCTGGCCATCCGCATTCGCCGAGAACAGCGCGGGCGCCACTCGATCCAGTTCCAGCGACCCGTGCGCCGCCACCCGATCGCCATCGCTCACCGCGACATCGAAGTGCCCGGGCCCCACGCTCGCCGGAACAAGATAGTTCACTTGCGACGCCGACGCATACAAAACCTTCGCCGCAGTCTTCCCGCCCGCAGAGTCCGTCAATTCCACGGATGCGCCAGCCGACAATCCCGCCGCATATCCCGTCACCAACGAATCCGGAGCAAACACGAATCCACCGGCGCTCGCCGCCGACACCGTCGTGAACGATCCCGGCGCGAGATGCGACGCCAGCACCGCAAGCTGCGGCCGGTCCGTCGCGAAATTGTCCGCCGGTTGCACCGATAAAGGATAATCGCCCCACCACTCGCCCGCCGCCCAATACGTCCCATCCAGCCGCGCCGCGTCGATCGCCGCCAGACAGCCATCCAGCACCGTCCTCCATCGCGCGTCGCTATTCGGAATCCCGTACTCGCCCAGATACCCGCGCGCGTTGTTGCCCTCCAGCCAATTCAAAAACGGCATCACGCGCGACACCCCGCTCGACGCCAGATTCGGATTCAGCGCCAGCTCCTGATCGTAAGTCAGCGCGTACGTGCCGCTCGAATCGCGATCGAAATACTGATGCGCTTCGTAAGCGAAATTCACAGCCGGATCCGTGATCCAGCCGGCCGGACCGTGCACCTTCGCCCACTGCTCCGCGCTCGACCAATCGTCGCCCGGCACCATGATCAGCTTGTTGTCCCCGCCCGCGCGAATAGCCATCAACACCGCTTGCGAAATACTCTTCCAGCTTGCCGATCCCATGTCGTGCGGCTCGTTCATCAGATCGTAGGCGTACACTGCCGGCTCATCGCGAAACTCCGCCGACATCCGCGTCCACAAATCCGCCAGGTCCGCGCCCGACACCTTCACCGCGCCGCCGTAACTGTTGTCCAGCGTGTACGTCGTCAGCACGCCGTTCTCGTTGATCTTGTAGCGTCCGTAATTATGGATGTCCAGGATCACTCGATCGCCGTGCGCCTTCGCCCACGCGACGTTGTTCTTCACTCCAGCCAGATAATTCGCATCCAGCGGACCGCGCAGCACCGGCTGCAGCCGCTCCCAGCGCAGCATCATTCGAACGAGGTTCAGATTCTTCGCGCCGAAATAACGATACGTCGTCTGGCTGTTGAACGTGTAATCGCGCCCCAGTGTGCCCGGAAGATTGTTCTCGCCGAATTCCGCGCCCGCCAGATTCACCCCGCGCAAGAACTGGCCGAAAGAATTCCCCGCCATAAAACACAATAGAAGTGCCGCGTAGCTTCTCATTCCACCCGCATGGAATTCAGTTTCTTCAGGATAAGTGAGTCCATCGTCCGGTCCGGAAGTATCCGGAGCCGCATGCGCAGCTTGGCGTCGCTACCCACGACATAGCGCGTCCGGGGCTTCACCGCGGTGAGCGCGTGCTCTACTGCTTTCGCTACCTCGTCAGCCGAACATCCGCCCTTCTCCGCCAGCGCCGCCCCCGCCTGAATTTTGGCTAGCATCGCGCGATACAGCCCCAACAGCTCCGGAGCCGTTCCCGCCATCGACTCGTTTGCCTCGCCCATCGATTTTTTCCAGATCGGCGTCCGCACCGCGCCCGGCTCCACGAGTGAAACCGAAACGCCGAACGGTTCCATCTCCATCCGCAGCGCGTCGCTCAATCCCTCCAGCGCAAATTTCGACGAACAGTAAGGACCCGAGAACGGCAGCGCGCTGCGTCCCGCCACCGATCCCATGTTGACGATCCGCCCGCGCCCGGCACGCAGCATCGGCAGGAACGCCTGCGTTACCGCCACTTGTCCGATTACGTTGATCTCCAGTTGCTTCCGCCATTGCGCGATGGGTACCAGCTCCACCGGGCCCGCCACTACGATCCCGGCGTTATTCACGAGTCCGGCCAGCGGACCATCGCCGACCGTGCGCGCCGCCCGAGTAATCGAATGCTCGCTGGTGACATCCAGCAGCACCGGCGTCAGCCGACCGGAGGATTTTTTCTGCAGCGCCTCGCCATCTTCGGATCTGCGCACACCGGCGAAGACGCGAAAGCCGAGCTTGTCCAGCCGCAGCGCGCACGCCTCCCCGATCCCGGTCGACGCTCCTGTGATCACAACCGTCCCAGTGCCCATTGGCTAGATTCTAGCCCCTCGCTGCGCCGCCCGCCTGAATATGACGCAAACTGTCTAGTAGGGCGGCTATCATTATGAACGTGCCACCTCCAACATCCATGCCCTCACCAGCACTCATCTTCGATACCTTGGGCGCTTCCATGCGCTCGTCCGCCCTTCACGGCGCCATCAAGTTGGACTTGTTCACCGTCATCGCCGACGGCCACAAAACCGTCAGCGCCATCGCCTCGCGCATTCAAGCCTCGGAAAAAGGCACGCGCGTCTTGTGCGACTTCCTCACCATCATCGGATTCCTCACCAAGCAGGGCAACGAATACTCGCTCACCGCCGATTCCAACGTTTTTCTCAACCGCCACTCCCCCGCGTACATGGGCTCGGTCTCCGATTTCATCGTCGAAATCGGCCAGAAGAATGGCGCGTTCGACGACATGGCCGCCCTGGTGCGCAAAGGCGGAACGCTCCTCACCGAAGAAACGGTAACTGTTGAAAATCCGCTCTGGGTGAACTTTGCCCGCAACATGGCCCCGCTGATGGCGATGCCCGCCGAACGCATCGCCGACCTCCTCGGCGCCGCCGACTCCCGCCCGTGGAAAGTTCTCGACGTCGCCGCCGGCCATGGCCTGTTTGGCATCACCATCGCCAGGAAAAATCCGAACGCCCAAATTGTCGCCCTCGATTGGGCGCCGGTCCTCGAAGTTGCCCGCGAAAATGCAGCCAAGGCCGGCGTTGCCGATCGTCACACGCTACTCCCAGGCAACGCCTTCGAGGTCGATTTCGGCCAAGGCTACGATATTATCCTGCTCACCAACTTCCTCCATCACTTCGACCAATCAACAAACGAACAGCTCCTGCGCAAAGTCCACGCCGCGCTCGCTGCCGGCGGCCGCGTCCTCACCTTCGAGTTCATCCCCGACGAGAATCGCATCGCGCCCCCGGCCGACGCCATGTTCGCCATGACCATGCTCGGCAGTACCAAGAGCGGCGATGCCTACACCTTCGCCGAGTACGATCGAATGTTCCACAACGCCGGATTCGCGCGCAGTGAAATGCACACGCTGACGCCGCTGCCCAACCGCGTAATCGTATCCTACAAGTAGATTGACCAACAAACTGGTTGTCGAAAATCTCAGACACCGGCCTGTGCGCACGCTGCTCAGCGTCATCGCCATCAGCCTGCAAGTCACCATGGTGCTCACCCTCGTCGGCTTGGGCGACGGCATGATGCAGGAACAGGCCCGTCGTGCCCGCGGCGTCGGCGCCGATATCATCATCCGCCCGCCCAGCGGCTCGGTGATCAACTTCAGCGGCAATATGCCCGAGCGCCTGATCCCCGTCGTCATCCAGCCCGAGCCGCACGTCACCGTCGCCAGCGGCGTCCTGGTTCACGGCACGGACATGTTCAACTACGTCACCGGCGTCGATCTGAAAACGTTCGACCTCCTCAATGGCGGCTTCCACTTCGTCTCCGGCGGACCGTTCCGCGGCCCTGACGATGTCATGGTCGATAGCTACTACGCGCAGCAGCACAATCTCAACGTCGGCGATTCCGTCACCGTCCTGAATCGCCCGTGGCGCGTCACGGGAATCTATGAAACCGGAATGCTCGCGCGTCAGGTCTTTCCCCTGGCGAAACTCCAGGACCTCACCGCCAACACCGGCAAGATCACCATCATCTACGTCAAGCTCGACGATCCTGCGCGCACCGCCGATATCATCGCCGACCTCAAACAAAAGTTGAAAGGCTACGAAATACGTTCGATGGACGAATACACCGAGCTGTTCTCGGTGAACAGCGTCCCCATGCTGCGCCAGTTCATCTGGGTGGTCATCGGCATCGGCGTACTGATCGGATTCCTGGTCGTCTTTCTATCCATGTACACCGCCGTGCTCGAGCGCACGCGCGAGATCGGCGTGCTCAAAGCGCTCGGCGCATCTCCGGCCTACGTGCTCAACATCCTGCTGCGCGAAACTGTTGTCCTCGCCATCGCCGGCGCGATCTTCGGCATCGCCATGTCCTATGGGACGCGCTACATCATTTCCAACGTCGTTCACGGTTCCCTGATCCAGGCCATCGCCTATAACTGGTGGCCCATCACTACCGCGCTCGCCTTGGGCGGGGCCATGCTCGGCGCACTCTATCCCGGACTCAAAGCCGCACGCCAGGATGCCATCGAGGCTCTCTCTTATGAGTGAGCCCATCATCGCCATTCACGATCTGCGCAAGACCTACCGCGTCGGCGAGGTCGATGTGCACGCGCTCCGCGGCGTCGATCTCGATGTCCAGGCCGGCGAATTTGTCTCTATCGTCGGACCCTCCGGCTCCGGAAAATCCACACTCTTCCACATCGTCGGCGGACTGACTCCGCCCACCTCCGGCACCGTCCACATCGCCGGCCAGGACCTCCTGGGCATGACCGACGCGCAGCGCACCGAGTTACGCAAGACCACTGTCGGATTCGTTTTTCAGAAATATAATCTGCTGCCCACTCTCAACGCCCGCGACAACATCGAAATCGCGCGCCACATCGCCCACAAGAACGGCCCGCTCGATCCGAAGTTCCAGGAGATCCTGCAAATTCTCGGACTCACCGGCCGCCTCGATCATAAGCCGCGCTCGCTTTCCGGCGGCGAGCAGCAGCGCGTAGCCATCGCCCGCGCCATCGTCAATCATCCTGCGATTCTCCTGGCCGACGAGCCCACCGGCAATCTCGACACCGAAAACTCGAATGCCGTGCTGACTCTCCTCCGTAATCTCAACACCCGCCTCGGCCAGACCATCCTGATGATCACCCACAATCCCGAAGCCGCCGCCTACGGCCACCGCATCGTCCGCATGCGCGACGGCCGCATCGAATAAAACTCCCGGAACAAATTCCCAGGAACAAACCGCCTCCAGGCCTCGTATCATGAACAAATGGAGAGGAGAACTCCGCCCATGAATTGGAAATCGAAGCCCCGGATTTCGAAAGTCGCCCTGGTTGCCGCGATCGCCGCTCTCGCCCTGGT
>DASQGY010000277.1:0-2444 GCA_035632375.1 Bryobacteraceae bacterium | reverse complement strand
CCAGACCGTGGCTCTCAAGTTTCTCCCCGCCGAATGGACATCGCACGAGGAGACGCTAACACGGTTCCGCAACGAAGTGCGCATCGCCCGCCAGATCTCGCATCCCAACGTCTGCCGCGTATACGACATCGGCGAAGCTGAAAGCTCAACCTATCTATCGATGGAATACGTCGACGGCGAGGATCTGGCCTCGCTACTTCGCCGCATCGGACGATTGCCGCAAGACAAGGCTCTCGAGATCGCCCGCCAACTCTGCGCCGGCTTAGCTGCGGCGCACGACAAAGGTGTCCTGCACCGTGATCTGAAGCCGGGCAACATCATGCTCGACGGCCAAGGCCAGTTGCGTATCACCGACTTCGGCCTCGCAGGCGTGGCCGGCGAAGTAAAAGACATTCGCAGCGGAACGCCGGGCTACATGGCGCCCGAACAGCGATCCGGCCAGGAAGTGACAGCACGCAGCGACATCTACGCGCTGGGCATAGTGTTGCACGAAGTCTTCACCGGTAAACGTCCCTCTCCGGATTCGAGCCACCCGGACTTGGCCCCCGAAGTGGACCGCGTAATTCGCCGCTGCCTGGCCGAGGATCCAGCGAAGCGCCCGGCGACAGCGCTGCAAGTGGCAGCCGCACTTCCGGGAGGCGATCCATTGGCCGCTGCACTGGCCGCCGGTGAAACGCCGTCGCCCGAGATGGTAGCCGCAGCCGGGGACACGGAGGGGATTTCGTTGCGCACCGCCGCGATCTGTCTGGCATGGATTCTCGTGGGATTGGTGGCGGTCGTGATCCTGGACGCGAAGGCCAATGTACTCCAGAGGACTCCCTTCCCGTACCCACCCGACATCCTGGCCCAGAAAGCGCGCGAGACGATCGAAAGTTTCGGCTACGCTAACCCTCCTGCCGACGGCGCTTACGCGTTTAGCTATGATCTCGCCTACCAGGCCTATGCTGAGAAGCAAGGGAACCCTTCCGCATATCGGGATCAGGTGGCCAAGGGACAGCCGCCGCTGATCCTTTTTTGGTATCGGCAGAGTCCGTTGCCCCTGCTGGTAAGCAGTCCCTTCAACTATGTCTCGCCCAAGGACCCGCCACCCATCGTCTCCGGGATGATTGGGCTGAGTCTGGATCCGCAGGGCCGTTTGCTGCAGTTCGACTCCATGCCTCCGCCAGTAGAGGAAAACCCTTCTCCGTCCGTTCTCTTTGACTGGAAAGCGCTATTCACGGCGGCGGGCCTGGACCTCACTCGCTTCACTCCCGCCCAGCCGCAGTGGAATCCGCTCGCCCCCTTCGATGCGCGAGCGGCATGGACAGGATACTACCCGAGCGCCCCCCAGATTCCGATGAGAATCGAAGCCGCGGCGTGGCGCGGGAAGCCGGTGTTTTTCCGCTTAATAGGGCCCTGGTCCAAGCCCGAACGAATGCCGCAATCCGTGGATGTTGCGCCTGGCGCCCTGGTGGTCCTCCTTGTGGTGCTCGGACTGGGTGCTTTTCTAGCCTGGCGCAACTTCCGGGCGAAACGAGGCGACATCCGCGGAGCGAACCGGGCGGCAGCCTTCGTCTTCGCCGGAGCTTGGCTGAGTCATCTATTAACCGCCCATCATGTCGCCGCGTTGAGCGAAGCGACTCTAGTTCTTCTGAGTGCGCTAGACGCCGCGATCCCTGCGGCAACCATATGGGTGCTGTACCTGGCGTTCGAGCCTTATGTGAGAAGGCGGTGGCCACAGAGCATGATTACCTGGAGCCGCGTGCTCAGCGGCGGAATTCGCGATCCATTGGTAGGCGGGCACCTCCTCTTCGGCGTGGCTTTGGGCGTGGGACTTGCGCTCCTGAATTCAGGTGGCCGGGTGGTTCTGGAGCACTACGGTACGATCTCTTTTGTTAGGGCTAACCTACTTTCGTACTTAGATGCACGTGGCCTGACCAACAGTTTGCTCATTTGGCTGGTCAACGCGTTCCTTATTGGAATGTTGCTCACGTTCATCCTTATGTTGCTCCGCGTGTTTCTGAGGAAGGAATGGCTCGCGGCGGTCGCGTTCGTACTCTTCGGGGCTTCGGCCGCATTCGGAGACCCTCACCATGTAATCAGGGCCGTTGGGGAAATCTCATTCTTTACGCTGTTCGCTGCAACCCTGTTGCGGTTTGGAGGATTGCTGCCGACGATTGTATGCCTCTTCGTGGGTAACACTCTAGGGGGCCTTCCGATCGCGGATTTATCCACCTGGTACGCCAGCACAACCGTATTCGTTTTGGTTGTCTTCCTCTCCCTGACCGCCTACGCCTTCCACACCGCGGTGGCCGGGCGTCCGTTGTTCATGGCAAGCTTCCTCGAATCGGATTGACCCGACGGCCGCCCATACGAGGGGTTGCATTGTACAATCGCTAGTGCAATCCGTCCTTAGAATCCTAGCTGTGCTTGGAAGGAGAGCCAGTGAGGTTGTGTCCGTCATG
>DASQGY010000276.1:0-63972 GCA_035632375.1 Bryobacteraceae bacterium | reverse complement strand
CGCACTCATGCGTGCCGCGTCGGCACTCGTGCCGACGCTCGGTGGATTGCTTTTGTCGCATCTGATATTTCAGTGACCAACATTAGCACTGTGAAATGTTTGATTTCCGAGCCGGCCGGAAAACTTAACGGCATTGGGCTTTAGCCTGTGAAAAAAATGGAGAAACTCCAGGCACAGGCTTAAGCCTGGCTTAAGCCGACGGCAGAATGCCTGGCCCCACCTTAGAAACGCTTTCTGCGAAAGCTTCTGACCTTCGGCGCAAAACTACGGACCTGATGGGCGCGCGGGCTGCGTTCCCTCATCTCGATGACAGCGCCTTGGCCGGCGCGCGCCGGCTCCTGCTGGACTCCAGACGGCACGGCGCGGCGGGTCAGTTGTAGATCCAGCAGCCGCTCGATCTTGCGGATTTCGCCGCGTTCACTCCGAGTGCTGAAGGTGGAAGCCGTACCGCGAAGCCCGGCTCGGCCCGTCCGGCCTACGCGATGAATAAAGTCTTCGGGCACTTGCGGGAGATCGTAGTTCACCACGTGAGCGATACCTTCGACATGCACCCCGCGGGCGGCGACGTCGGTGGCTACCAGGACGCGATAGCTGCCTTCCTGAAATCCGCGCAGTGCCAGATTGCGCTGCGATTGAGTGCGGTTGCCGTGAATGCTGGTGGCTTTGGATCCACCTCGTACCAGCTTCTTGGCCAAACGGTCGGCCCCATGCTTGGTGCGGGCGAACACTAGAAACGACCCGCGCTCTTCCTGCAGCATTTTCTCCAGCAAGCCCAGCTTGCGGTCCTGCTCCACCTCATAGATGTGCAAGTCGATATGCTCGGCCGGTTTCGTCGTAGAGCCGATGGCCACGCGGACTGGGTTCTTGAGGTGCGCATGAATCAGATGCGCCACCGAGGATTCAATGGTCGCCGAGCAAAATATTGTCTGGCGCTCGGTTGGCAAGGCTCCCAGGATTTTCTTGATGGTGGGGAGGAAGCCCATGTCGAGCATCCGGTCCGCCTCGTCCAGCACCAAAACGAGCGCCGAGCCGAGCTTCACCAGTTTGCGATCCAGGAAATCGTTCAGGCGCCCTGGCGTCGCTATCACTACTTGCGCGCCTTTGCGGATCGCCAGCAATTGCTTTTGTTCGTTCATTCCGCCCACCACCACCGCGGCGCGAATGCCGGTGCCATTGGCGAGTTGGGCGAAGGCTTCGCTGATCTGTATGGCAAGCTCCCGGGTGGGGGTCAGAATCAAGGCGCTGATGCCGCGCGGGATACTCTGTTTGCCGAGTTGATCGAGCAGCGGAAGCAGAAAGGCAAGGGTCTTGCCGGTGCCGGTTTGCGCCGTGATCACTAAATCGTGGCCGGCGAGTTGTTGAGGGATGGCCAGGGCTTGCACCGGCGTCGGCTGGACGAATCCATGCTGAGCCAGGTTGGTTTGCAAGGTGGCGGAAAGGGGTAGTTCGGAAAAGGTTTTCATTCTTAAGTTGTGAAGCGGAAATCAGCGAGCCAGACAGGCAAAAAACTTACAGGTGGGCGCGATATGACTACCGGTACGCCTTCAACTATAGCGCGTTGCGGCCGGAAAGCGCAAATCGCGCCAGTCTGCTAAACTGGACTGTAGATGCAAAAACACCACCGCGCACTCTCCTCCTACCACTTCAAACGGGCTAAAACGGACGGCCTGATCGAGGTGCTGAACGAAGGTTCTTACGTGATGGCCGAGTACAGCGAGCGTACCGGCGTTGTGAAATGGCAACGCGTCGTGCTGGCCGCCCAGCGGGAACAGATCGAGAAGTGGCTGGGCGATCACTACCCGGTCCAAAACTCCAATTCTTAGGACCTCAAACCACTAATCCGTTACCTGGCTGGTTCCATTGCGCCTTCGCGGGAGCGCTTCTTACGATTGCGCTTGCGCGCCAGTGCGGCCTTCACGCGCTTCTTCTCGCCCGGCTTCATATAGGACGAGTGACGCTTGATGTCCTTGATAATCTCCTCTTGCAGCACCTTGCGCTTGAAACGGCGAAGCGCGCTATCCAGGGTCTCGCCGTCTAAAATCTTAACTTCAGCCAATGAATCTCTCCTTTAAGCTCCAGGGTAACAGGTTCCGATCCGCCGATCTACTTTGCCGGCCGGCCGTGGTCCAGGCATAACGCGACCAGATCCGCGACATTTGCCTCCCCTACGCACATCACCGAATCCGCGCCTCCCCAATAGATCTTCACGGTTCCGTCCGGTTCCGGCACCGCCCCGCAAGTAAAGACCACGTTGTGGACATAGCCGGTCACTTCCCAAGGATCCTCCGGCTGCAGAATCCAGGAGTCGCCCACGCCGAGGATCTTGGCCGGATTCTCCAAATCGTGAAGGGCGACACCCAAGCGATAGATGGAGCCATCCATGGTCTGGAAAACACCGTGATAGATGGAGAGCCATCCCCGATCGGTTTTGAAAGGCGGCGCACCGGGACCGATCTTCATTTCGTCCCAGTGATACTGCACCGGCTTCATCACAAGCTGGGACTCGCCCCAGAAGCGCAGGTCCGGAGAATAGGAGATCCATATCGACCAGGGGGCGATCTCAGAATGAGGCCGGTCCAGCCGCGCATAGAGTCCGTCGAACTTTTCGGGGAAGATCACCAGGTTCCGATAGTCCGCCTCGGTGATGAGGGAGATTCTTTCAACCTGACTGAAGTCTCTTGTCTTAGCCAGCGCGATCCGCACTCCATTTCGCGAGTAGGCGCTATAGGTGATGACGTACTCCCCGTCAATCGCCGTCACGCGCGGGTCCTCCACGCCAAACTCTTCGTAGGCAGCAAACGGACCATCCTGCGCGGGAATCAGAAAAGGCTGGGGATCGGCGGTGAACTGGAATCCGTCGGAGCTGCGCGCCAGACCGATGATGGAACGCCCGGTGCGCAGATGGGAGCGGAACAGCATGATGTATTGATCGCCATGCTTCACCACCGCCGCGTTGTGAACTGTCTCCACCTCGTAGGGAATCTGCGCCTTGGTGAGGATGGGGTTCTTGCTATATCGCCTGACAATGCCGTGGCTCATGAGCGCTTCCTTGCTTCCAGATCGAAAATTGTCACGTAGACTTTTTCGTAGGCGGCCACCATGGTCTCAACGGAGAAGCATTCCTGGACCCGCCTGCGGCAGGCGCGTCGATCGATTTCGCCAAGCCGTTCCAAGGCCAGCACCGCTTCGTCGACGTTCGCGACTAGAAATCCCGTCTGTCCATCCTCGATCACCTCGCGGCAGGAACCCAGGTCCATCGCGATCACCGGCACTCCGGCGGCATTCGCTTCCGCCAATACCAGTCCGAATCGCTCGGGGATGGTGTTCAGGTGGAGTAGCGCCAGGGCGCGTGCGAAAAGGTCGTTCTTGCCGCGAACATCCAGCGGCCCCGCGTAGCGAATCTGCCCGTTGAGATGGGGCTCCACTTCGTCGCGAAAATACTGTTTGTCCTGAATAATGCCGGCGATAACCAGTGGCAGCCCGGTCTGGCGGGCAACGTCGATGGCTAGATGAACACCCTTGTCCGGATGAATGCGTCCGAGAAAGATCAGATCTTCACCACCCGATTGCTGAAGCGGGTACAACGAGAGATCGATTCCGTTGTACACGGTGGCCAGGTAATTCAGCCCTGGCGCGCGATCGGAATCGCTGATGGAAACAAAATACCCATTCCGATATTTCCGGTACACTGGCATGATCTTCTCGGAGGAGAATCCGTGGACCGTGGTGAGCACCGGCGTCTGCACCAGCCGGGTGTAGGTCAGCGCCATGAAGTCGTAGTGGCTATGGATCAGGTCGAATTCGGCAGCATGCTCGAACACTTCGGAGATGTGTAGGTACTCGGCTACTTTGGGGTCGACAGCGCAATCCTCCTCGTATCCCTTGTCGACTACTGCATGCAGGTGCGCGCGGGTCACTGAGTCCGCGGTGGCAAACAATGTCACGTCCCAGCCACGGGCGGCGAGTCCTTCCGTGATGTTGCCGGCCACTGTTTCCCAAGCGCCATACTGCCTCGGGGGAGTTCGCCAGGCGACCGGCGACAGTACGGCTATTCTCTTATGGGGAATTGCCATGGCGTTCAGGCGTCGACGGAATCCATGGCGGCCAGAACCTCACCCAGCCGGACGGTAGCGAATCCGGTGGCGTGATCGGCCAGACCATACGGGATGATCAACTCGCCCTGGTGCACCAGAGCGCCGCAGGTATACACGACGTTGGGCACGTAGCCTTCCCGTTCATCCTTGTTCGGCTTCAGCAATGGCTCGCGAAGCCGGCCAATTACTTTGCTCGGATCGTCGCGATCCAGCAGGAAAGCCCCAATGCAATACTCTCGCATCGGGCCGACACCATGGCTCAGCACCAGCCACCCTGCATCGGTCTCAATGGGAGATCCGCAGTTTCCAATCTGCACCATTTCCCAAGGGAAGGCTGGTTCCAGGAGCACTTGGCGTTCATTCCAGAAGTGGACGTTGTCTGAAAACATGAGGTAAATGTTTTCGTTGTCCTGCCGTGAAAGCATGGCATATTGCCCGTTGATCTTTCGCGGGAACAAAGCCATTCCCTTGTTTTGCGCTGCCGGGCCATTCAGCGTGATGAATCGAAAGAGCAGGAAATCGGAAGTTTCCACCAACTCCGGCACCACCAAATTGCCATCGAAGGCAGTGAAGGTGGCGTAGTAGATTCTACTGCCGTCGTCGTTCTCGAAGCCGACGAACCGCGCATCCTCAATGCCGTTGCGTTGCGAGGGCGTGGCCGGAAATAGTATGCGCTCCGACAAATTCTGTTCCGGCTGAAACTGGACCTGATGATTGGAGCGGGCCAGCATCCATATGCCCTGCGCGGCGTCGTGATCCTCCTGCGCCAGTCCATCCGGGAGGCGGAACTGTTCGTCCCGCAAACTGGCGCGAAGTTCTTCCAGCGCGAACGACTCCCCGAGTCTGTGCATCACCCGCCGCGTAAATTCGCAGGTCAACCCAAGTTCAAAGAGCTTGCGCGTGAATAGCCCTTTCTCATAAAGCGGGTTCGGGATTTGCCGAGGCTCGCTGAGGAAGCCCGTGGGATTGCACACCTCCACCCGATGATCCGCATGGATGATGCCGGTCCGAAACGTGACGGAAGAAATGTGCCCCTCTCCAGTGGCGCGCAGGCTAAGAATGAACCGCAGGGCGCCTGTTGGAACGCCACTTTGATCGGGGTGCGGGACGATGGATGGATTGAACAGCGCCGCCGATTCTAAAGAGTATTCCGCCAGAAAATAGGAACCGATCAGCAGCCGACGCTGTTCGGAGAGGCCCTCATCGGCCGATAGCATTTTGCGGATCTGTTCATAGCGCTCCAGAAAAAGACTAGGGAGATGCTGATGCCTTTCGGAAAACTCCACGTAAATTTCTTCGAGCAGCAGTCCTACCCGTTCTTCCGTAAGCGACATGATCCGGCCAACGATCCTGCTCATTCGTTCGGTCCCACCAGGATTGAATGGCCGCAGCAGCACGCGCGACTGGTTGGGCGCCAGGATGATAGGCAAGCGCTGGACGTGAACCGAGCCGGCGTTCAACGAGGCGTTGTTCAAGGTAGAACTTGAGGAAGCGATCATTATGCTCCGAATGCCGCCATGGCGATCGGTTCCCGGAAACTGGTCACCATGTTTTGGGCCAATCGCATTTCCGCAAGTGAAAGCAGGAAGGCCAAAGTGGATTCCGCTCCCTGGTTTCCATTCACCCGATCCACGTGCAATCCATCTCGACAGCCGCCGCTTTCCGGCGAGTATAGTTCCAAGCCAAGGTCGTTCCAGCCGATGAACCAGTCGAAGGCGCGTTGTGCCTGCTCGTACCACCAGGAGTCCGCCGTAGTCCGATAGGCTTCCAGGCAGGCCGATACCATTGCTTGCGCCTCAATCGGCTGCTGGTCGAAGCTGGCTCGCTCCCCGCCTCGGCGGTAGAAGCCGTTGCTGCCGATCGGCCGGAAGTGCCCTTTCTCGGAGATCTGCAATTCGTTGAGCCAGCGCAAGGCCTTCAAGCCTTGCTCAAAGACGGCGGTTTGTCCGGTGGTATGTCCACTCAGAATCAACGCATGGGCAAGTTTGGCGTTGTCGTAGGATAGCTCGTCTTCGAACCAGAACCAGTCCGGTTTGGCGCTCCTTACCAGCAGATCCATAAGCTTCCAGGTGAGCGTCTCGCGCGTCTGGTTCACCAGGCTGTCGCCGCTCAAGCGGCGCAGGTACTCGTGGATTCCTATCAGCCCGAACGCCCAGGCCCGCGGCGATGTAAAATCCGCAAAGGCCGGCAAGGCCCGCGCGAAAAGTTGACCAGCCATCATCTGGAAACTTCTGAACGGCGAACGCCCCACGCCGATTCCCAGAGCCCATAGCACCCGGCCCTGACAGTCCTCGGAGCCTTGCGCGTCCAGCCAACGGCGGTCGAAGCTCATGTGGTTGTGAAAGCGTTTCGTTTTGGCGTCGAACGCGTGATGCAGAAAGGCGGCGCTGGTGGTGGCCAGGCTGCGCACGATTTCCGGCTCCTCGCCCAATTCACCCAGTTGCACTGCAAGAATGAAGGCCCGCGCGTTATCGTCGGTGCAATAGCCTTCGGAGAAATTCGGAACGCTAAAAACCGCGTGTTGGAATACGCCCGTAGAATCGGTCATGCGCGAGAGATGACTCAACTTCAACTCCGGAAGTTCCCGCGGCTTTTGGTCGAGCGTCTTGGTGGCAAGAGACTTTCGAGAAAGTGCTGCCCCTTCCAGCCTGGACAGCTCGAACGAACGCATGTATAGCTGCGCCACGTTGCTCCAGATCATTTCCCGGCCGATGCGGTAGGCGTTCTTTCGCATGGCATGGCGGCGCGTGTCGTCCCGTAGCAGGGCATTCACTTCCCGCGCGATGGCCGGGGCGTCGCGGAACGGCACCAGCACTCCGCGGTCGTCCGCCAAAAGTTCCGCGGCGTGCCAGTAGGGAGTGGAAACTACCGCTTTGCCCGCGCCGAACGTGTACGCCAGTGTTCCCGAAGTGATCTGCGCTTCGTTGAGGTACGGCGTGATGTAAAGGTCGGCGGCGCCGATGAATTCTTTCAGGTTCTCCAGGTCCACGAAATCGTTGTAGAAGATTACGTTTTTCTCTACCTTGTTCTTCTTGGCCAGGATCTCCAGGCTCACCCGCTAGGCTTCCCCGTGCTCGCGCAGTTCGTTCGGATGCGTGGCGCCCAGGACAATGTACACGACGTCCGGGAACTCGGCCAGAATCTCCGGCAGCGCGTTGAGCACGTACTCGATGCCCTTATTCGGCGAGAGCAGGCCAAAGGTGAGCAGCACCACTCGTCCTTCCACGCCAAACTGGTCTTTGAAGTACGTGGGATCCACGAAGCCCACATCGGGAATGCCATGCGCGATCAGATCGATCTTCGCCGCCGGCGCCTTGTAAATTTCCTGCAACATCCGCCGTCCACTTTCGGCCATCACCACCAGCCGCGTCGACAGCGAGATCAGCTCCTGCATCACGCGCCGTTGGTCCGCGCGCGGGTCGCGCAGAACAGTATGAAGAGTGGTGACCACAGGCATCCTCAATTCGCGCAGGAATGCCAGAATGTGGCCGCCGGCGGGGCCGCCGAAAATTCCAAACTCGTGCTGCAGGCAGACAATGTCTACGTTGCTGATGTTGAGGAAATCCGCGGCGCGTAGGTACGACGACAAGTCCTGTTCCTCAATCTCAAAGCGCACTATTTCCGGATACTCGTAGCCATCCTTGATATCGTTCACCGACACACAGAAACACCGGCTCTGCGGATGCGCGGCGGCGACGGCCGCGAGCAGATCCGACGTAAACGTGGCGATGCCGCATTTGCGCGGTAAATGGTCGCCGACGAAAGCGATCTTGCGAACTCGAGAAGTTTCTTGCATGAGATATTCCTTTGCCCAGCGCCGGGCGCCTCTGCGATTAGTCCAATGCTCTGGGCTGTTCCTTGGGCCGCGTAGCAGCGGGGAAGTGAAGCGGATCCCTTAAGTTCTGCAACTCCCGGTAATAGTAGAGAGGAGCAGGCCGCCGGCCCTTGAACTTGAGTGCCTTCAGAAATTCGATTTCCTCTTCGGTGGCGTCGCCGCTCAAGGACTTGTCCCTGAGAAACTGCTCAAAGCCAGGTTCCAGCGTGAACGGTTCGGTGCGCTGCTGTTCTACAAATTCAAAACGCTTCAGGACGCCTGGCGCCAGCCGGCGGTTCAAGACCACTTCCATGCCAAACGTCTTCATGTCGATGTCCCACGACTCGATCATCGGATCGAGGAATGAGACCCAATTCTCGATGGAGACGTTGAATACGTCTGTATCCAGAAATTCAAGGATCGCCACCCGCATTTGTTCATAGCTGCGGCCGCTCAGTTGGGCCATCAAGCGGAGCCATTCCTCGCTTCGCAATTCCTCTTTGGCGATCCCCTGTGCCACGTCGAGTAGCTTCTGGGTCACCAGGCGCTCCAATTCGCCGAAAGGCTCTTTCTCGAAAATCCTGCGCACCTCTTTGTGTTTCGCTGGATCGCATTTGCGAAGAACCAGTTCCCGGCATTCCTGAAACAGCGGCCTCGGCGCCTCCACCACCCTCTTCTTCAACTCCTCCTGACGCTGTAGGTCCGCAAGTTTCGAAAGCTCTCCACTCGGGAGCTTCAGGAATTCGCCCATTCGGTCGTAGAGGTCCGTTCGTCCCGGCGCCGGCGGAGCCTTTTTTCTCGTCAGGAGCTGCGAGATGTAGGAATCGGTGACCTGAACCGCCACCGCCAGATCCTTCTGGTCGAGGCCAAGCTCACTCAAGCGCTGTTTGATGACTAGAGTAACGTCCACATAGAGTCCTGGGCGGCAGACTTAACTGCTACAAGTACATTTCTACCTCATTCTCGCACGTACTCGCTTGACAATCAACAGTATTTAACCGATGATGGTAAATATCTAATGGCCTCGCAACAAGGCAGGATTGAATGACAATGATCGCAGTGAAATTCACCGCGAAGGAACTGGAACTGTTAGGGAGCCTGGCCTCCGATCAGCTATTCCGCCGGGAGTTCATCGATTCCCGGCTGCCCGGCTACAAATCGAACGCCACGGATTTGAGCCTGGGCAAGAAACTGGTGGAACGCCTGCGCGTAATGGCCGATCGGATGAACGGGACGCCGCAGTCCAAGAGAAACGGAACCACGGCGTGAGCGGGATAACGAATGCCCTTTGAACAGCTTACTCCGCGTCCGTTTACATCGGGAGCAGTTCAGATGTATGCGCCGGCGGCCTCAGGGGTTTACGGAATCTCGAACGCGCGCGAGTGGATCTACATCGGCGAAACCGACAACATACAAGGCGCGCTGCTTGGCCATCTGCACGATCTCTACGCGGCGCTCATCAAGCGGCAGCCGACCGGATTCGTCTTCGAGGTTTGCGACGGCGCGCGCCGCCCGTCCCGGCAGGATCGCCTGGTGCTCGAATACGAACCCACTTGCAACCGGCATGCGTCGGGGTCTACGTGATGGCCGAAAGGAGCACAAGAATGCAATTCGTGATCACCGGATTCACTCATGACCTGGGATTCCGCGTGTTCGCATTTGAACGCCAGGAGGAGGACCGCACGCGGACCAAATGTACGGTTCGCGCCGATCTCGCTCTGGTGCTAAAGTATGGCATCCGGATACAGGAACTTCCGCTCCTGTGCCGCGCACTTCTGGACCGTGGCGAAATACCAGGCGAAATCCAGACATTGACCTTCAGCGAGGATGAGATGCGCGTTTGCGCCGACGAGCGCACGGCAGCCCGTGAGGCGGCTGCCAGCAAAAGAAAGCCGCCGCACAGGCCGGCTGGCGAAGTGGCCGGAGCCGCTTGGCGAGGCCCTAACGCGTAGCACCACCTCACCGGCCTACCGTAACCTATGTCCCTCCAAAGCTGTCCGCACTGCAGATCGGTGGAGTTCCGGGGCGTAGGCGTCCGGAACGCCTGGGAAAAAGCTCTGCATTGGTTTCTCCTGCCGTTCCGCTGCTCTCTTTGTGGCCGCCACTTCTTCCTGTTTCGATGGCGAGCCCCTATCGAAGGCCGGACCTGATCTTAAGTCTTTTGCTGGGTAGGTCTCTTGCCCGGAGGCGCGGGAAGGAACAAGTCTTTCATCGTCAAACGGAGCCACTGATATGCCTCAATGCAGTAGCTGATATCTCCGATCCCCTCGACGGTCTGGAAGTTAGATCCAAAAACAAATCTTGCTTTCGCTTCTTTGGCCATCTCGAGAAACTGAAAACCGGGCACCCGAAAACGGCAGTCGATTTCTATCGCTACACGATGCTTCACGGCCGCGTCGATGATGGTTCGCATTCGCTTCGGGGTCCACAGCCGGTCATAGTCAGGCCGGAACACAACCGGTAGAAACGTCGGCACGGCGAGGATGTCGATAGGCAGCGTAGATATCAACTGGACATGAAAATCCGTGTAGCGATCCATGAATTCCTGCGCGTTGTCATATCGGAAATCCGGAGACCAGAGTCTAAGAACCTGACCCGATCTATCCGGCATGCCCAGCGGGTCTGACTGCGCGTAGTCCAGCTTGGCAAGCGCCGCCGCCGTGAAAGCCGAAGGCCAATCGACGCCCTCTCCTTCAATCCCAACAAACACGGACTTCCCTTCGAGCGATTTTATCCAGGCTCGCAGTTGTTCATCGTCGCTCACCGCGTATCCGTGACCTTTGACGCCCGCGTGTTGCAGAAGGCCGAACTTAATGCCGCGCTGTGCGGACAGCTCGATGGCTCGGTCTACGGTGATCTCATCTCCGACATGAGCGTGATAATCGACGCGGGGAATGCCGCCGCGAATCGGGATGCCTCTGAGATTGGAGGCCGCGCTTAAGGAGGAAAGCGATCCCGCGGCGCTCGCGATCAGCATTTCACGACGGTTCAACATTCTCCGATCCATGATGCCAGCACTCTCTAAAGCGGCTGAAAAACAAATCCGCGGATGAACGCAGATGGACGCCGGTAATTCATGTGTTCTTCATCCGCGTTTATCGGCGATCATCTGCGGCCATCGATTGTGCAGCAGCCTTCTAACGAACGGAATGCTGTACCACGCCCGCGAGCCACCTCTCAGCGAATTCCACTGGGTCGCTCGACAAGTCGATAGGTGCGCACTCCTTTTCAGCGCCCCCTTCGAGGAAAACTCCAACCACGCCATCCCTCGTAGGACGTAATTCCAACTTTTTTGTACCGGCCTCCAGCCGAAGCGTGGAACCCAGCCACGCCGGCCGGACCAGGATCCGCTTACGGTGGCCGATTTTTCGACAAGCGGTCAGCAGACCATCCGTGAAGGACGAGTTGCGCAGTGCATCGGCGTGCGGAGCGATTTTGAGCGCCGCCGACCGCGCGGCCTCTCGCGCCGCAGCTTCGCGGGCCAGTGCCTCGGGATCTCGTTCGTCCCGCGACTCCATCGCCTTCAGATTGTTTTCCAGGTTGTCGAGGAAGCTCATTCCTCCAGGATAGCGATCTCCGGCCGCGCGCTACACTGAGACTAGTAGCGCCCACCTTGCCCCAAGACTACGTCATCGGTATCGATCTGGGAACCACAAACTGCGCGCTGGCCTATTCACCCGCGGGCGGCGACTCGCGCGAGCCCGCGCCGGTGACCCTGTTCGAGGTGCCGCAACTGGTGAATCCGGGCGAAGTGCACGACGAGCCACTGCTGCCATCGTTTCTGTACATGCATGGTCCAGCGGATTTTCCGGCAGGCTCAGTCGCACTACCTTGGGATGAAACGCCGCCATACGTCGTCGGCGCGCTGGCGCAGAAGCGCGGCGCGGAGGTGGCCAACAGGCTGGTGTCGTCCGCAAAATCATGGCTGTCCCACGCGGGCGTCGATCGCACTGCTCCGATACTTCCGCCGAACGCTCCCGAGGGCTTGCAGAAGATTTCGCCCGTGGAGGCATCGCGGCGCTACCTGGAGCATCTGCGCGCGGCCTGGGACGCGAAAATTCCGGATGCCCTGTTCGCCGAACAGCAGATCCTGGTCACCGTGCCCGCCTCTTTCGATGCCGTGGCGCGCGAACTCACGCTGAAGGCGGCCGAGCAAGCAGGCTATCGAAATCTGGTGCTGCTGGAGGAACCTCAGGCCGCTTTCTACGCCTGGATCGAGCGGCACTCCGAGTGGCGCGAGCGCGTGACCGTCGGCGATCTGATCCTGGTGATCGACATCGGCGGCGGCACCACCGATTTCACTTTGATCGCCGTAACCGAGCGCGACGGCGAGCTGCAGTTGGAACGGGTCGCGGTGGGCGAGCACATCCTGCTCGGTGGCGATAACGTCGACTTGGCGCTGGCCCGCCACCTGGAGCAGCAGCTTGCGAGCCAAGGCACGAAGTTGGACGCGATGCAGTTGCACGCCCTCTGGCAGCAGTGCCGCCTGGCCAAGGAAAAGTTGCTCGATAGCGACAGTAAGAAGCGCGAGATGCCGGTCACAGTACTTGGCCGCGGCTCCAGCCTGGTGGGTGGAACGGTAAAAGCGAAACTGCTGCGCGAAGATATCGATCGCATCCTGGGCGATGGCTTTCTGCCCTTCGTCTCGAGCAGCGACGTGCCACGGCTCCGCAAAATGGGCCTGGCTGAGATAGGGCTCCCTTACGCCGCCGACGCGGCCATCACCCGTCACCTGGCGGGGTTCCTGCGACAGCAGGCGGCGCAATCCGAGCACGGCTCCGTCCGGCGCGGATCGAGCGGGCTGGCTGCACCCACCCATGTGCTTTTCAACGGCGGTGTCCTTCGCGCAAACATAGTGCGTAAGAGGATCGTCGAGGTGCTGAACGGCTGGCTCAAGGAAGAAGGCCTGGGACCCGTGGCCCCCTTGGTCGGCGAAGATTTGATGCACGCCGTAGCGCGCGGCGCAGCCTATTATGGACTGGTACGCTCCGGCCGCGGCGTGCGCATCCGCGGCGGAGTGCCGCGAACCTACTACGTTGGCATCGAGAGCGCGATGCCCGCGGTACCCGGCATGCCGGTTCCGTTCAAGGCGCTCACCGTGGCGGCTTTCGGCATGGAGGAAGGAACCTCGGTGCCATTACGGGATCGCGAATTTGGCCTGGTCGTGGGCCAGCCGGCCGAGTTTCGCTTCTTCCAATCGGCGGTGCGAAAGAACGACGCTGCCGGAACAATGCTGGACGACGTGGCCAGCGACCTGGAAGAGCTGTCGCCGATCGAAGTGTGCCTTCCGGCGAATGGAAACACCGGCGAATTTGTCCCGGTCACGCTGGAATCGGTGGTCACCGAAACCGGGATGCTGCAGCTCTGGTCGGTGGCCCGGGATGGGCGCAGGTGGAAGCTGGAGTTTAACGTACGGGAGAAGGTCCAGTAGCCGCCGGTTGACGTATAGATTCTCTTCATATAGTATATCTCCATATGAACCTGCATCGAGACTGAACAGGATCGAGAGATGACGATCTGGAACCGCCTCAAGTATCTGTGGCCGGCGCGACGCCGCCAGGAAGAACGCGAAATGCGCGAGGAGCTCCAGTCCCTTGCCGCGATTGCGGGCAGCAAGGAACTCGGCAACCTCACGCTGGCGATGGAGGACGTTCGCGCCACCTGGGGCTGGACCTGGTTCGATAGCGCGTTCGCGGACATCCGCTATTCACTCCGCACCCTGCGCAGGCAGCCCGCATTTGTCGCGGTTGCGGTGCTCTCGCTGGCTCTTGCCATCGGCGCGAACAGTGCCATCTTCAGCTTCGCCGACGCGCTTCTCCTGCGGCCCCTACCGGTAAGAAATCCGGCAGGCCTATTCGACGTGAGCAACACCACACCCGACGCTCCTTTTGAAGGAATGTCGTTTCCCGACTATCGCGACCTGCGCGAGCATAGCCACTCCTTCAACGGCTTCGCCGCTTACCGTCTTACCAGAGTGGCTGCCGCCGCCAATCCAACGGCCCCGGCGCAGATTCGCTTTGCCGTCCTGGTGAGTGACAATTTTTTTCCAGTTACCGGCGTCACGCCTTTTATCGGCCGAGCGTTTCTGCCGGACGAGGCGGCTGTGTCGGCCCAGCCCGTCGCCATTATCAGCCACGATTTTTGGCAGCAAAATTACGCCGGTGTTCAGTCCGCCATCGGCAGCGCCTTGCGCCTCAACGGAATCGTTTTCACCATCGTCGGCGTGACGCCGAAGTCCTTTACCGGCCTTGATCGTTTCGTTCTCCCCAGCATCTATGTTCCGCTTGGGATGGCCCAGCGCCTCAGCGGCGAGCCGATGAATCCGCTGGAGGATCGCGGCCGCCACATTCTCGTAGTGAAGGGGCGATTGAACGCTGGCGTCTCCCGCGAAGCCGCTCAGGCCGAGATTGCCACCATCGGCGCGGCCCTCGAGCGCGAGTATGCGAAAACGAATCGTAACCGGCACATGGCGGTGCGCAAGGAACTGCAGATACGCATGCAGCAAACTCCGCAACTGCTGGCGCTCAGCAAAATGCTGATGGGACTGGTGGCGCTGATCCTGATCATCGCCTGCTCGAACATCGCGAATCTGTTGCTCGCCCGGGCGCACGCCCGCCGCCGTGAGATCGCCATCCGGCTCTCCATCGGAGCCGGACGGAGCCGCGTAGTGCGCCAACTGATGACCGAGAGCCTTATCGTGTCCATCGCCGGCGCCGCGACGGGGTTGGTGATCGCATACGGCGGCGTCCTGTTGCTGCAGACGCTCAGTGTGCCCAGCGATCCACCCTCGTTTCTGGGCGTGCAGATGGATTGGCGGGTTGTGGAGTTTAGTCTGCTGGCCGCCCTGGCAAGTTGTATCTTCTTCGGCCTGGCGCCGGCCTGGCAGACGGCGCGGACCGACTTCGTGAGCGCTTTGAAGGCGGGCGGAGGCGGCGCGTCCGGACAGCGGCGCACCTGGGTCCGCGATGTTCTGGTCACCGGCCAGATCGCGCTCGCCATGGTCGTGCTGATCGCCGCGGGCATGTTTCTCCAGGGCTTCCGCAACATGCTGGTGATGCCGCCCGAGTTTCGCACCGATCACTTGATCAGCTTCGATACGGCGCCCGCCGTGCTCCACTACTCACCCGAGCAGACCAAAGCCTTCTACCGCCGTCTGGTCGATCGCGTTCATACCATGGCCGGCGTAGCGGGCGTGGCGATTACCGAAACGCTGCCGCTGTCGCCCTCTCAGTCCATCATCAGTGTCGTGCCCATCGGCTACCAGTTTCCGAAGGGCCGCGAAAAAGAAGTCGTGCTAGGCGCCGCGGTAGGCGCCGGTTTCTTCAGTGCCATGAATATCGAAATAGAGAGCGGCCACGCTTTCACCGATGATGACCGCGCTGGAACGCGCCGCGTGGCGATCGTGAATCGGCAGTTTGCCAAAATGTTTTGGCCTGACCAGGATCCGATTGGAAAGCAACTCCGCCTGGATAGCGTGGACGGCCCTGTCGCCGAGGTCGTCGGTGTGGCCAAGACCGGCCACTACGTGGCGGTGAACGAGACGCCGGCGCCCTATGTGTACGTGCCCTATGAGCAGAACCCGCGCCCGCGGATGACACTAATCGTGCAATCGGTGGGCGATGCCGCTGAACTTGCGAAGCCGCTGCGCGAGGCGGTTCGGGCGATCGACGGCAACGTGCCGGTGTTCAATCTGCGGCCGGTTGCGACGCTCTACGAAAGCCGCGTAACCGATACGTGGCTGAATTTCTTCCAGATGGTGGGAACCATGGGATTCATCGGCCTCGCACTCGCTACCACGGGACTCTATGGCCTTGTCGCCTACACCGTGAGCCGCCGCGTGAAGGAGTTCGGCATTCGTGTCGCCGTCGGAGCCAGCCGTGGCGACGTGGTGTGGCTCGTCGAGCGCCGCGGCCTGATCCTCGCCGGCTTTGGTATCGCGCTCGGTGGAGGCCTCACCGCGGTTGCCGCGCCGATGCTCTCCGCCGGATTCCCCGGACTCGGCGTAACCTCTCCCACGGTGTACGCTCTTGTTCCCCTGGCGCTGCTGCTGGTCAGCGCGGTTGCCAGCTACGTCCCGGCACGCCGCGCCGCGGGACTGGATCCGCTGCGCGCCCTGCGGGACGAATAACAAGGGAATCGGCGCACGTACAAGTGCGGGCCGCGATTTACGCCGACGGACGTTCCAGCGGCATTCCGGAAAACATCGCGTCAGTCATCGATAGGCGCAGGGCCATGCTCGCAACCAGCCGCGAGTTGATTTCCCGTCTGGAAAAGGCGCGAGCTAACGGTGCCTCGAACGACAGCTTGATCGCAGACTTGAGGCAGTGGGTTGCGAGTCTCCTGCCGTCCAGCCGCAGGGTACGGCTTACGTTGAACCAGGACGGCGCTTCGTCGGTGATCGCCAGTACCATCAAGCGACTAGGCACGCAGTCGATTGACGAAGGGCTGGCTGGTCTCCAGCACGAGCAACAATTGCTCGCAGCCAGCAAACCGAGCCCGACGCACTAAGATGTAGCGCACCCACTCTTGCGTGCCGCGTCGCCACTCCTGGCGACGCCCGGCCTGGACAGAGCGCTCTCGCCCAGCAAGGTGTCGAGATGAGTCTCGACACGGCACGCAAGAGTGCGTGCGCCACATCGTCCCCTAAGGATTCACGGTTTTGTGCTGATCGCCACTGGAAAGGGAATGAACTTCTCCTTGCACACGTTCGGAGTGGTTTTTGTCGCTGTCTTCGTCAGGTCCGTGTGTGCCGAGGTCATTTTGATCGAGTCCGGGTGATCGAAGACGACGTTGTCGAACTGAATACCCAGCCGGTTGTGCTCATCGTAGCCATCCAGCGTGACCTTGCCGCCGTCCAGCACGCGCACGTTCTTCAGTCGAATATCGGTGAAGTGCGGAATCTTATTGCGATCCTTTCCCATGCTGGCAGTGTAGTTGGAGTCCATCAGAATCGGGTGCTTGGTATTTCGGATGCACACGTCGGAGTACTCAATGTCGTGCGCCGGCCCGCCGCGGCTCAAGTTGGATTTGATGCGCAGACCATTATCCGCGCCGTCAATCGACAAGTCTTCCACGCGGATGGCGCTCGCACCGCCGTCGGTATTGCTGCCGATGGACATGCCGTGGCCTGCATAAAAGTGATTGTGCGCGATGGTCATGTGCGTCGTAGGCTCGCCGGCGGGCGCTTTGATAGCCACGTTGTCGTCGCCGGTGTGGATGAAGCAGTGGGTGATGGTGACGTTGGTCGCGTTGCCCGGATCAATGCCGTCGGTGTTTCTGGCATTGTTCGGTGCGTTCACGATCACACCCCAGGCGGTGAAGCCGTTGCCGTGCGAATATGACACGTGAAAATTCGGCGAGTTGCGCAACTGTATGCGGTAGAGCGTGAAGTTGTCGCAATGCGCCAGGATCAACAGTCGGGGATTGTTTTGATTTCCGCCCGCGCGCGCTTTCTCCGCGAGGTCCCACCAGGTGATGTCCTGTCCCAGAATCTTGTAGCCACCGCGCCCGTCGATGATTCCGTCGCCCATCACCGCGGCGTCTGAGAGGTGCCTGCCGTTGATCAGCGCATTGCAGCCGTGGCCGCCCTGGGTGATGGTGCCGCAAACGCCGGGCTCAATATCGTAGTCGCGCGGATTGCGGGATGCAAAAAGAATAGTGTCGCGATCGATCAGCAGAGTGACGCCTTGCCGCAGATCCAATGGTCCGGAGAGGAACGCGTTGTGAGCGCCGGCGGACTTGAGCTCGACCGCTTGCCCCGGTTTGCATTGATCCAGCGCCTGCTGGATGCGCTTGGTATCCAGCTTGTTCTCGTCGGCTTCGTTCAGCGTCGCGCCTTGCGCGGTCAGGTTGGCGGAGAGTACGACGCAGGACGGCGGGATCTTGGGTTCCTTCACCTGGCGCGTGTCCTGAGCGTGGAGGCACGCCAGAGCTAAAACGGAAAGCACGGAACGGCGGATTTGCGTAGTATGCATCGTTAGTTGAATGATAATTGATATTCCTATGAAACTCTGTGTGGTTGTTCTTGCGACGGGAACCGTTCTGTTCGCGCAGCAGACGCGGAAGGAAATCGTTAACCGTGCGCCGACGCCCGCCGAGGATGCGAAGCCGAACAGCAAGGATGTTCCCGATGTCTACGCACTCAACGGCCGCTTCGAACGCGTGGTGATCCTGCGCTTCAAATTCGATACCGACCTGCTGGCCGGATTGGAAAAAATGGTGAAGCAGGAGAAAATTCAGAACGCGGTGATTCTTTCGGCAGCGGGCTCAGTGCGCGGTTATCATGTCCATCAGGTGAGCAATCGCACCTTCCCGTCGAAGAACATGATGGTGAAGGACCCCACCGCTCCGGCGGATTTGATTAGCATGAACGGCTACGTCATCGACGGCAAGATCCACGCTCACATCACGCTCGCCAATCCCGACAAGGCATTCGGCGGACATCTCGAACCGGGAACTAGCGTGTTTACGTTCGCGATTGTTACGCTCGGTATTCTTGATGACGGCGTGGATCTGAGCAAAGTCGACGACAAAGCGTACCGTTGAGAGGACATCACCAATGACACGGCGAACAGCTTTGGCGCTCCTCTCAACTTCCGTCCTTCGCGCCGCCCAGCGGCTTCCGGCGAACAAGAACGTGCGATGGGCGCTGGGTGCAAATCTCTGGAACTATTTTCCGAGAGTCCCGTTCACCGACATCCTGGACGTGATGCGCGACACCGGATTCATCGGCATCCGGATGACACAGTTTCCGCAAATTCTCGCCACCTACAACATCACCGTCGCGGACCTGGATCGCGAGGTTTCGAAGCGCGGTTTGCACGTGATCACCATTTCGTTCAACGGTCCTGCCCACGATCCGGCGCGGCGTGCGGAGATGATCGCCAACGCGCGCAAGGCCATGGATTTTCTGAAACACTTCGGCGCGGACCGGCTGGTAGTGTTCTCTCCGTCGCGGACGAACGGCGGCGACGCGGCTTTCCGCACCATGTGCGAGTGTTACAACCAGTTGGGCGAAGCAGCAGGCGAGATGGGCTTTCGCGCGGGATTGCATAATCATTTGGGTCAGATGGTGCAGGATGCCGCAGAGGTGGACCGCTGCATGGCGCTCACCGATCCCAAGCTATTTGGTTTTTCGCCCGATACCGCGCATCTGCATCTTGCCGGCATCGACGTGGTGAAATGCATCGACAAATACAAAGACCGCCTGATGCTGCTCGACTATAAAGACGCGCGGCAGGTGGGCCCGAAGCTGCAGGACAACATTTTCGATCTCGGCGACGGCGAAGTCGATTTTCCGGGATGCCATCGCGTGCTGAAGTCGCTCGGCTTCAAAGGCTGGCTCTGCGTAGACCTGGACACGGCGCGCAACGGTCCACGAGCCAGCTACGAGCGCTGTGGCGCCTATGTGGTGAACAAGCTGGAGCCGATTTATGTATGAGCTATCGCGCCGGAGTGTGCTCCTGGGAGCCGCGGCCATGACCGCGCTCGCGGCGGATTATCGCATCATCGATCCACACGTGCACGTATGGAAGCACGATTCGCAATTCCCCTTTGCGAAAGAAGCCCACCCGCCCGAACGCGACGCGACACCCGAGATGCTGTTGGAGTTCATGCGCGCGAACGGCGTCGCCAAGACGGTGATCATCCAGGTGATTCACTATCGCTACGACAACAGCTATCTGGCGCACGTTCTCAAACAGTACCCGCAGTATTTCCAAGGCGTCTCGCGGGTTGACCCGTTGGACGCGGCCGCGCCCGACCATCTCACGCGATTGGTTCAAGAGCAGGGCTTTCGTGGCGTGCGGTTGAGCCCAGCCGGGAACGCGTCGGGCGACTGGATTCACGGCCCACTTATGCCGCCGCTATGGAAGCGTTGCGAAGAGTTGAAAGTTCCGATGACCCTGCTCACGCCAATCACGCGCATCCCCGAGATTGAGACGCTCATCGCGCGCTTTCCGGATCTGACGGTGGTAATCGATCACATGGCCGATTGCCCTGTCGACCAACCGAAGGAATTGGAGAAACTAATCGCGCTGCAGCGCTATCCCAAGGTGTTCGTGAAGATCTCGCACACCTGGTCGCTCTCGCGCGAGCCGTATCCATACCTGGACGCGCAAGAACTCGTGAAGCGGCTCTACCACACGTTCGGTCCGCAGCGGCTGATGTGGGGCACTGATTGGCCGATTGTGGAGCCAAAGTCGACGTACGCGTGCTCGCTCAGCGTGGTTCGCGACGACATGAAGTTCCTGAACGCGGAAGACAAGAGCTGGATACTGAGCCGGACTGTGGAGCGGGTCTGGCCGTTTTAACAGCTTGCTGAGGGAACGGTGAAAGAATCGAACACCCCTTCCTCACGGTCGCGGCTCGGTTTGGAGTTGTCGTGTATTTGGAAAATGTTTCCGAGCCGCGACCGTCAGGGAGTGGAGTTCGGATGGTCCGAAAAGTACGGGGCGAGCGGATTTTCTTTGAGCGCCTTCAACGCGGCGATCACGCAACTGGCATTTAACTCCGCACCCGCTCGGCTAGTATGCGTGTGGGGGTCGGCGAACAGCGGCTCCACTTTTTCCGGCCCGAGTTCGTCGTAGCGTTGCGCGATGATTTCGTTCAGATCCAAGAACGCGACGGACTCCGACTGCGCCACCTCAGCCGCCCACTTGGCATAATCAGTCGACCGCACCACCTTGCCATCCTTCCAGATCTTTCTCGGCACAAGCGAGCAGACCATCGGCGTAGCGCCTTTCGATTTCGTGTCGGCGATGAATTTGCGCAAATACCACCCATACGTATGGACCACTTCGTGCTGCTTGGTGAGCGGATTGTCGATCTCGCGCGTCTCATCGCCGGTTCCACGTAAAACTCCGCGCGCGCGCTGATCGTCGTCCAGCGGTCCACCGTCGTTGTGGCCGAACTGCATGATGACGAAATCGCCGGCCTTGAGCGCGGCGAGGACGTTCTCCCAATCGCCGGTGAGATAGGTCCGGCTGCTGCGTCCGCCGTGCGCGCGGTTCACCACGTGGATTTTCGCCGGGTCGAAGTGGCCGACGAACGGCTCACCCCATCCCCACTGCCCGTTGCCGCCATCGCCGCGCCCGTTGCGCACGGTGGAGTCGCCGATCAAGTAGAGCGTCGGCAATTCGGTTTGCGCCAGCGCCGGCAATCCGAGCAGAACCAGAAAACTGAGAGAGACTGCGATGGGTTTTGTCATTTCGGCACTCCTAGAATACAGCGCCAAAAACGGCATGGCAATGGTTTCATCATACATAACGCACAGGTGTGCCAGGGCGTGTTAAAGACAAGGGATCGTAGGGTGTTGCTGGTATATAACTTGTTTATTATTAGCTAGATACGCCAATTATTGAGGGTTGACTCATGTTTCGTACTATGAAACGATAGACAGAATACAGAATCTTCTTGCGGTCTCGGGATTCGTCGCATACCATCGCACGAGATTCTTAGCTTAAGGGTCAGCTAGAGGTGCATCCATGAATCGCTACGTTGCGATACTCTTCTTTACTGCCGTCACGGTGATTGCGCAAACCAACCGCGGGGGGATCAGCGGCACTGTCTCCGATCAGTCGGGCGGCGTCATTCCCAGCGCCACCGTGGTCATAGTCAATGTCGGCACCAACGAAACCCGCCGGCTAACCACGGGCGATAAGGGTAGCTTCATGCTGGAGAACCTCGAGCCTGTGACCTACCGGATTGAGGTCTCGGCAAACGGTTTCAAGAAGGCGGTCCTTGAAGATGTAAAGGTTGACACATCGAGCACGGTCTCCGTGAACCTCATCCTGCACACTGGAGACGTCGCAACGGAAGTCACCGTAAGCGCCAATGCGGCCGTTGTCAATACGGAGTCCGGCACGCTAGGTCAAACCATCAGTGCGCGGTTGCTGGACGATACGCCACTGCCGACTCGCAGTGTGCTCGATCTTGCCATCACGGTGGGCAACGTCACTGGCGATGTCGGTTCGTCCGACCCTCAACTGGGCGCTGGAAATCCGCTCCCCGGTTTTAACCTGCAGGCCAATGGTGGCCGCGCCGGGAGCATGAACCTGCTTGCAGACGGTATCAGTAACACTGGCGTCGGCCTGGCCCGCGAATCCGTTTCATTCTCCCCGGAAGTGGTTCAGGAGTTCACCGTGTTAACCAACGGTTTTGACGCGCAGTATGGCAAAAGCGGCGGCGGCATCATCAGCGTGACCACTAAATCCGGCTCTAACGACCTCCATGGGTTGGCTCTCTGGTACGTTCGGAATCCCGCTGCCAACGCCGCCCCGTTCACGCAGGCCAGTGTGAATCGCCCGGTCAACAATCTCCGCTGGAACCAATTCGACGGGCAGGCCGGCGGGCCGGTAGTCATCCCGAAACTTTACAACGGGCGTAACAAGACTTTTTTCTTCTTCTCGGGGGAACCGCGTTACCAGAGCGACAAGTCGCAAACGGTGGCGACCGTCCCGACCGATGACATGCGCAAAGGCGATTTCAGCAATCTCGTTAAGCTCGCCGGCCAGAATGCGTATGTCCCCACCAGCCTCAAGAGCCAGTTCCCGGCGAGTGCATTTCTGCCGAACGACAACACCAATATCTACAACCAGTTCATCCAGGTGGGCAAGCAGTTCGTGATCGCGCCGTTGGCCACAGGCGCCATTTACCCGCAGTTCCCGGGAAACAGGATCCCCGATTCGATGATCGATCCCGTCGCACTCAAGCTGATGCAGTATGTTCCAAAGGCGAACACGCCGTATTTTCTGGACAGCAATGGAGTGATACAGGACTACGTCAGCCAACAGTACCTGAGCAACATCAGCACTCGCTATACCACCAGGATCGATAATAACCTCGGCAGCGCCAATCACCTCAGCTTTCGTTGGACCACGCAGCCCGTTGTGGGTATCAGCGCCAACGATCCGGCTTTTCCGATGAATGGCAACAGCGGTTCCTACAGCAAGTCCACCCAATACACCATCAGCGATACGCACATTTTTTCGCCGACCATCGTGAACGAGCTTCGATTGGCGTACACCCGGGCGGATTTCAGCGGCCAGTTATCGCCTCAGTTCGATGTCAAGACCGGCGAAAACCTGAGCTTGGAAAACGGGCTACCCAGCCTGACTCATGGTGGCGTCCCGTTGATCAATATCTATGACAATAGCAACAGCCCAGCCAACATCGGGTCTCAGGTTTCCACGCTTGGATATAGCCTGGAGCAGCAGTATGAGATTGCGGACAACGTCTACATCACGCGCGGCTCTAGCACTTGGAAATTTGGCGTCGATCTTTCGCGTGCGTTGATGGACTCCGAATTTCTCTATAGCCTCGCTGGCGGGAATTACCAGTTCCGGTTTGTGCAAACAGATCAAACCGGCGCTGCCGGCACCCAATCCGCTATCGGCGGCAATCCCGTGGCGAGTTTCCTGCTCGGCGTTCCCAATTCCATCGCGCTCGCCAACACGGCAATCCCTTACTACTATCAATGGAGCTCCGGCGCGGCATACGTTCAAAATGATTGGCGCGTCAGGCCGAACCTGACTTTGAACTTAGGACTGCGTTATTCGCTCCAGCTTCCACGCATTGAAAAAAATAACCTGCAGGGCTTTCTCGATCCCTCCCTGGCGCAGACGGTCCAGCTAAAGACTCCCTGCCAGCTTCCCGACTGCAAAGCAGCGTCTGCTACCACCGGCCTTCCCGTGATTACGCAAGCCACCATGATTCCCTTCGCCTTTTCCGGCTACGGCGGCCGCTCCCGCTACCTCACACCGATCCGCTGGCTGGATTTCGAACCGCGCTTCGGCTTCGCCTACACTCCCAGCATTCCAATGCTGCACGCCTGGGTGGTTCGCGGAGGCTATGGCATTTCGCATGCTCCGTTAACGGGCCAGAACCGCAACCCGGTTCCGAACTTCACCACCGGCGCGGCGAACTATGGCGAAACAGCAGGCCAGACCATCACTACGCCGATCCCTGTCGGCGACGGCACCAGTGCGGTTCCAGTCACGCGGTTGTCCAGCAACCCGCCTTTCGTTCCGGCCATCCCGGCAAATCAGGTTCTGGGTCTCGTCAACAACCCGAGCGGCCTGGTTTTCAACAATGCGATCAATTTTCCAGGAGCGATTCGATCCGGGGAAACGGCGGTTCCGTACGTGCAGAATTGGAGCCTCTCGTTCCAGCGCCAACTCGGTGCGCACGGACTTTTCGAGTTGTCCTATGCCGGAGCCAAAGGCACACACCTCTTCATGCCTTCGGTGGTGCTGAATAATCCGCCGTCCAGTTATCTGGCGTCTTTGGTGAACCTGAACGTCAAAGCCACCACCAACATCCCTGACCCAGTTGGCCGTTCGAACTCCAGCGGTGGCACACTTTCCGTCCCGCTGTATTCGCTCGCCTCGCCGTACTTGGGCTACGCCAGTGTCAACAGTTTTTACGATGCCTCCGGTAGCAGCATTTTCCACGCGGCTCTGGTCAGCTATCGCTGGCAAGCCCACCACTTGACCATGTACACCAATTTCCGGTGGTCCAAGTCCATCGACAACGCCTCCGATTCCAGTCCCGATAAATTCGCCCTTTCCACCGGCAGCGTCGGTGGCGGGCAGTACAGCTTCGGAGCCACGGCTGCCAATGATCGGTCGGTCTCCACCTTCAACATTCCCTACGCTTGGAATTTCGTCGCCGTCTACGATCTTCCCTACGGCAAGGGTCGAATGTTTGGCGCCTCCGCTTGGAAACCCCTGCAGCTTGCTTTCGGCGAGTGGACCCTCTCCGGTGTGGAGCGCATTACCTCCGGCTATCCGTTTACTCCCACCATTGCGGCCGACAATTACATTGACACCGTGCACACTCACGAGATTCGCCCGAACATTGTTCCGGGCGTGCCGCTTATCAATCCGGATTGGAAGCGCAGTTGCCCCACAGGCAATCTCTGCGCGCCTTACGTGAACTATTCGGCATTTGAGCTGCCGCCCGCCGGTGATCTGGGGAATGCTCCCAGGACCATCGCCGGTATCACCGGCCCAATGGTACAAACGCTCGATCTTTCAGTTCAGAAGAGCTTCAGTCTTGGTGAGAAGCGTCGCCTCCAGTTCCGCGTGGACGCTCTGAATGCACTGAACCATCCGGTGTTTCGCACGGCTCCGAATGTTGGAGGCGGCACGGATCTGTTCGGCAACTACCCCACCTTTGCATGGAGCGCGTCGTCTATCCAGACGGTGTACAATTCCTGGGCCGCTGCCAATCCCGGTACCGCGTTCCCCACCACCGATCCGCGCGGCGCGGCTGCCCTGGCGAGCTTGCAGACCATGATCCTCTCGCAGCAGAACGCGAGCGGAGCGTTGCCGAAAGACTTTTACACTTTGCCGCTCCCGGCACACTTCAGCAGCACCCCCGCAAACTCGTTCAATATTCTCGACCCTAGCGGTAACGGGTTCAAGTTTTACGAGATCCGAAATAACATCAACTCCGGCGGCGCTATTGGTGGCGGTCTTCAAGTCAACAATCGTCTCAACCAGCAGCGCTACTTACAGTTCGGCATAAAGCTTTACTTTTAGCCAACCTCAATTGCCGTCGGGATTGTTCGCGGTGCTCAGCGGGCTCGCTGGGATGGCGAAGGTCTCCATCGGATCCGGGTGGCTCGGATCGAATGGCGCGACATCGTCCACCAGGAATCTGGCGATGCCGAGCTTGTTCGCCTTGATGCCTTCCACGATGCACTTGGCCAGCTCGTAACTGCCGTAGTTGTTGTGGTGCGTGTTATCGACGAAGGCTTTCTTCGAGTTCTCCGGACCCAGCGCTTCGTAAAACGGTTTGCTCATGGCGTTCAGGTCGATGAGGGAGACGCTTTCTTCTTTGGCGGCCTGCCGCACTGCATCGGGATAATCGCCCAGTGAGTTGGTGATCTTGCCGCTGTCGTCGAACGTCCGGCGATTCCCCGGCGTGATCAGCACGGGGATGGCGCCGCGTTTGTGCGCTTCGGCGACGTAGAGCTTAAGGTCCGACTTGTAGGTGGTAAACGCGCCCACGCCTTCGCCGTGTTCCTTTTGGTCGTTGTGTCCAAACTGGATGAAGAGATAGTCGCCCGCTTTGATGGTGCTCAAGACCTTGTCCAGCCGCCGCGCTTTGAGCGAGCTCTTCAACGATTCGCCGGATTCCGCGTGATTGGCCACTGCAACGCCCGGCCGGAAAAACCGCGGCAGCATTTGCCCCCAGCTATTCCAGGGCTCGCGCGGCTGATCGGTGACGGTGGAGTCGCCGACGATGTAGACCGTAATGGCATCTTCCGCCTTGGCGATCTCCACGGCGCTTACCGCCGGGTGCCGGTTGTTGAACTCCAGTGTCAGCTTGTCGTCCCAGTGAAGCACGCCGATCTCGCGATCCTTCAGCTTCACCTCGCCGCCGGTAGAAATCCTCGGAGTCCGGATATTTACGGTAAACGTCTTTGTGACGAATTCTCCGGACGCGGTCTCGACCTTCTCCAGCATGAGGCGGCGGGACTCGGCTTTGACCGTCGTGAGGGATGCGGCTGTCGCGTCGCCGAGCGTTAGTTTCACGTTGTAATTGCCTTCCGGCAAACGCACCGAGAAGAAAAACGGCGTCTCGCTGGTACAGGAGTTCGGTGCGCACGAGACCTTCGATCCAAGGTCGAAGCCGTAGCCACGTTCATTCGTATAGATGGTGTCTGCACGAATATCGGCGTCGGAGCCGAAGCGAAAAGTCGTCGAGCTACTGGGCCATGCCGCGGGCAAAGCCAAGAATGAGATCAGCACGGCGCGCCGCAGCGTCGACATCAACCGGCGCCCTCCGGCATTTGATCGCTGCACATTTCCAGCACCTCAATCGCTTGCAGGCAGCTTTGCGCCACGGTGTTGGTAGAGAGGCCAGGCACTTCGTCGATCGGGTTCAGAACATCCGCGCCTTGGAAGCTGCGCGTCACATACAACGGTCCGCGCCCGCGATTCGGTCCTCCGAGCACCTGCGCCCACGCCTTCTTGGCGAACGCTGGATTCTTGAGTTTCGTATAAGCGAACGCCGCCAGACGTCCCGGGCCGGCGTAAGCAGCATCGCCACCTTCCACGCCCGTACTCATGTCTTTCGCGACCACTTGTTTGGGAGCTGCTGTTAGCCGGCAATACTGCAACCAGCATTTGTGCCAGCCTTCATGATCGATCAACTGGTTCAGCTCGAACACCACTTCTGCGCCGCCCATAATCGAGGTCAGATTGTATGTTCCGAACGGGTCGGCGTCAAGAAGATACAGTTTTCCTGTCTCCGGATCGTAACCAAGCAAGTTGTTCGGCCCGGTCATGAATCCATAAGGCATCTTGGCGATCGAGTCCATGCCGGCGATTATCTTGTCGCGATATTTCGTATTGCCGGTGCGCTCCCACTCAGTCATCCAGTTGCCGAGAAAAGCCAGCCAGTCCGGTCCGCCGCGCACACGACCGGGGTAGGGAAGCGGCTGAGTCCGAGGCGAAGCGAGCCGCATCGGATCTATTTCCGTGGCTTTGAAGTCGGCATCGGCCACTTCGTGCATCACGTCGCCCGTGCGCTCGTCGGTGGTCAGGTAGTAATAGAAGCGCCGATACGCCGCCTGACTGATGCGCGCTTCTTTGGCGCCGCAGCCCCAGTGGCGAACGTTGTGGCGCGATCCCAATCCGGCGAAGCGGCCCAGGTGATACGTGTCCACTTCGCCGGTGTGCCGTGTCATGGCTTCGGCCATGCGGAAAATGTCGGCGCGGCCGCTGCGCAGGAAACTATACCAGAGCCACATGTCGGTGCCGAGCTCGGAGTTGTCCCAGGCAAACCCGCCGATGTCGTAGCGCCACATGTGCCGGGCTCCGTCATGCTGATGCATTACGTCGCCGTAGTCCCAAAAGCCGTACCAGTGTCGCTGCTCCACTTCCTTTTGATAAACGGCGAACGCGCGATCTAGCTGGTCTTCGATGGATTTCTTCAGCGGCGTGGAGCGATCCGGCAAGCTCCAGATGCCGAAGACGCGCGCCGCGTGGACGTGTTGCGGAGTGCAGACCAGCAGCGGCGGCTCCTGTGAGATCTTCGCTTGTTGCAGCACTTCGGTCCTGGCCGGAACGCCGGCGCTGGGGAAAAGCGTCATCTCGCTGGTGCGCGCGACGCCGTGCGGAGTGCTGAAGCCGGGCTGCACATCCTCGTAGCTGGAATCCAGGTCGTGCGCTTTGGTGTCGTAGTGGCGCAGATCCATGGCCGCGGCGTCGGGCGACCACAGCCAGACATGCAGGGTCGCCTCATCGGCGGCGGCGCCTTGCACTTCGAGCGATGCCGGGTGCGACTGCCAGAAGTTCTTCACTCCTACAGCCAAGCCGCCCGACACGTCGCCTGCGAAGACCAGTCCGGATGCGCGCTTGCCCGCGCCCGCATCGAGCCAGCAGCTCTGCAGATTGGTTCGCTTTTGAATCTTGAATCCGTCGGCCGAATCTTGCACCAGCTTGTAGGCATCCCACACGGCCCAATCGTGCATCAGCTTTTGGCCGCGCGCATCGAACGCATCGCGGTCGGGAATCCGTTTACCTGCCAGTTGGTCCGGATAGACATCGGCGCGGGTGCCGGGCAGCGACAGGATGCGCCGTCCGGTGAGCGGCTGTACCGGTTCGGCCCACAAGCCCTGCCCCGTGAAGCGAACGTGCCGGTTGTGAACCTGCTCGCGCATCGGTACCGCAAACGCTACACCCAGGCCGCGGATAAAATCCTTCTGCTCGTCGCCATCGAAAACGATGGTGTGGACCAGACGCACCTGCTCCTGACCGGCATAGAAATAGAGGCGCACGATGAACGGCAGCCACTCGCGCTGGCTCGATACGGATTTGTGAACGCCTTCGATCTTGACTACGCCGCGCACCGGACCACTTTGTTCCGTAGTCACTTTTTGGACCTGGCTGGTGAAATCCTCGAAGCGAAGGGCACGGTTTTTCTCGAGATCGGTGCGATCCTCCAGCGTGCATAGCAACCGTGCCTCGCGCGCTACGGTTCGGCCATCGATGGCCAACGAGTCGATGAAGAATCGGCCCGATCGAGGAATGCGGCATCGGAGTTTTCCCGTATCGACATCGATTGCGCCGCCGGTTTCAGAAACCTTCACTACCAGTGCGCCGGCTGCATCGGCAGTGCCTGCAGCCAAGTGGAGTGTCTCGGAAGCATCCGGTCCGGCGACTGTTGCGAAGCCGCTCCATTTGACCGAACCATCGGGCCAATAGGCGAGCGTCCAGTTCTGCAAAGGGAGCCGCTGGCCGTTGGCATTCGACAACGTGAACGTCTGGCTTTGCCGCACAGCCCCACGCGGCCAGGGCACGCCCCAACTGATTCCCGCGCCGATCGCAGGAGCGGTACCACCGAGCCAGCTAAGAGAGACGGATGCGTCCGAAGGCTGTTGCGCCGCACTCTCCCGCTGTAGCGCAGCGGTAGTGGCGATGAGTCCGATCGCGTTGCGCCTGGTAATTTTCATGTCGATATTTGAATGGCGTTGCCGGCGCTCTTCCGATGGTATGCGAGCGGTGATGCTTCCGCAAGCGAGTTCTTGGCCTTTCCCGGCGTTTCGAGATGCACAACCCGGTGGCGGAGCGGAGGAGCGGCCATGCTGTCTGTTATCATCTGGATTCCGCCGAAAGCAGACTATCCGGTGGCGAAGGATGGTTCACGGGTCTGTTTCGGATAGCAAAACTACTCGAGGTGGAAAACTTCCTTCATCATCGCGAATCTTTCCCCAGGATTCAGCCCTGCAACAGGTTCGAACAACCGGCTCATGTGCTGCTGCCAGCGTTGATTCACCGGATCGCGATCCAATTCTTCCCACGCTCGCTCGAAATCGTCGACGGTCAAGCAAAGGAACAGATCCTGACCGCGACGGAAAATGGAGTAATCGGAGATGCCCACATCTTTCAGTTTGCGCAGCAACTCCGGCCATACGCGCGTATGCTCCCGCTCGTACTCTTCGACCGCCTCTTCTCTAATTCGAAGTTTGAATGCAAACCTGGGCATGATGACGCGACACTAGCGCGCTGTCCGCAGGTTTTCCTTCAACAGCTTCTCCACCTCGGCGGTGAACTCCACTTTTGCCTGACGGTGCAGTTCGCCGCTGGCGGAACTGGGGAAGCCGGCGTGAACTTTTCGAACACGTCCGTCGCGGCCCACAAAGAAAGTCGTCGGCCAGGCATTCCAGTTGACGGCTTGCGTCAACTTGTTCTTCGCTTCGTCTGGCTCGCCGCCAAGAAGCACCGTGTACTCGATCCCGTACCTGTTGATGAAAGCCCGCAGCCGCTCGGGATTCTTCAATTGCTCCGGCTCCTCGAACGAAAGCGCGACAATCTCCAGACCCTGGCCGCGATACTTGCGGTAGAGCTCCACCAGAAATGGCGCTTCGTCATGACAGTTCGGACACCAGCTCCCGGCGATGTTCACCAGCACTACTTTGCCGCGAAACCGCGGATCGGCGTCGGTGACCATGTGCCCGCTCAAATCCGGATACGACCATTGGAACCGCTCCCCCGGATCTTTCACCACCGTATGCTTATTTGGATCTGTCGGCTGCGGCAAGCCCTTGGCGCGTGCGTCTTCCGGCCTCAGCGCGGTGAGTTTCTGCTTGCCGTTTTGCAGCATTTCAAGCGTGCCGTCCTTGGCGACGGTTACCTCAAGCAGCGCTGGCCTGACCCCGGAGAAATGGCTCAGCACGAACTTGCCATCGCGATAACTGCCGGTAAGCGCACCAGTGTCGCCGTCCACGCGCAAGATGGCCGCCGAGACTTGCGCGCCCGTTTGGCTCACGATGAACTGCCAGGCTAGTTCGCCCTTTGAGCTCTTAGTCGGGATCAACCAGATACCGGCGATCTGCGGCACATCCGACGTCGGCGGAGCAATCTCGGCCGCGCGCCGGGCTTGAAATGGATAGCTGGTGCGCCCTGTACTTCCCGAGCGGATATATTCGCCCGCCAGGACGCCATCGCGGAAATTGGCCTGGAGTCTGGACGCGTAGTAATCCCAGTTCAAAACCAGCGCATCGTTCTCCAGCCGTCCACTGGTAGACCGCAGGCGCTCGCCGCCATTGAAGAACGAGCCCTGCACACTGGAACCATCGCCGGTCAACTCGAAGCGAAAGGGGATCTCCACGCCGTTCACTTTCACCGTCGCGTCCCAGACGCCGGCCAGAGACTCGGCGATCGCCGCGGGAGCCAGGGTCAAAAGCAGAGCGCCACATAATCGGGCAGTCATACAGCGCAGCATAGCACCCTTTCAGGCTGATCCTCAGCGGAATGGCGTAGTCGCGCTGTCTTTCCCCCGGTCATCCGCATTCGGAGACTGGGGGCGTCCCTTGGATCATTTCACTGCGCCCAGATTCCGAATTTCGTGCCGCGAAACCAGCCCGGATACCTGATGCCTCCCAGAATTCGCGTGTGGCTTGACTTCGAAAGCTAATCCTGTTCAGCGCGGCTCCTGACGCATGGGCACTGGGCTGCGAGCCACCGCCAGCAGCGTGTCGTTCGGATAATAGTGATCCACATTCTCGGGCGTGATGAGCTGGTGCTTGATGAAGACCGCCGGCGGCGTGGGCTTGCGAGCTAGAATGTCCAGCGCCAAGCGGATCACTCCAGCCCCGTATTTTTCCGGAAAATACGCCACCGATCCGATGAAGCGTGTGCGCGGTTCACGCAGGCCCTCGCGGCCATCGGGTTCCGCATTGTGTCCCACCACCACGCAATCGGATGCGCGGCCAGCTTCTTCGAACGCGCGCAACGCACCCAAGGCGCTGGGATCGGTGGCCGCGCCCACCAGAGTCCGTCTCGATTTAGACGTTCGAAGGTGCCGGCGAATGCATTCCAGGCTGGTCTTGAATTGGCCGTCGCCATCCAGGTGAACAACGCGAGCTTGATCCATGCGGCGCAGCATTTCGTTGATCCCGGCCAGCATCCCCCGAATCCTGGAATGCGGCACCGAACCCGCGCGCGGAATCTCCACCATGATGATCTCGTCCACTTCGCCTTCCCAATGCCGGTTCGCCCAGCGTCCCAGGTGACGGCCGCCGATCAAGCCGGCCTCATAGTTGTTCGCGCCGAAATACGTCGCGCCGGGATGTGGAATGTCGATGGCGATCATGGAGATGTTCGCCTCCATGAGCTTGCCCGCGATGGCCGGCGCCACCGCTTCGTCGGCCTGGAATTCGATGGCCAGATCCACCTGCTCGCGAACCAGCAGATCCGCGTTCCGCAAAGCGATTTTGGCGTCGTAGCGATTGTCCACCACCACCATCTCCACACTCGCGGCTTCGGCGGCGCGCACCAGCCCAGCCGCAACCTCGCGCGAGAACGAAGAGTCCTGACCGTGGCCCGCGTACCCGATCCGGTATCTCCGGTGCGGACGCATGTGCGAGATCATCCGATACTGGTTCTCGCCCACCTTCTCCAGAAAACCGCAAGTGTGCAGCGTGTACAGCAGCCGGAAGCACATCACCTTGTTGTATCCGGTGCGAGCCACCACGTCGCGCAGCCGCAGCACTTCGCCCTCGGACTGGAATGCGCTCAATACCTCGGCGGCGTGCACCAGCGACTTGACCACATAGCGGCTCTGATTTACTCGATCCATCGCATTCGACCGCGGCCAGGGCGTTTCGATATTTGTAACAAATGAGTTGTATCACATGGCCGTGGCCACGTCTAGCGGCGGTTCCTGTGTAGAATCGTGAGGAAGGGAATCGGGCTTCTTATGCGATTGCGATTCGTTCTACTGGCTGTGGCTGCGACAGTGACTGTGGCCGCGCAAGCGCCTCAATTGGATTTCGAATTCTTCAAGATTCGCGTGGAGCCGATATTGCTAGCCAAGCGCGAAGGCCACGCCCGCTGTTACGCCTGCCACTCCACCGGTACGCCATACCGTCTGCAGCGGCTTTCGACCGGCGCTACTACGTGGAACGACGAGCAATCGCGCAAGAACTTCCAGTCCACTATGAACATGGTCAATCTTCAGGATCCTGAGGCGAGTCCGCTGCTGACCTTTCCTCTTGCGGAAAAAGCCGGCGGTAACCACTTCCATCCGGGTGGTAAACACTGGGACACCAAGAGCGCGCCCGAGTGGCAAGTCCTGGAGCAATGGGCCAAAGGGCAGAAGGCTACGGCAACACGGCAGTGACGTTCCGTTTCGGAACATAGCCGACCGGGATGTGGGTCACAACTTTGATCGAAGGAACATCCACCACGGCGACATAGTTCGATCCCGCACACGACACGTAAACGGACTTGCTGTCGGGCGTGAAGGTCAACCAATCCGGCACGTCGCCGATGGCCACGCTGCCTAGCGGCTTCAAATCGGGCATGGAATACGCGAAGACATAGCCATACCACTTGCTGGTGGCCCAAATTGTCTTGCCGTCCGGCGCGATTCCGATTCCGTGAGAGGGCGACCCTTGCACGCCTTCCAGGTTTTTCTTAACGCCCGGTACATCGGGCAGAACAACCCGAGCGACTTCCTTGTGCGTGGCGAAATCCACTGCCGCAAATCCGTGCAGCTCGGAAATCTGGACGAAGATCCGCTTGGTGGACCCGTCGGTGTTCTTCTCGAATGCCATCGGGCGCACGCCGCCTTCGAACGCCAGGGACCATACCGGCTCCTCCGTTTGCGCATCGATCACCGTCATCAGCTTGCCCACCACCGATCCGGTGACGATATATTTGCCGTCCGGCGTGACATAGGTGTTATGCACCGCGCCTTTTACAGGAATGCTCCTGATGCGCTCCAGCGACGCGGTATCGATGACATCCACCGCACCGGGTGCGACAGCGATGGAGACATACACCCGCTTGCCGTCTCGCGCGATCGCGAGATTATTCGGTTTACCGCTGAGTGGAATGTTGCGGATCACCTTCAGGGACTTGGCGTCCACCACGTCCACCGAGGCCTCGGCTTCATTGCTGATGTAGTAGCGGCTGCCGTCGGGCGCGGCGGCGACTCCATGGTTCACCTCGATCCCATGGATCACGCCGACCACCTTATTGGTCGCCGGATCGATGACGTGCAGATTGTCGCCGGCGCTATTAGTCTGAATGATGCGAATGGTCCCTGCCGCCAAGGGAAGCGCCAGTGCGATCGATAGAATCAGTCTCATGTTGATCCAAGCTCTCCTTGTAGCGTTGCGCCGAGTTTACCAAATCGGACCGTGAAACAGTTTGACAAGCTTCGGGAGGCATCACTCCCACCGCAACACTACAATCGGATCTACTTTCGTGGCCCGCCGTGCGGGCACATAGCTGGCGGCCGCCGCGACCAGAGCCATCACTACCGCGACACCCGCAAGCGTCCCCGGATCCGTCGCCTGCACGCCGAAGAGGAAGCTCGACAACACACGAGTAGCGGCCACGGCCCCCGCCACGCCGGCACCCACGCCAATCAGCGCCAGTAACAATCCCTCCCCCACCACCATGCGCAACACATCGCCTCGCACCGCTCCTAACGCCATCCGGATGCCGATCTCCCGGGTTCGCTGGGACACGGCATAGGCCATCACTCCGTAGATCCCCACGCTCGCCAGCACCAGCGCCAGAGCGGCGAAGACGCTTAACAGCAGCATGCGGAACCGTGGCGTCGCTACCGATGCGTAGACCACGTGCTCCAGCGTCTGGACGTTTTGCAACGGCTGATCGCGGTCCACGGCCCAGACCGCGCCTCGTACCGACGAAATCAATTGCGTTGGATTTCCCGCGCACCGCACTACCAGCGTCATCCAATGGCTCGGCATCGCCCGAAAAGGAACATAAACCTCGGGACTGGTATCGTCCCCCAGCCCGTCATGCTTGATGTCTGAAACCACGCCGACGATTTCACGCCATTGTTCCCCGACTTTGATCCGCCGGCCCATGGGCTCGGCCGACCCATCGCGCGCTTCCGGCCAATAGCGTCGCACCATCGCCTCGTTCACCATGGCGGTTTCCAAGGCGGAGTCCGCCGGGGTGAAAAATCGCCCGCGCCGCAGCGCCACGCTCATCACCCGGAAATAGTCGAGGCTCACCGAACGGAGATACACAGCGGCCTCCGCCGCATCCTTGGAGCGCCCTTCGATCTCGACACCCCATGACGACGTTACCTGCGGCGCAATTGGCAGGGAGTTTGTGATAGCTGCCGCTTCTACGCCGCCTAACCCCTCCACTTTCTCCAGCACCCGGTCGGCAAAGGCAGATTGCGAGACCGGATCGCGATACTTCGCCTCCGGTAGGATCATGCCGACCGTCAAGACGCGTTCCGGCCTAAACCCGGGATCGACTCCAGTTAATTGGACAAAGCTCCGCAGCAGAAGCCCTGCGCCCGCCATCACCACCAGCGCCAATGCGATTTCCGCGATCACCAGCAAGCTGCGAAGCCGGCGGGCGCGTCCCGATCCACTTCCGCGGCCGCCTTCCTTCAAGCTCTCGTTCAAATCCTGCCGCTGCGAATACCGAGATCCGTTCCAAGCCGGAAGCGATGCCGCCAGCAGTCCACTTGCGAGCGAAACCAGCAGTCCCCATCCCAAAGCCCTTGCGTCGGCGGAAATTTCGGACGCTCGTGGAAGGACTCCGGCCGGCGCAACGGCTACCAGCAGACTCACGCCCCATCGCGCCGCCACCACTCCGAGACCGCCGCCGATTAGCCCCAGGATGGAGCCTTCTACGAGCGTCTGCCTGGCCAGCCGCCATCGACTTGCGCCGAGCACCGCCCGGATTCCCGCCTCACGCTGCCGCGCCGTCGCCCGCGCCAGCATCAGGTTGGCCATGTTCACCGCTGCAATCAGCAGCACCAACCCCGACGCTCCCCAAAGCACCAGCAACGCCGGCCGGATGGTATGCGACATCTCTTCGGCCATCGGAACCAGATTCACTCCGGTGGCGCGGAAACGCCGCGGATTCTCCGCGTGCAGACGTTGGGCAAACGCGATCTGTTCCGCCTGCGCCTGTGCCAGCGATAGGCCAGGTTTCAGACGTGCCCCTACGAAGAAGATCGAAAACTTACGATCCGCAGTGACGTCGCGAGCCATCGGCACCCAGACGGCACAATCGCGAGGTAGATCCGGCAGGACCGGATCGAAGGTCCGCGGCAAGACTCCGGCGACTGTGTAGGGCACACCGTCGAGCACGATCTTCGACCCCAGGATCTCGGGGCGGGCTCCGAATCGCCGCACCCAATTCCGATGACTCAGGATTACCACGGCGTCCGCGCCGGGTCGATCCTCTTCCGGCAGGAACGTGCGCCCCAGGAATGGTTGTACGCCCAGCAATGCGAAGAAACCGGAGGTCACGAACGCTCCGTCCACCCGCTCGGGTTCACCCGACCCGCTGAGCCCAAAATCCGTCCCGCGGAATCCGGCCATTGCGTCAAATGGCCCAGGGCGCTGCTTCCAACGATCGAAAGTAGTGTTGGACACCATCCAGTTCTTCATTGCGCGCACCGACTTCGGATCGGGAAACCGGTTTGGATCGACAGTCTGCGTCTCCCACACCATCACCAACCGATCGGAGTTCGGGAAAGGCAGGGGGCGAAGCAGCACGGTGTTGATAACCAGGAAGATGGCCATGTTTGCACCTATTCCCAGTGCCAGTGTGATTGCTGCGGCAGCCGAAAATCCGGGCTGTTGCCGGAGCAACCGGAATCCGTGGCGGATTTCGGACGAGATGGTGCTCATGGTACCGGTGCCAGCACGCATGGTTCCAAGGCCTGTTGCTAATGCCGCCGGTTAGGTTCGAGTCAGTTCAAAAACCGTGATTTCCGGCGACGCTCCGGCCCGCATCGGCACCCCTATGGTTCCTATCCCGCGGTTGACGTACAGTTGACCGCCGGGCTTGCGGAACCACCCGGCCAGGTACGGAGTTCTCAGCAGCTTTGGCACCAGATCTGGACTGATGAAATCCAGCTTCACTTGGCCGCCGTGCGTGTGACCCGCGAGCGTCAGGTCGATACCGAGCTCGGCTGCGTGATCGAAAACCGTCGGGTAGTGGCTCAGCAGAATGTTCACCCGGCCCGGCGCGTTGAGACTTAATGGCACCTGATGAGTGGTCCATCCATAATCCGGCTCGATCCCAATCAGGTTGAGCGCTTCGCCACCGTGTTCGATCAAGGTGCGCGCGTCGCGCAGCACGCGGATGCCCGCCTGCTCCAGCAGAGCGGTGATGGAATCTTTGGTCTGCGACCAGGCCTCGTGATTTCCAAGGCACGCAAATACGCCGAAAGGCGCGCGCAGCCCGGCGATTGCGTTCACCACGGCGGCCTGGGCCGACGGATCCCATGTGACGAAGTCGCCGGTAAGCGCTAGCAAGTCGGCGCGCAAATCGTTGGCGATGCCCGCGTACTTGCGGATCTGTTCCTCCGGCATGAACGCGCTGATATGAATGTCAGAGATTTGCGCGATCCGAAGTCCGGCAAATTCCTTCGGTAGACTCGGGAGCCGGACCCGGTGCCGGGTAATCTCCAGGTCCAGACGGCCGTAGAGAAAGCCGTACGCTCCAATGGCGAATGGAACTCCCACCACCGCACCTGCCGCCTGTTCGAGGAAATGACGGCGCTCGGGTGAGATTGGCCGGTCCGTTCCCGGCGTATTCGCGGTGGTGGCAACGCGCCGTTTGCGCGTGAGCACTCGCACGCCGGCTTGAATGAGCGCAACGGGAATTACCAGCAGGAACGCGACAATGGACGTGATGATCCACCACTGCGCGACACCCAGACTTGCATCGGCGAACCCCATGTGAATGGGATTCGGTTGCGGGCCAAATCTCGGAAACGTGAAAACCCGGTCGATGTTATACCAAAGCGCGCCGTAGTAGAGCGCCAGCAGACTGCCGAATGCAATACCGCGCCAACCGCGTGTTGGAATGAACCGAACGATCGCGGTATAAGCGCGCCAAGCCCAGTAAACCTGGCTTGTAACCAGCAGGAGCACAAGAACCACGAGGATCATGCTTCACTCGTTTGATTCCATTCTACGCGGTTCCCAAGTACAGAAACCGGGCGATGAACAGAATGGCCAACGCGTACACCAGCCAATTCACGTCACGGAATTCGCCGCGTGCGATCTTTAGGATGGTGTAAGCCGTGAATCCGAAGGCCAGGCCATTGGCGATGCTGAAGGTCAACGGAATGGTCACGATGGTGAGAAACGCCGGGATCGCTATCACCGGATTCGACCACGGGATCTCGGCTGCGTGCGCGATCATCAGCGATCCCACTACGATCAGCGCCGGCGCCGTAGCAGCGGCGGGAATCGCGCCCACCACCGGAGCGATGAACATCGCGAGTAGAAACAGAATGCCGGTGACCATCGCCGTCACGCCGGATCGTCCGCCGGAAGCGACTCCAGCCGCACTCTCGATGTAGCTGGTCACCGTCGATGTTCCCGCCAGCGAACCCGCAATTGTTGCCGCGGCATCGCAGTATAGAATTCGGTTGATGCGCGGAATCTGATTCGCGCGATCGAACAGCTTGGCCTCCTTTCCCACTGCCACCAGCGTGCCGATGTTGTCGAAAAGATCGACGAACAGAAACACGAATACGATCTCGACTAAGCCGAAGCTCAGCGCTCCGCGAATGTTTAAATGAAACGCTGTGGCCGCGATGTCCTGAAACGAGTAGGTCTGCGGCTGCCACTGCACCAAGCCGAATATTGTGCCGAGCGCCGTGGTTCCCAGAATGCCGATCAGGATGGCGCCGCGAACCTTCCAAGCCATCAACGCGGCGATCAGCAGCAATCCGAGAATCGCCAGCGCCGTACTCGGCTGCCGCAGGTTGCCCATGGTGACCAGCGTCTCCTTGCTGGCCACGATGATTCCGGAGTTGTGGAGTCCAATGAAGGCGATAAAGAAACCGATACCAACGGCGACGGCCGTATACAATTCGGATGGGATGGAGGACACAATCATCTGCCGGACGCCAATCGCCGTCAGAAGGACGAACGCCACGCCAGACAGAAACACCGCACCCAGCGCCGTCTCCCAAGGCACGCCCATGCCTTTCACCACGGTGTAGGTGAAATACGCGTTGAGCCCCATTCCTGGCGCGAGTGCGATGGGATAGCGCGCGAAAAAGCCCATCAACAAACTGCCGAACGCTGCGCACAAGCAAGTGGCGGCCACCACGGCGGTCAGCGGCATCCCGGTCTCGTGCAAGATAGCCGGGTTTACGAAAATGATGTAGGCCATGGTCACGAACGTAGTGGCGCCGGCCAGAATCTCCGTGCGCCAGTTGGTCTTGAGTTCGCGAAATTGAAAGTAGCTTTCGAGGCGGGCTTTCACGGGATCGTCCAATCTTATCCGATTCACCGTGTGCTACCATTTCCGCGATGTTGCTCAGAGGGCTGACGCGCCGGGAACTGCTAGCCGCCGCTCTGGCTACTGCACTTGCCCGCGCTGCGGCCTCGAAAACCTCGCAACTTGCCGCCATCAATGACGAGATCGGACTCACGCCGGAAGAAACTACAGCCTTCGCCAAGAAGTATGGTGTGCAATGGCTGGAGATGCGCGGAGCTCAAATTCCGAAGAAGCTGCAGTATTACGAGAACCTGTCCGACGCAACGCTGCGAGAGACGAAGAAGCGGCTCGCCGATGAGGGCCTGCGCGTGTCCGTACTCGATAGTAGTCTTCTGAAGTTCACGTTGCCCGGCACTGTAGCGGTTCAGAAAGAGGACTTCTACGTCCGCTACTTCGCCGAGCTCGGCCTCGACGACGCAACTCTGTACCGGACCCGTCTGGACATGTTGAAGCGCACCATCGCGGCCGCTCACGCACTGGGAACGCGCGATATCCGGATTTTTTCCTGCTGGCGCGTCGCCGACCCCGCCGCCCTGTATCCCCGAATCTCGGAGATCCTGGCGGAGTTCGCTGAAGTCGCCGGGAAAGAAAACTGCCGCCTCTTGATCGAGAACGAAACCTCCACCAACGTCGCTACTTCGGGCGAGACAGCGGAGATGATGCGGCTGGTTCCTTCGCCAGCGTTAGGCATCAATTGGGATCCGCAAAATTCCGTGGCCCTCGAACCTTTGCCGTTCCCCGATGGTTATTCCAAGCTCCCAAAGGCTCGGATTGCCAACGTGCACGTTAAGGCTGAAGGGTTGTTCGGCCCGAAGCACCCCCTGGACTGGGGCGCGATCATGCACGCCATGCTGAACGATGGCTATACCGGCCGCTTCACGCTGGAGACCCATCGCGGCCATAACGCGGAGAATGTTCGCGTGTCGCACGAGTGCATGGAAAAAATGGTGAAGCTGATAAGTTCCTGACCGCTACGGTTTTGGTTTAGCCTTCGCCTTCGGTTTCTTCGACACTGGTTTCTTGCCGCTGCACGCCGTCCGTTGCGCCTGGCCGGTAGCTTGCACCTTATCGGCATTCGCGCCGACCCACTGATCGTAGGGCGTCCAAACGGAAGCGTCGTTGCTTGCGACATCGCACTGTTTCGGATCGGTGCTGGTGCACACGTCGAAAGCGTAAACCGGATGAATCTCCCAAAGCGAAATGCGCTGCGGGCCGGGGCCGGTGAGTTTGCCTCCCACCACCTTGCACGGAACGTGGCTGTCGTCGTAGAAGAGCGGGCCGGTGACCCGCACCGGATTCTTCACCGGCGTCTTCAGGTCGATCTCAGACCAGGTGGCTGGCCGGAAATGGGGGCTCATCTCGGCGGTCACGCTGGTACACTCCGAAAGCAGCCGCGGATTCTTCTTGGTGGGATCAACCAGCGGGATATGGAAGTCGTTGTTCGGTACGCCGGGGGTCTCGCAGTTGACGGCTTCCCCCGCGGTACAGTCGGAGATGTGGGCTTCTTTCACGAAGGCCAACAGCCGCACCACGTCGCCCTCACCGATGTTCTGCCCGTTCAGCGGGAAGAAGGCGTGTAGCGAATCGCGGTTGTCGGCGAGAGTGCTCTTATTCGGCGCCTTTTTCTGCATTTGGGTCAGAATTGTGAAATCCACGGTAACTGGATTCGATGCGTCGGCGCAGAAGTTGTCCTTGGCGTTGTCCTCGCGGACCTTGGCGGGATCCAGCGCCTTGCCGCCCTTGCCGCTACCGTCATTGCCGCAACTGATATAGGGATCGGGTTTGGTTGCGACTCGATCAAACACCGCCGGCAGCGTGCAATTGCCGGGGAGTTTGAAATCATCGGCCATCAATAAGAGTGGAATCGTAGCCAGCAACGTGGATATCCGCATTGGCTCAGTATCGCTCAGAACGTGGTTTGCCGCAAAGCGTTACACTGGTTCGGAAAGGGAAATCCTGTGCTAGTCGTAATGCGCGCGAAGGCGAGCGAGCAGGAAATTGCTGCCGTCTGCGAGAGAATCCAGAGCCTAGGTTTCCGGCCCCACGTGATGCCCGGCGCCGAACGGACCGCCATCGGCATCACCGGCAATCACGGCCCGGTGCCTCAAGCCGAATTCGAAGACCTGCCGGGCGTAGCCGAAGCCATCGCGGTTTCCAAACCCTACAAGCTGGTCAGCCGCGAGGTGAAACCGGACGACACCGTGGTGGAGATCGCCGGCGTTTCCGTCGGCGGCGGCGAGCTGACGTTGTGCGCCGGACCATGTTCGGTGGAAAGCCGTGAGCAGATTCTCGCCAGCGCCCGCGCGGTGAAAGCCGCCGGAGCCAAGCTGTTGCGCGGTGGTGCGTACAAACCACGCACTTCACCTTACGCCTTCCAGGGCCTGGGCGAAGAAGGGCTGCGCTATCTTTCCGAAGCTCGCGACGAGACCGGGCTGGGAATCGTCACTGAAGCCATCGACGTCGAGGTTTTCGATCTGGTGGAAGAGCACGCCGACTGCATCCAGATTGGCGCGCGCAATATGCAGAATTTCTCCCTGCTGCGCCGGGCCGGTCGCGCCCGCAAGCCCGTCTTGTTGAAGCGCGGCATGTCCAACACACTCGAAGAGTTTCTGATGGCCGCCGAGTACATATTGTCGGAAGGCAACTACCAGGTGGTCCTGTGCGAGCGCGGTGTGCGGACGTTCGCCGATCACACGCGCAATACGCTGGATCTGAGCGTTGTCCCGGCGGTACAGCGTTTGAGCCATCTGCCGATCATCGTCGATCCAAGCCACGGAACCGGGAAACGCGACAAGGTACATCCGATGGCGCTGGCAGCAGTCGCCGCCGGAGCGTCGGGACTGATCGTCGAGGTGCACCCGAACCCCGACAAGGCGCTCTCGGACGGTTTCCAATCGTTATATCCGCAACAGTTCCAGGAATTAGCCGACGATTGCCGCGCCGTTTCGGAACTGCTGCGAAGCCGCCGCTTGGCGCCAGTCCTCTCTTGAGCAGCGCGATGGATTGGGAGCGAAACGGCGTCCGCATCGTGCGCGCCGGCGAACTCGACACAAATACGCCACAGACTCCGGGCATGACCCGAGCCGCGGCCATCAATCACGCCCGCACGGGCGCGAGTAAGTTGTGGGCCGGAACGGTAGTGGTGGAACCCAATGCGAAGACAGGCGCACACCACCATGGCGAACTGGAAACGGTGCTCTATGTAGTGAAAGGCCGTGCGCGATTCCGCTGGGGCGAGAAACTGGAATTCGTCGACGAAGCCGGCCCGGGCGATTTCATCTACGTTCCGCCCTTTGTCCCCCACCAGGAAATCAACGCCGATCCGGCCGCGCCGGTAGAGTGCGTGGTGGTCCGCAGCGGCCAGGAACCGATCGTGGTGAATCTCGATATTCCAAGCCCGGAAGCGGCGTCACAAACTCCGTGGAAACACTAGTGTGTGCGAGGCGACGTCACAACGAAGTTCGCGAGTGAGATGTCACGGAACTCAGCGTCTTTCCGAAAATGAGTAAGCGCCTCCTCGCTAACCATTACCAGTGGATCGGAACGGGCCGTGATTTCGTGAATGAATGGATAGACGGGACTCACTCCCAACTCGGCTGGATATGGCGAGTATGAGGTCGGTCGCGCGATTACGAAAAAATTGCCGGACGCCGGGCGCAGAGAAACGGCGTCGCTCGAGTCACGAAGAGCGGAAAGGCAATGCAACATGGGGGCAAACAGAGGGGGCTCCGTCAGGATCGTGCATCGGCCGACACCCGAAACACGAGTCCGCAGTTTGCCCCTTGGAACTGTTGTGGACTTCGGGTTGCCGAGCAGCGTTAAGTAGAGAGACGCTCGCACACTGACAGGCTCATTCTTCATTCGCTCGAATGCAGAACGGTTGAGTTGGAACGCCAACCGGAATCTGTCCTCGCCATCGGAGAAAAAAGACCCATTGACGACTTCGGCTTGCGATCCGACGGTTACCAGGGCAGCGTCCGCGCGAGTATCCACCCCGGCCCCAAGACCCGTAATTCGAAGCGGCAGTTGGAACCACAAGGACTTAGGCCCCGGCCACACGTTGAATGGCGGCATCGTCCGGCCAGGATCGATTGCAACGTGGACCGCGTCGGCATCGATCCGCTGTTTCGAAAACCAGGACTGAAACCAAAATGCCGCACCCCAAGGAAAATATGTTGCCTCCAGCACTATCAGTAACAGCGCGCCGAGCGCCAGCATACGAGCCATTGCTGTCCTCCGCACCTTATATTGCCGAAGCACAACGAAGCCGCCCGCAAGCACAAGAATTACGATCAAGAATGAGTACCGAATCCAGTCCAGGCCCTGCCAATCGACACCGGTCGTATTAGACCGGTGGAAGAGAAAAAAGGGGACAAGCAGCAGGAGGAAGGTTGTCCAGGCCAATTGCGCCAGACCCTTCGTGATGGTGGCGAAGACTACGACTGGCAACACGAAGACGGTCGCGATCAAGAACTGGTGCCACAAAACTCCTGCGAGGTTCTCGAATATTGGAAACCCATTCCGCAACAGGATAATCACGTCGGCCACGATCATCGGGAGATTCACGAACGCCAGGATGAACATGGCTTTGGCTGCGAGCAGGCTTTTCCACTCGTAAGGCCGTGTGATCCAGAACAGGCGATCGCCCACCAGCGGCTCCGCGTAAATCAGTCGGGCTGCGACGTAACACCAAGCGATGGGCAACATGAACAACATGAACCACAAGTTGCAGGCGACCAGAACGACGCAGACGAGCATTATTGTGATTTCGTACCACAGGTACCGAACATCTTTTTTGAATATGTGCAGCGCTTGTCGCATTGGTCCCCCTCACCCCGACTTCCGGCCGGCCTTGGCTAGCGTCACGAATATGGTCCTCAGCGGCATTGGCGCCGCCGAAATGTTGAGCACTGGCCCGAATAAGCGATGGACTTCTGCAAAAGTCTCCTCCTGGTTGAAGCGCGTCTCCACGAAGCGCACCACCATTGCGGACGATTCAGGCTTGAACCAATTGGCGGGCCAGTTCGCCGGTAACTCAGGCGACGTTTCCAGGGTGATTTCGATCTCCCGGAAGCGCTCCGTGAGAGATGACATCTCTTCGGAGAATTGCAATCGTCCTGAGTCGAGGTAGCCGATGTGGCTGGCGAAGCTTTCGATCTCGGTCAGGTCGTGAGAGGAGATGAGAATGGTGAGACCCTCGGCGTTCTGCAGCAGTCCCTGAATGAATTCGTCCCGCATCAAGGGATCGAGCCCGGTGAACGGTTCGTCGAGAACCATTAGCCGCGGACGGTAGGCCAGCGACGACGCCAGCGCCGCTTTCATCCGCATGCCACGCGATAGATGCCTCAGTTTTCTGCCACGAGGCAGGTCGAACTGGCGAAGCAATTCTTCGGCTCGCGCATCGTCCCAGGTTGGATAGAACGGTTTCAGATACGCCAGAAAGTATTCGACCGTCATCCACTCCGGCATGTCCTGGTTCTCGGATACGTAGCCGATCCTGGTGAAGTCGAGTGCGGATAGATGCCGGGAGTCCGCTCCGAAAACCTCTGCGGATCCCGCAGTGGGCCGAAGGATGTTCATCAGGATCTTGATGGTTGTGGTTTTACCAGCGCCATTCGGGCCAATCAGGGCGTAGACACTCCCGTCCGGAACTTCCAGGTTCAAGCGGTTGAGCACTTTCGTGCCGCCGAAGCGCTTCTCCAGGTCGATGGTTCGCAGGATGGCGCTCATGTTTTCCTCCCATCCAGCCGCTTCCAATGTTTGGCCAGAGCGTCGGCGACGTCGTTCAATTCGAGACCCATCTTCTTGGCCTCCACCACCAGTTGTTCCAGTTCATTCTTCAACAAGTTACTTCGCTCCGCCGCAGTGGACGATGCACGCTCCGCCACAACAGTGCCAAGGCCCGGCCGCACTTCGATCAACCCTTCGTTGACGAGATGTGTAATCACCTTGTGCGCAGTGTTGGGATTGATCTTCAATGCCGCACTGAGGGCGCGAACCGATGGAAAAGGGTCGCCCGGACGCATCTGACCGGAGACAACAGCCTTCTTGGCGGCATATACTACCTGCTCGTACAGCGAAATGCCCGGCTCAAAGGTGAGACGGAACGGAATCACAGGTGTATTATAACAGCTAGTACAGTGGAGTCAAGGGTAACTGCTTATGGGACCTTCCAAACCATTACCAGGTCCTGCACGGCGGTTAGCAGGTACTGCTTCCCGTCGATCTGATAGGTCATCGGCGAACTGACCAATCGGCCCCCAGCGTTGACGTGCCACAGGGTCTTGCCGGTTACCGTGTCCAGCGCTAGCAGGTTGTCCGAGTTGTCGCCAGTGAAGAGCAGGCCGCCCGCCGTGGTCAGGATGCCGGCGACGTCTTCGCTGTCCCCAAGCTCGTGGCTCCAGCGGATTTTGCCGGTCTGATAATCGATGGCCTGCAGCACGGAGTTCGCCCACAGATTGCGGTCGCGGCCGCCCCAGCCTTCCGGTTTGCCGGTCGCAGTTTTATAAAAGATGCTGAAGATGCGGCGGGCGATCACGTAGAACATGCCGGTGTCGGGATCGAAACTTGGCGCCATCCAGTTCGTCGCTCCGTCCGATCCTGGCTCCACCAGCGTGCCGTCCGGCTCAGGATATTTGTCGAGGCGGGCGTTTGGACGTCCCAGCGAATCCACTCCCGAGGCCCAGTTGCTCTCGATGAACGGCGCGGTCAGCAGACTCTTGCCGGTGGCCCGATCGAGCACGAAAAAGTAGCCATTGCGGCTGGCCTGAGCCAGCAGCTTTCGTTTCGCGCCGCCGAAATTGGCATCGAATACAACGGGCGTCTCCACCGCGTCCCAATCGTGAACGTCGTGTGGCGACGGCTGGAAATACCAGGCCAGTTTTCCGGTGTCGGGATTCAGCGCGACGATGGCGCAGGTGTAAAGATTGTCGCCCGGCCGCCCTTCGCCCGCCAGCACCGGATTCGGATTGCCAGTGCCCCAGTACAACAGGTTCAGCTCGGGATCGTAGCTCCCAGTCATCCAGGTCATCCCGCCGCCGTGCTCGATAGCGTCGGTGTCCTTCGGCCAGGTTTCCGATCCTGGTTCGCCTTTTTTGGGCTGCGTGTACCAGCGCCACTCCACTTTGCCGGTCTCCGGATCGACGGATTCCAGGAAACCCGGGATATCTGTGACATCGCCCGACACGCCGACGATGACGTGATTGCGAATCACCAGCGGGGCCATGGTCGAGAAGTAGCCGAGCTTGACGTCGGCCAACTCCACATTCCAGCGGACCGTGCCGTCGCGCGCGTTGAGCGACACCAGGTGCGCGTCGGGTGTAGTGAAATAGAGCCAATTGCCGTACATACCCACGCCGCGATGTCCGATGTGATCACCTCCGTCGGAAGTGTAGCGATAGTGCCAGATCTGCCGGCCGGTCCTGGCGTCGACGGCCCAGACGTTATCCGGAACGGTGAAATATAAGATGCCGTTCACCAGCAGCGGGGTGGATTTGATGGCCGCCGAATGCGACTGGAAAACCCAGGCCAGCGTGAGCGAGCCGATGTTCTTGGCGTTGATCTGATTCAGCGTGCTGTAGCGGCGGCCAGAATAATCGCCGTTGTAGGTGGGCCAGGTATCGGTGGGCGTTTGCAGCAGCGCGGTAGGACTGAGTCCCTGGGCCGCGAGCGCGAGAGCGGAGATGAGAACGGAAAGAATCAACTTCACTTCAATGTCTCCAGATAAGCAAAGATGTTGTGTACATCGGCATCAGTGTACTTGTGCAGCAGTTCGCGATGTTTTTCGAGCGGGTCGTGAACTTCCACTTTCACGCGGTCGCGCGGCCAGGAACGGTACCAGCCGGTGCCGTCGCGCAACGCCACATTGAATTCGTCGAGCTGCGCCACGGTGCCTGAGATTTTTTCGCCCGAAGTGAGCGTCACCGTAACAGTGCGCCGCACGCCACTGGGATACAGAAATCGCGCTTCGAGATTGATCGGACTGTATTTCTTCGCGATGCCGGCAAGATCGCCCGTGGGTGAGTGGCAGGTGTTGCAATGGCCGTCGCCAGAGAAGTACGCTTTCCCGGCCTCGGCGTTTCCGGTCAACAGTTTCTCCACCGGATAGTCGCGCGGCACGCTGGCGCTGCGCAATGCCGCTTGCAAACGTTCGTGCAGGAATGCGGCGATGTCGGAAAGTTGCGCGCTCGTGTAGTCGAAAGCGGGCATTCCCTTGTCGGCGCGGCCGTTCTTGATCACGGGGCCCATCAACTCGCCCTCTTTGTCGCGATTCACGATCGGTGAACGGATCAGGTCCGGACCGCGCGAGCCGGTGGCGTCGTTGCCATGGCAAAAGCCGCAGGCGGACTCGAACTGCTTCTTGCCGCGCTCCACCGCTTTCGGATCGGGCGCGGCGCCCAAACAAAGAAGAGTTGATATCAATGTCGCCAGGACAAGACGAGTACAAAGCATCGTATCCAATACGATATCTCGATTCGCTCCGCTTATACTATCCACAGAATGGCTAGTCCGATGAATCGCCGGATGTACGTTCTGCTGGGAGCAACCTTGGGCGGAGCAGCGGTCGGGGCTCTTGCCACCCTCTTCCTCCCCGGCCATGGCAGCAAGGAGCCGGCAGCATTTTTCACGCACCCGCCAGTACGGTGGCTCGCGATTGACGAATCGATGAGGGGCCATTGGCCGTTCCTGATTGCCTGCATCTTGGGTTGGGTGCTGTTCAGTCTCTACTGGGAGATTGCCGCCAAAAATGCAGCTCCGGCGAAGAGTTCGGAATCCCGAGTATCGCGCGCGATTCACGTCACGCTAGTGAATCTCGCCTTGCTGATTGAAATCGCGCCGGTCCGCGGATTCGGCCGATATGTGCCCGCCTCGCCGATCGTCATGATGGCCGGCGTGGCCGTGGAAGCGGTGGGGCTCTTCCTGGCAATTTGGGCGCGGCGGCACTTGGGCCGAAACTGGAGCGGCGAAATCACCATCAAGGTTGAACATCAGTTAATCCGATCCGGCCCCTACCGCCTGTTGCGCCACCCCATCTACACCGGACTTCTCGCCATGTACGCCGGCCCCGCCATTGTCACCGGTGAATGGCACGCGTTGCTCGGCTTCGGAATGGCCGCCGTCGCGTATTGGCGCAAGATCCGGCTGGAAGAGCGGAATCTTGAAGTAGCGTTCGGCGCGGATTATGACGCCTATCGCCGCGACACTTGGGCGTTGGTGCCAGGGTTGTACTGAGCCGCGTCGCCGGCCGCCTCTTGCTATGTTGATGGAATGCTAACCTTGCGGCTCCTTATCATCCTGGCCGTTGCACTCAGTGCAAGCGCGCAAAACAAAGGAATCCTGCTCGAAGATCTAAGCTGGCCCGAGGCGGAGAAGATCCTGACGCCGGAGACCATCGTGGTGATCCCGATCGGCGCGGAATCGAAGGAGCACGGCCCGCACCTGAAATTGAAGAACGATTTTCTGATCGCGGAGTTTCTCAAGCGAGAAGTGATGAAGCGCTCGAATGTGGTGGTCGCACCGACAGTGAACTATCATTACTATCCGGCGTTCGTCGAGTATCCCGGTTCCACCGGGTTGCGCCTGGAAACCGCTCGCGACCTCATGGTGGATATCTGCCGCAGCCTGGCGCGCTATGGTCCGCGGCGATTTTATGCGCTGAACACCGGAGTTTCTACAGTACGCGCGTTGCGGCCAGTGGTGGATGTGCTGGCGGGCGACGGCATCCAATTCCGCTTCACCGACATTCTCACAGTCGGCGCGGCTGCGGAAAAGCAGGTGAAGCAAGAAGTAGGCGGCACCCACGCCGACGAGATCGAGACGTCGATGATGCTGTACATTGCGCCGGAGACAGTCGACATGAAGAAAGCGGTGAAGGACTACCATCCATCGGACAAAGGCGGCCTGACGCGCAATCCGAATGGCCCCGGCACTTACTCGGCGAGCGGCGTCTTCGGCGACGCCACGCTGGCCACGCGTCAGAAGGGCGAGATCATGGTGACTGCAATCGTCAATGGCGTCCTGAAGGAAATTGAAGAGCTCCGCGCGTCGTCGATACGCCATTAAGGTGCTAAGATTGGTCCTCAGAGTTTAGCCGGACCATGGCGATTGAGTCATCTCCTTCCCCGCCGCGTCAGGCGATCGAGGATCAGATTGCACGCATCCTCGCAAGCCCCGTCTTCTCCAAATCGGACCGCATGTCGCGATTTCTCCGGTTCATTTCCAGCAAGGCGCTGGATGGACAAAGCGACGACCTGAAGGAATATGCCATCGCCCTGGAAGTTTTCGACAAGGATGACTCCTTCGATCCTCGCATCGACCCTGTAGTGCGCAGTGAAGCTCGCCGGCTTCGCGCCAAGCTTGCCGAATATTATGAGACTGCAGATGGCGACGACAAGGTGCTAATCGAGCTTCCGAAGGGTGCGTACGCTCCGATTTTTCTTGAACGGCCATCCAACGGAGCGGCTAGCGAACGTTCCCGTGCAATACACCCGCGTTATCTCGTCATAGCTCTGGTGGCTTCGCTCACCATAGCTGTTGTGGCGTGGTGGCTCGGTCGCCGGCCTTCGCCCCGCCCGGTCTCGCGCTCTATCGCCGTGTTGCCTTTTGAAAACCTGACCGCGGATCCGGCCAACGAATACTTCGCCGACGGCCTGACCGAGGAGATCCTCAACGCGCTGGCTAACGCACCCGGCCTTAAAGTAGTAGCGCGCACTTCGGCATTCGAGTTCAAGGGGAAGCACGAAGATATACGGTCGATCGGAAAGAAGCTGGATGCCGGACTAGTGCTGGAGGGAAGCGTGCGGAAAGATGGCGACCGCATGCGCATCACGCCGCAGTTGATCAACGTTGTTGATGGGTACCATGTTTGGTCGGCGGAATATGATCGGGAATCGAAGGACCTCTTCGCCATCCAGCGCGAGATCGCAACGGCTATCGTAGGGGTTCTCGGCGGTCAACCCGGTCACGCGCCACCGCAACCGCTGGATGCGGAGACATACCGGCTGTATTTGGAAGGCCGGTACCATTTCAACAAATGGAATTCGGCCGGTATGCAAAAGGCGATTCCCCTGTTCGAGAAGGTGGTTGAGCGCGATCCCAAGTACGCTCCCGCCTATGCATCTCTCTCCGGCGCATATGGACTGCTGGCGGCATTCGGAGGAGATGCCAGTCCCGCAGGACAATCCAAGACCAAAGCGAGACGGGCCGCGCTGAAGGCGATTGAACTCGATCCCAACTCCTCCGATGCCTGGTCGAGTCTCGCGCCGCACCTGGCGGAGGATTTTGACTGGCCCGCCACGGAGGGCGCATTCCGCAAAGCGCTGGAGTTGAATCCCAACTCCTCGGATGCGCACGCCTGGTATTCCGAACTGTATCTGACGCCCATGGGCCGCTTAGACGAAGCGCTGCGTGAATCACAGGCTGCGCAGGCATTAGATCCCATTTCACCGTACACGCTGGCGGGCGTCGGCAAGCGCTACTATTTCTTGCGTCAATATGATTCGGCCATCGCCTGGTTGCAGAAGGCCCTGGACCTGGAGCCGCGTTTCAGCATCGCGTTCGGCCCGATGGTGCACGCCTATATGTTGAAAGGCGATCGGCCTGGGGCGCGGCGATTTTTGGAAAGTGCGAAGGTGCTCTGGCCGGCCCGCGGGCTGGCCCTGCTGTCGGCTGAATTGCTCGCTGCCGAAGGCAACAGTACAGAAGCGCTCCAGCTTCTTTCCGATGCTTCGCCCCAGGATTCGGCAGGATGCCAGGTCGCCGGAATCTACGTCGCGCTGGGTAAGCAAATCGAGGCGATATCCTGGCTCGACCGGGCGATCGAGTCCCGCTCGGCGTGCTTCCAGGTGATTCCGGTGGATCCGCTTTTCGAAAGTTTGCACGCGAACGCCGGGTTCGCCGCCCTACTGCGCAAGATGAAACTGAATCATTGAGAAAATAGTGGACCGTCCGGCGGTGCGGTTTTCCATGCCGCCGGACAGTCCACCGGGGCTGCGCGCTACCGTCCGGCTCTGCAGCCGCGGTGCTCTTCGCCGAGACTGACGGCCCCGAAAACCGAAGGTACATTGAGGCTGGCTACTTTTTCCGACGACCCGCTGTCGAGCTGAATCGCCAACACCTGCGGCCCCACACTGCCGCCGACGAGGTTCTCGTCGATCTTGAAACCGTACAACGTGTTTGCCACGAAGCCCGATCCACCGATGAAGCTCGCAGTGGGGCCGATTCGCGTCGCGGCGCCCGTGTGCGGATTGATGCGGTACAACGTCGCCGGTATCAGTGCATTGCCATTCTCGTCGTCCTCCTCTACGGTGAAGAACAGCCGGTTGCAATCGCCGGAGAAGCTAGTGCCGTAAAACGGCGTGGTGATGCGGGGAATGCCGGTAGCGCCGATCTTTGTTGCCGCGCCCGTCATTTTGTCGACCGAGTAGAGAATGTTGTCGTAGTCCATCAGAAACAACTCGCCTGTCCCGAGCGATGTGAAGACATCCACCGCCGGTCCGATCGGCCCAGCTTCCGTAAGACCTGTAGGTCCGATGGTGGTCACCTCGCCCGACAAAGGATCGATAGCGACGAGGTTGTTCGAGTAGTCCACCGCGTACAGTTGCCCTTCGCGATCCTTGGCGATTCCAACGGGCGGGTTGGCTAGCGTCGAAAGCGGACGGAACATGCCACGTCCCAGGTCGACGATCCCGATTTGCGAAACGGGATTCACGAAGTCGCCGTTGGTTGTCACGGCGAATGCAAATGGTCCCGGGCGTGCCGCCTTGTCGCGGGCGTCCTGAGCGAGTCGAAGATGGGTTCCGGCGAATGCTGTTTGCAGAGCCGTAAGAGCGGTAACGAGCAAGAAGCTCTTCCGATTGATAGTCATGATGTTCTCCTTTTTTCTTGCCGCTTTTTTGCCGGCGGCTGGAAATTTCTGTCCCGCTCAGTTTGCGGCGAAACGTTCACTCAGAGGGAGTGCAAAACAGCCTTTACACGGTGGGATCTACGGTGGAACGTATTGAATCTGAAGGTTTTGTAATCATCACAGACTCTGACCATTCGATACACTTCCTTTCATTCAAACGGCTGGCTGCCCTAGTCCAATCCAGTAGAGAATGGCAAAGTGGCCGGACTCAGATGGAGGTAGGGACATGTTAAAGAGACTTGGACTTTCCGCGGCAATGATTTTCGCGTCGGTGGCTCTGGCGCAACCGGCGGCAATGGCGGCCGACCGGGACGATTTCCGGGGCGGTAACAACTATCAATCCGGCAACCGCTACAACGCTCGCAACGACTATCGCGACAATCGCGATGTCCGCGATTCCCGCGGGTATGGCGAAAACGGCGAGCGCTTTGAGCAACGGCGTGTGGTGCGGCGCGTGCCGGAGTGGCGCGAACACGAATACGGCCGAGGGTTCGGATTCACGTTCCGCTTCGGTGATCGCGATCATGACGGCGACCGGCGGTAAGGCTTCGCGGGTTGTGGGTTGTAGGTTGTGGGTCGTGGGAAAACCTTCCTTGCGACCCACAACCCGTTTATAGGGCTTATCAAAAATTTGGATACTTGCCCTGCTTCCGATTGCGCTACCGTGGAGTATCCCCCGGTATCGTTTTCCACAAACAGGAGGTTAGATGAGCCCGAAAGAAGTCCTGGAGTTTGCCAAGAAGAACCAAGTCAAACAGTTGGACCTGCGATTTTCCGATATCCCCGGCCTGCAGCATCACGTTTCCTACCCGATCACGGAACTCTCCGAGGACTCCTTTCAGGATGGCTTCGGCATGGACGGATCCAGCATCCGAGGATGGGCGGCCATCAACGAAAGCGACATGCTCCTGATCCCGGACGCTTCCACTGCCTACCTGGATCCCTTCTTTGAGATCCCTACGTTGGTGATGGTTTGCGATGTGCAGGACCCTATCACGCGCCAGAACTACAATCGCGACCCGCGCTGGATCGCGCGCAAGGCGGAACTGTATCTGAAGAACAGCGGCATCGGCGACACGGCCTACTTCGGCGCCGAGGCCGAGTTCTTCATCTTCGACAACGTGCGCTTCGACCAGAACCAGCACTCCGGCTTCTACTTCATCGACGCCGAAGAGGGCCGGTGGAATAGCGGCCGCGAAGGTGATAACCTCGGCTATCGTCCGCGTTACAAGGAAGGCTACTTCCCGGTGCCCCCGACCGATCATTATCAGAACCTGCGCGGAGCGATGGTCGAGACTATGATCCGCTGCGGGCTGCACATCGAGTGTCATCATCACGAAGTCGCCACCGGCGGGCAGTGCGAGATCGATCAACGGTTCGACACGCTGGTGAAATCGGCGGACAACATGATGCTGTACAAGTACGTGGTCCGCAACGTCGCCAACCTTCACGGCAAGACCGTGACCTTCATGCCCAAGCCGCTGTTCGCCGATAACGGCAGCGGCATGCACACGCATCAGAGCATTTGGAACGCAGGGAAACCGCTGTTTGGCGGCGACGGCTATGCGGGATTGAGCCCCATGGCGTTGAATTACATCGGCGGATTGTTGAAACATGCCCGCGCCCTGTCGGCTATCATCGCTCCCACCACGAACAGCTACAAGCGGCTGGTGCCGGGCTACGAAGCGCCGGTGAACCTGGCGTACTCGCGGCGCAATCGTTCCGCGGCGTGCCGCATTCCCATGTATTCGGCGAGTCCGAAGGCCAAGCGCGTGGAATTCCGGCCGCCCGATCCGGCATCGAATCCGTATCTGGCGTTTGCCGCCATGTTGATGGCCGGTCTCGATGGCGTGCTCAACAAGGTGGATCCAGGCGAGCCGCTCGATAAGGATATCTACGATCTGTCGCCGGAGGAAATGAAGAGCGTTCCTTCCATGCCCGCATCGCTGGAGGAAGCGCTGAGCTGTCTCGAAGAGGATCACGACTTCCTGCTGAAGGGCGACGTGTTCAGCGAAGACCTGATCGAGACTTTCATCGACTACAAGCGGAAGAACGAGGCCGATGCCATCCGCTTACGGCCGCATCCCTACGAGTTCGCGCTGTACTACGACATTTAGTCTAGAATTACAGCCAGGATACCGCTATCCAAGATCGGAGGACGGATGTACTTGATGACCATCGTTTCGCGGTGTGCGTTGACCTGTCTGGCCGCCGTGTTCGCCGGACTTCCGCCGGCGTTACATGCCCAGAACCAAACTCCGGCGAACGTGAAGTATACCGGCGACACCACTGCGAAAAACCACGCCAGCGCCAAGCTGTCGGCGGTGGTCACGAATAATTCCGATAAACCGGCGGAGGGCGGCAAGCTCACTTTTAAGCTTGGCTCGCAAACCTGTTCGGCGGTGACGGACAAGGCGGGAAAAGGCGGATGTACACTGATTCTCAATCAGCCAGCCGGCAAATACACCGTCGACGTGGATTTCGGTGGCTCGCGCAGCCTCTATGCCGGTGCTTCCGGAACCACTGCCGCTTTTGTGATCACCAAGTAAGGTTTCGCAACCCCTCGCCTAGTGCGCGCGTCGCGAATGCGGTGAACTCGAGTACGGCGTCTTCTTTGTCGAAGGGAAGCAGACCACTGATCGCGAGTTTGGCGATGCCGTGTACCATCGACCAAGCGGTGAGCGCCAGGGGCGTTGCGTCCCCCGCCGGTAGCTGTCCGGCCTGTTGAGCGGCGACAATCCTGTCCACCAACACGTGAAAGGCACGCTGACCGGACGCTGCGTATTCCGGATAGGCGTCGAAGCCCTCGTGCTGATCGAACATGACGGAGAAGTGTTCGGGCCATCGCAGGGCGAACTGAACGTAGCCGCGCCCGCTTAACAAGAGCGCATCGAGCGCATCGCTGGACGGCGCCGAGGACTCAATCATCGAATCCGCCAGGCGCTCGAAGCCCTCCGCCGCAACCGCAGCCAATAGCTCCTCTTTATCGCGGAAGTGCCGGTAAGGAGCGTTGTGCGAAACCTTCGCCAGGCGTGCCACTTCCCGTAGCGTGAACGCGCGCGGGCCTACCTTTGCTATCACCTTCACCGCGGCCCCCAGCAATGCTTTCTTCAAGTTGCCGTGATGGTAAGGAGGCTTCCGCTTCATTCCTCCCCCAGGATAACAGAAATGTTGACACGCGCAACATCTATCCTTTATAATGTTGCTGGTGTCAACATCAGAGGAGGCAAGCGATGCCGGTGTCATATAAGCAGGTTTCGTTGGAGGATCAGTGGGACGCGATCGTCATAGGCTCGGGGATAGGCGGGCTCACCACCGCCGCGCTTCTAGCCAAACACGCGGGCAAGCGCGTGCTGGTCCTGGAACGGCATTACACGGCTGGTGGATTCACGCACGCCTTTCATCGTCCCGGTTACGAATGGGACGTCGGCGTACACTATATCGGCCAGGTTCAAGATCCGGCTTCCCCGGTCCGCGCGGCCTTCGATCACATTACAGAGGGACGCTTGGCCTGGAACCCGATGCCGGATGTCTACGACGAGATCCGCATTGCCGGCCGGGTGTACGAGTTCAGGAAGGGCGCTGAGCAATTTCGCGATGGCTTGCTGGCATCGTTCCCGAACGAGCGCCGCGCGATCGACCGCTATCTGGCTGTGGTCCATTCCGCGGTGAAGGCGAGCAATCTGTATTTCGCCGAGAAAGCCGTCCCGCGCATGGTGGCCAGGCTGGCGGGTTCGCTGATGCGCGCCCCGTTCCTGCGCTGGTCCAATCGAACCACAGCGGATGTGTTGGGAGAGATCACCAGCAATCGGGAACTCATCGGGGTACTCACCGCGCAATGGGGCGACTACGGACTGCCGCCCACGCAGAGCAGTTTCGCGGCACACGCCACTGTTGTCGAGCACTATCTGAACGGCGCCAGCTATCCGGTGGGCGGCGCATCAAGAATTGCCGCGTCCATCGCCCCCATCATTGAGCGAAGCGGCGGCAAGATCGTAGTCAGTGCCGAAGTCGAAACGGTCCTGACGGACAAATCCGGGCGCGCTGCTGGTGTCAGGATGATGGATGGCCGCGAATTCAGCGCGGGCGTTGTCGTGAGCGATGCCGGTGCACTGAACACGTTCGGGCGACTGCTGCCGCAAGATGTCCCCGGCTGCGCCGCAATCCAGCATGACATCAGCGCTGTTGGAAGTTCAATGTCCTACGTCAGCCTGTATGCCGGCCTGAACAAGAGCGCCGCGGATCTAGACTTTGCTGGCACCAACATCTGGGCCTATCCGACGCCCGATCACGATTCCAACGTCGCCCGCTATTACGCCGACCCAGCCGCTCCATTCCCGGTGCTTTTCATCTCGTTCCCGTCGGCCAAGGATCCGGAGTTTACGGCACGGCATCCTGGACACTCCACCATTGAGGCGATCACCATGGCTCCCTACCGCTGGTTCGCCAAATGGGAGAACACACGCTGGAAGCGCCGTGGCGCGGGTTACGACGAACTCAAGCAGTCCTTCGCCGAACGCTTGCGTCAAGGCCTCGAACAACACGTTCCCGCCACGCGCGGCCACATCGAGCATGCTGAAATCTCCACGCCACTATCCACGCGCCACTTCAGTAACTACCCGGGCGGCGAAGCGTACGGTTTGAGCGCCACTCCGGCCCGCTTTCGCCTGCGGTCGCTCTGCGCTCAGACGCCCGTTCCGAACCTGTTCCTCACCGGCCAGGATGTCGCGATGCTGGGCGTCACCGGCGCATTGTTCGGAGGCGTCGTCGCGGCGTCCGCCATTCTGAAACGCAACCTGGTCGCGAAGGTGACCAAGTTCGCGGGAGGCGGGAGGCGCGTTGTGGCGGATGAGAAGGCCGACACACTACCAGCTTTGGGCTAATTGAACAAACGTCCGGACGCAGATACCAGTCGCGCCCTTCGCCATATAAGGCTTCGCGTCATCCAGCCAGCCGGTTCCAGCGATGTCCAGGTGGACCCACGGCGTTTCGCCCACAAAGTCGCGCAGGAAGCTGGCCGCCGTGATGGCCCCTCCCGGTCGACCGCCGATGTTATGCAAATCGGCGAATTCGCTCTTCAGCGCTTCTTTGTACTCCGCGTCCATGGGCATTTGCCACATCTTTTCGCCTTCAGCCTTGGACGCGGCCAGCAACTTCTGCACAAAGCCCTCGTTGTTGGTGAACGCGCCGGCCCGAATGCCTCCCAGCGCGACGACAATCGCGCCGGTCAACGTGGCAGCATCCACCAGGTGTGTGCAGCCGAGTCGCTGCGCATAGGTAAGCGCATCGATCAGGATCAAGCGGCCTTCAGCGTCGGTGTTCAGTACCTCCACCGTCTTCCCGGAAAGCGAAGTGACGATGTCGCCAGGCCGCTGGGCCCGGCTGCCGGGCATGTTTTCGACAGTAGGAATGATGCCGGTGACAGCGACGGCGGGTTTGAGCTGGGCGATGGCGCACATGGCGCCTAATACCGCGGCTGCGCCGGCCATGTCGTAACGCATCTTCTCCATGCCGTCCGCGGGCTTGATGGAGATGCCCCCGGTATCGAAAGTCACACCCTTGCCCACCAACCCGAGCTGATCTTTGGAAGCAGCCGCGGCGGGCCGGTACCGCACGATAATCAGCGCAGGCGGCTCAGCGCTGCCTTGTGCGACACCAAGCAGCGCGCCCATGCCGAGCTGGCGCATACGATCCTGGTCCAACACTTCGCAATCGAGTCCGTATTCGGCGGCCATTGCCTGGGCACGTTCGGCCAGCCGTGTCGGTGTCAAAACATTAGGCGGCTCTTCAGCAAGGCCTCGCGAGAAGTTCTGGGCTTCGCCAAGAATCCGCCCCCGATCGACCGCCGACTGCGACGCGCCCGCCACCGCGAATGACGTCAGTTGTTTGTCGTTCTTCTTCGGATCGGTTTTGTAGCTATTCGTTTCGTAATCGCCCAGGATCGCGCCTTCCACCGCCGCGGCAGCGAATTCATCGGTCCGGACCGATGAGTCCAGAGCCAGAACGATGCCGCGCACACCCTTGCTCTTGAGTGAACGAGCAACCGCGCCGCAAACCCTGCGTAATTGCGACGAGTCGAATTCTTCGCGTTTCCCCGCTCCGGCCAGGGCCAGTCGTTTAGCCTTGAGCCCAGCAGGGCGATGGAGCAACGCGATTTCCAGCGCCTTCCCGGTGAACTCCGCCGTGTCGTACAACTCCTTGATTTGATCCGCGGCCGGTGCGCCTTCAGGCGGCCCCCCTTCAAATCCAACAACAACCAGTGCGTCGGCTTCCACTTCAGCGATCACTCTCGATTCAGCTTTGATATCCATGTCGCTCCGTTGTAATCTTCAGCGCCTGCGTCCGATGGCGGCCCGTGCTTCAGCTTCCATTTCGCGCGTGCGCTCGCTTTCCCGCTTGTCGTGCAGCTTCTTGCCTTTGGCTACCGCCAATTCGCACTTGATGCGTCCATTCTTGAGATAAATCTTCGTAGGAATCAGGGTCAGGCCCTTTTCCCTGGTCTTGCTCAGCAGCTTGTCGATCTCTTGACGGTGCAGCAGCAGCTTGCGGCGGCGAGTGGGCTCGTGATTCTCCCGGTTGCCGTGCGAGTACTGACTAATGTGGGCGTTCAGCAGCCAGGCTTCGTTACCCACCACTTCGGCGAAACTGTCCTTCAACTGCACCTTACCGTCCTTGGCGGACTTCACCTCAGTTCCAGTCAGAGCCAAGCCCGCTTCGAAGCGCTCCAGCAGATGGTAGTTGTGCCCGGCCTGACGGTTGTCGCTTAAGACTTTGATTCTAGGTTCCACAGTGGCCCGGTTTTTCTACTCAACGCCAGGAAAGCGCACTGCGTCAAGCACTTATGTGGTGGTACGCATCGCAGTGCAGGTTCATTCTACCATACGGCGTTCTGAGAGAATAAAATGATTATTTCTAATAAGTTACGCGGTTTGGCGGTCGTAATGGCTTTGTTTCTTCTGGTTCCCGCGGACGCCTTGCAAGCCCGCACCCGTAAGGGCGACAAGTTCCTGAAGCAGGCCCAGGCGGCTGAAGCCAGCAAGGACTACGAGAAGGCGCTAGAGCTGTACAATCAGGCCGTGAGGGAGGATCCGCAGGATCCGGCTTACCAGTTGGGTGCGCGGCGCGTGCGCTTTCAGGCCAGCCAGACCCACGTCGAAGCAGGAATGAAGCTGCGGCAAGCCGGCCAACTGGAGGAGGCGCTGGTGGAGTTTCAAAAGGCCTTCAACGTCGATCCTGGTTCGGCGATTGCGCTACAGGAAATCCGGCACACGACCGAAGCGCTGGACCAAAAGAAGCAGGGGAACATTCCGCCCGGGCAGGTTCCGATGACTTCCGCCGAAAAGTCGCGGAAGGAGAGCTTGGCGATGATCCAATCCATGCTTCCGGTCCCGGAGCTCAAACCCGTCACCAACATGATCACGTCCCTCAGAATGAACAATCAGCCGACGAAAGTTCTGTATGAGACAGTTGGCAAACTGGCGGGGATCAATGTGCTGTTCGATCCGCAGTATCAGCCCTCTGGAAAGAACGCGAATCTGGACCTGAACAACTCCACGCTGGGGGAAGCGCTGGACTACATTGCCCTGTTGACCAAAACCTATTGGAAGCCGATCAGCGCGAACGCCATTTTCGTGACCGACGACAACGTAACCAAGCGGCGCGACTATGAAGACGAAGTGGTGAAGGTTTTCTATCTGCGGAATCCAACCTCGGTGCAGGAATTTCAGGAAATCGTCACCTCCATCCGGTCCGTGTCGGATGTGCGCCGCATGTATACCTATAATGCGCAGAACGCGATTATCGTGCGCGACACGGTGGACAAGGTGGCGCTGGTGGAGAAGTTGCTCCACGACATGGACAAGCCCAAAGCGGAAGTCGTGGTGGACGTGATCGTGATGGAATCGAACAGCGACCGGACGCGGAGCATCGCCAACACGCTGGTCTCCGGCGGGACAAACGGCTTGGCGCTGCCACTGTCGTTCTCGCCGCGAAATCCGGTGTTGCAGGGGACTGGAACCGGAACAGGGACAGGGACCGGAACGGGCCTCGGGACAGGCGGCACGGGCACGGGTACGGGTACGGGAACAGGGACGGGAACAGGTATCGGCATTGGTACCGGCGTCGGGACTGGTACCGGATCGAACGGGCAGTTCATTTCACTCAATCAGATTGGAAAGGTCAGCTACAACGACTTCTCCACCAGCCTGCCGGGAGCATTGCTGCAGGCGGTGATGACGGACAGCTCGACGCGCGTCATGCAGTCGCCTGAAGTACGGGCATCGGATGGCCAAAAGGTGTCCCTCAAGATTGGCGACCGCGTTCCTTACGCCACGGGCAGCTTTCAGCCCGGTATCGGCACGGTGGGGGTCAGTCCGCTGGTGAGCACGCAGTTCCAGTTCGCCGATACGGGTGTGGAGATGGAGATTACGCCGCACGTACATGGCAGCGACGAGCTAACCATGCACGTCATGATCAATGTCTCCAACGTCAGCCGCACGGTGACCATCGGCGGTTTGGATCAACCGGTGATTTCGCAGCGCAAGAACGAGACGGACATCCGCGTGCGCGACGGCGAAGTGAGCCTGCTGGGCGGCCTGATGCAGAGCCAGGACACCAACTCTCTCAGCGGGATTCCGGGCTTGACCAGCATTCCCGTATTGGGCAGGTTTTTTCTGACCAGCAACACCAAGAATCGCTCGAAGGGTGAGTTGCTGATCGCTCTGATCCCGCACATCGTGCGGACCCCGGACATCACCGGGCTGGATCTGAAAGGTGTGGCCGCCGGGCCCGATCAAGTGGTAAAGCTGCGGTTTGCTCCACGCAAAGAGGAACCGGCTCCAGCGCCTGCACCGGCTGCGCCTGCACCTCCCGCGCCAGCACCTGCCGCCACCACGCCGGCGCTTCCCGCAACGCCAGGATCCGCGCCGAAGCTTTCGTTCGCTCCATCCTCCGCGCAAGCGGCTCTGAGCGCGCCGGTAGTGGTTGTCCTGCAGGCCGACGCGGTCAGCGACCTGGCGGCGGTTCCGCTCAAAATCAAGTGGGACCCGAAAGTTTTGCGCTTGAATACGGTAACCGCTGGAAGTCTGTTCGCCCAGGACGGACATGTTAATTCGCCAAGCTTGGATATCCGCAACGATGCCGGTGAAGCGTCCATCGAGATCACCCGCGTCACGGGAGCGGCGGGCGTCAGTGGCTCCGGGCCGCTGATGCAGTTTACCTTTATGGCGATCGGCAAGGGATCGAGCACGGTTACCGTCACCGATGTGAATCCCAGGAACTCCAAGCAGCAGCCGGTCAGCATGGCGGCGCCCTCAGTAGCGATTACGGTGCAATGAGGCAGGAAGGAAGATGAAACGCAAAGGACAACGCGGCCTGACGCTGGTGGAGCTGATTGTAGCCTTCACTATTCTGATCGTGCTTTCTACCATGGCGGTCCCGCTGGCTCGTTACAAAATAAGGCGGGACAAAGAACGCGATCTCAACTACGCACTTCGGGAGATGCGCACCGCCATTGACAAATTCAAGGACGATATGGACGCCGGGAAAATAGGCCCACCGAAGCTGGATTCCGACAACTATCCCGAATCGCTGGATCAATTGGTGGAAGGCGTGAAGGCCATGGGCGCCATCGACAAGAAGATCAAATACCTGCGGCGCATCCCCAAAGATCCGATGACCAATTCGAAGGAATGGGGCCTTCGAAGCACGCGCGACGATCCCAAGTCGTCGGCCTGGGGCGGGCAAAATGTTTTCGACGTGTACACCAAGACCATGGACAAGGCCAGGGATGGGACTCCCTATTCGGAGTGGTGATACGATGATGACCACTCCCGCGCGCCGGCGCTCCATTCTCGGGTTCACGCTCATCGAACTGATGATCGTGATGGCCATCATCGCGGTATTGATGTCGGTGGCCATCCCCATCTACAACCGGTCCATCATCCGCGCCAAGGAAAGCGTGCTGAAAAACAACCTGTACTCCATGCGCACGGTGATCGATGAGTACACGTATGACAAGCAGAAGGCGCCGCAGACGCTCAACGATCTGGTCAGCGAAGGCTACTTGCGTCAAGTGCCGGTGGACCCCATAACCGGTACGGCGGACTCCTGGAAAACCATCATGGAAGACGCCAGCAACACTGTAAACCAGAGTGAGCCGGGCATTTTCGACGTCCGCAGCGGGTCGGACAAGACCAGCCTCGAAGGTACGCCCTATTCGGAATGGTAGAAATAGTAAGATAATCAACTAAACGCTGCTCCCCCCAGACCTTAATCCCTCCGTTCTAACTCCTTCTGTCACAATTCGCTGTTTTCCTCTGGACTGCGTGCAAGACCTCTGTTATCATGCGCTGGAGGAGATTGTTGAAACCTATGTCTTTACTCCGCTCAAAGGGTGTCCTGCTGTCGACGATGGTGTTCATGGTATTGCTCGCGTTGCCGAGCGTGTCGTTGGCTGGAGGAAATGCCTTAATCGTGCATGATGGGACCGCTGGCATCGAAGCCGATGCTCTCGGCAACTTAACCGCCAAGTTGACGGCCGCAAGCTTCGTGGTAACGCCCAGCGTCGGAGTCCCCGGAGGTTCCCTGGCCAGTTTTAAGGAGATTTGGGATATCCGATTCAACAACACGACTCCTCTGACGGCCAGCGACAATGCCGCATACCAGACCTTCGTGCAGGGCGGCGGTTCGCTGTTCCTCATGGGTGAGAATATCGGGTTCGCTGTCCGCGACAACTCAATCTTGGGCTTGATTGCTCTGCTTGGGGGCGGGATTTTGAGTTTATCCCCGATCTCGCCGCAGAACACCGAGACAATCCTGCCACCGTTCACCGGGCCGAATGCTCTGTCTACTGTCACATTCCTGGCGGCAGCAAGTACGATCGCACCCGGATTTGGCGCGAATATCGCTAACGACGGCGCTGGGCTCAGCGCGGGACTCGTCTTTGGACCGGGAACGCTGTCGAACGCTAAGGCGGGCGCAGTGATCATCGTTTGGGACGTAAACTTCATGCAGGCCGGCGCCGATGCCAACAGCCAGACGTTCCTCGCGAACCTGATCGCTTATCTCAATGCGCCAACAGTGATCAATGCGGGGCCGTCATCGGTACCGCTGCCGCCGACGGTGATCCTGGTGCTGACCGGCATTTTGGGAATCCTGATGTTCCTAACGGTTCGTCGCATGAAGGGCCGGGTCACCATTTAGCCCGTCACGGATTACAATAACTCTCCGAAGCCATCCCGCGGTTTCCCCGGCCGCGGGATGCTAAACTAGCACTGTCAGCCTTCCACGAAGATTCCCCGGTCGTCTAATGGTAGGACAGCGGCCTTTGGAGCCGTGAATCGTGGTTCGAATCCATGCCGGGGAGCCAATACTTCAGTTTCGAACTTCCAACCCGGTTTTGTTGACAGCATCGATTTGCCGACCGCACGCCGTTAACCTACACATTCCGCACGTCCTTCTCGTGGGCGTCTTTCTCCAGTCTTCCGCGGAGACGCCTGAGCGACATTCGCTCGGCGCTAACTACGGGGCCTCTCAGGCCAGTATTCTCCGTTCACTCTTTTTGATAGGTCGCGTTTGTTGACAGCGGCTTCAAAAGCAACGTCACCGCCAGATCCGGACGATTGGCCGGATAGTAGCTCAGCGTGCCGCTGGTCAGCGTGATGCCGGCGATCAACGTCAACGGAACCGGCCCGCTCACCGAGCCGTCGTTCACCGGATTCAGGAGCCAGCCCGAGCTCCAGTTGGGATTCGCATTCACCGCGATGGTGACTGTGGAACTGGACGAAAGCACGCCATCGGAGGCGGTCAACAGCAGCACGTAGGTCCCAGGCGTAGTGAAGCTCGCCGCGGTTGCGGCCTGGTTGGGATTTTCGAATGTCACCGCCGCCGGAC
>DASQGY010000275.1:0-34232 GCA_035632375.1 Bryobacteraceae bacterium | reverse complement strand
CAAGTCCCACGCCGTCCACCAATCCATCCGGTCAGGCTGCGCACTCATAAGCGGGCCAGTGGGCCAAGTTGGCGCGGCAAACATCGAGGCCGACCGATTGTCCAGGTACTTGTATTGTCCATTGGTTGTGGACATGGTAATATTGTGGACATGAAACAGAGAGCCCGGCACGAACTTGAGCCGGTCTGCCACCTTCGGCGCTTGCCGTTCGTGCGGGATGTCAAGTATACCGTCAAAGAACGGCGCGATCCGGGATACGATGGCAGGCTTGAGATCAAGACTTCGCGGGGGAAGTTTCAGCTAGCGGTTGAAGCGAAACGATCCTACATATCCCGCGCCGCGGTTAGCGAACTGCTCGCGTGGCTCAGCCATCTGCGAGCGGATCGAACACAAGGCGTCATTCTATTCGCAACTCACATTCCGCGCAAGACTGCCGAGGCTCTTATTGAAGCTAAGGTGAATTTCGTGGACGATGCTGGTAACGTTCATCTCGAATTGGGAGATGCATACAACTGGACTGCGATCGGCATTCCCGCACCAGAGCCGATATCCGAACGACGCCCGGCTAGCCCCGCCCAACTCCAGTTGCTCTTTCAATTCGTCACCTACCCGGAGTCCGTCAACTGGCCGGTACGCCGGCTGGAGTCAGCCGCAGGAATCAGCAAGAGCAAGGCCGCCCAAGCGCGACGTCACATGATTGCCGAGGGCTTGCTCACGCGCTCCGGCAAACAGTACCAACTTGGACCGGCGGGCCTTATAGCCGAACACCTGATATTGGGCTACGCACAAGTGCTCCGTCCAAAGCTTACCCTGGGCACATTTCGTCCGGTGGAAAAAACAGCAGAATCCTTTCTCGCGCGCCTTCGCAAGGAACTACCGTCGGGCGTTCAGTATTCGCTTAGCGGCGGTCCCGCCGCCGACCTACTCCAGCATTTCTATAGCGGACCCGAAGTAGCCCTGTTTCTCAAACCTTCGACCCGCGCAGTGGCGCAACAGCTCCGCTTACTCCCGGACCGCGAAGGCCCGATCACAATCTTGAGGGCGTTCGGAGATCTTGTGTTCTGGGAAAAGCGCGAGCATCATATTTTGGCGCCGCCGTGGCTCATCTACGCGGAACTCTTGAGCAGCAAGCAGCCCCGCACGCGCGAGGCGGCGCAAGAATTTCGGCGGGAATTCCTCACCTAAATGCTTAACAGTGCGCAGATCGAGGACCTGGCGCAACTCCATGCCGTTGCCGAACGATTTGCGGCCGAGGTCGTGATCATCGGAGCTGCCGCTCTTCTATGCTTCATCGACCTGGGACGATTCACCCGGGACGTCGACCTGGTAGTGGCCTTGGACCTCGCAGACTTTGCGGCTTTTTCGAGCGACCTCAAGGCAATTGGGTGGATTCAGGAATCCGGCAGAGAACATCGTTGGCGCGGATCAAAGGGGTCACTCATCGACCTAGTGCCTGCTGGTGTGGGCCTGCGCGCCGCCGCGCAGCTCGTTTGGCCCGATGGCAGTTTTGCAATGAGCTTGGTCGGCTTCGAGCATGTGTTCACTCGATCAAAAACGATCTCGCTTGGCCCCGGTGCTTGGTTCAAGGTGGCTCCGCCGCCCGTGATCGCGCTGCTAAAGATGGTTGCGTCTTCAGAAGACCCGCATCGACGGCGGAAAGACCTCGACGATCTGGAATCGTTGCTTCGTCAATATGAAGCGAAGAGCGATCGCATCTTCGGCGACGATGTGTTCGCCGCTGAGTTGGATGACTTCGAGTACGCCAATGCATTCCTGTTGGGTTCGGACGTCGGAGCCATCGCAACGGACAAAGACGCCGAAATCGTGCTCGGGTTTCTCAGTAAGCAGCGGATGCGCGCGGAGGAACTCGCAGCGTTGGATCGAGACGATTTCCAGAGAGAAGCACTCCGGTTTCAGATGCAGCTCAAGGCGTTCCAAATGGGTTTCAACGCGACTCGGCTGAAATAGACTGAAATAGACTGCACTATTCGCTCGCCGTCACGCGTCGATGTGGCCCGACAAACGAGTGGCGCTCGGCGCCGCCTCCTCGCGTCCCCCTCAACCGTTTCAGTTAGCCGAGGGCCTGCTGACTGACTCCATCTGAATGACTTCAATTTGCGCGCGTGCGGGTAGGAGTCGCAGTCCAAGGTCCTTTTCTAAAACTGAAGACAGACTGGGCTTATATGGTTCGGGAGGCGGTCGTGGCACGCCCTCTGGCAATGAATCTACAAAGTCATTCAGGTAGGGCTTTCAAGGTGGCGAATGGTTTCAGTTGGACGGCAAACAACCCTGGAATGCCGCTGGCATCAACAATTGGCCGATCCGACCACGTTTCCAGCGCGAAAGCCAAGTCCGCCATACTCACGGCGGTTCCGCGCAAGCCTTGCATACGATCTCCCAAGACTCGGTGACAATCGCTTGAAGTCCGGCATTCAGCTTCACTGATGGGAGCTTCGGCAAGTTTCGCTCCCGACTTGGCCACCGTTAGTTCATAAACGGGCAGTTCCTTTGGCTCGCGTCGAATCACCAGATGGAGCCGCTTGGCCAGGAGCCGCTGGAGCAGCGGTTGCATCCTTTCCCGCAGTTGGGCGTTGTCGAGATGTTCGGGAATTGTGCCTTCTTCCGCTACCGCGTCTAAGTCGAATCTTTCGGAATCGATCCACAAAGGGCAGCCCGAGCCTTTGCGCAGCCGACCGGAACCGGTAAGACCATAGGCTGCATTGACGAGCTGACTAACGTTCACGCCAACGGCAGTGAGCCGCCCACCGGACTTGAATTCGACCCTGCCAAATATTGCATGACTGGGTCTTATCGATGCGGCCGCGAAGGTCGGCTCCACAGTCTGTGCACGCGCGAGAGTGAACAATAGGAGGCCGAAAACAGACATCCACAGCGATCGTTTAGTCACCGACCTACACCTCATTTCTTCGGTTTCAATTCACATCCGAGCCAAAGTATAGGGCTGCTGCGCGACAAGGTCAAGATATTTCGTGAGATATTCCGAAACCGGGCCACGAATTATTCTGCACGTCCGCAACGATTTGTTCGTCAAGAGTAGTCATGAGACTCGTGTTCGCGGTTCTAATTTGGACTGTCTTGGCGTGGGCCCAGCAGAAGTCTCCGGAAGAAGAAGCAATCGTCCAGTTGCAAGGACTGGCCGATCAGGTGAAAAGCGCGCTGGCGAGTGGCAATCTCTCGGGCGCGAACCGGCTGGCCACGGAACTCAATTTCGCCATCTCTCGCCTCGAGGGGGCTCTGACATTCGCGCAACTCGAAGCGGGGTTGCCCGCCGATGGCGTGGATCGATTCTACGCGCTCCCGCGAGTGGCGATTGCGGCGTTCGAGGCATCGGATTACGCCAAGGCCGAGACCTACGCGAATGAAGCGCTAGCCCTGGCACCGCAGTATCGGGAGGACCGGCGTTACGATCACCGGAGCTACGGAGATGCGATCTTCTACGGAAACATGGTGCTGGGACGTGTGGCATTGCGCCGCGACTACAATATTCCGAAGGCCAAGGCTGCATTGATTGCCTCGGGCCAGACGCCGGGCTCGCCGGTGTTGAATAGCTTTGGGCCGAATATGAACCTGGCAAAGGATCTGCTCGAGGCCGGCGAACGAGACACAGTACTGCAATTCTTCGATCAATGCCGGGCGTTCTGGAAAATGGGAGTGCGGGAGAAGAAACTCGACGACTGGAGCGCCGTCGTCAAAGGCTGTTGCCGGTTGCCGGACTTCGGCCCCAATCTGATCTACATGCCTTAGTTGGCCCCCCTCGCGAGGAACCATTAGGGCCACTCGCGACGCATCTGCGCTGGCCGTGTGCCGTACACGTGCCGCGATACCATAGGAATGGCGAATCTAGCGTTCAGTGGGTTCTATGCTTTCGAATCCTATGCCATCCACCAACTGTTTTCCTAGTTCATCGAGCGAGATCTCGTCACCAATGATTCACCCACGACGATACGGTCACTTGGCTACGATGAAGATTCTTGCAACTTCGTTGTTACCCCTGTTTGTGTGGCCGACTCATTCGCCTGGGCAGGTTCCTGCGGCTGGCACCACGCTTGTTCATTTTGGGAGAGTGGATGAGGGCGTCTATAAAGGATCGAAGCCGAGAACCGATGCCGACTTTCGGTTCCTCCAGTCGCGGCACGTGAAGTATATCGTGAATTTGCAGTTTCTTCCTTTCCTGGACGGGTCGGAACAGAAGCAGGCCAAACGATACGGCATGGCGTTTGTGCCGGCTCGAATGAACGCGTCCCCTGTCTCGCCTTCTCAAAAGCATGTCGAAACCATACTGGCTATTCTTAGAGACAAGCGTTACCATCCGGTCTATTTTCATTGCGCCCTGGGCCGTGACAGGACAAATCTCATAGCCGCACTGTACGAAATGTATTTTCTTGGGATGTCCCAGCAAAGAGCCTTGCGATATATGGATGAGTCCGGTTATAAGGATGGCTGGGTCCGCAGTGGGCTCAAGCGATATCTAAGGGAACACCCTACTCCGTCACCAGCCTTCCGTCGCCGCCTTCAGGAGGAGAGGGCGCATGATCGTGGGGAACAGTGAGCGTCGAGGGCGAATTGGCGCTTCGAAGGTTCCGGTGAGCAGTCCGCTTAAAGACTGGCGCGGAACCGCGATCTCAAATCGAAGCGCCCGTTGTAACATGGAAGCCGGTTCCAAAACCAAGTATGAACGTTCGCTATCTAGCGATTTCCAATTTTGTTTGGTGCTTAGCGGGGCTGCCGGTGCTGGCACAAGTCAGCCCAACGATTCGCCTGGCAACTGTAATGGTGCCGGCGAGCAGCGGGCTACTGAATGCTCTGCTTCCCGATTTTGAAAGGCAGAGCGGGTATCACGTGCAAGTCTCGGTGGCGAACCAGAATATCTACGATATTGCGCGTACCGGTGGCGTCGATCTGGTCATCTCGCACTTCGGGTTCCCTGGAGCCGAGGCGTTCGTGCTGGACGGACTGGGACAATGGCCGCAGCCTATCTTCGCCAGTCAAGCAGTGATCCTGGGACCACCTGACGACCCGGCGCAAATCGGAGGCGCCGCTGACGCTGTCGAGGCGTTCCGGCAAATTGCCGCGACCAAATCGCGATTCATCGTCAACAATGACCCGAACGTGAAGGTCTTGGTCGACGTGATGTTGGAAGCAATCGGACGGCCTGACCGCACGGACTGGTTTTTCGATTCGGGCTTGGAAGGGGCAGATGCCGCGGATCGCGCTTCGAGCGAGAGAGGCTACACAATCTGGGGCATTGATCCTTTCTTGCTTTACCTCAAAGGACACCCGCTAAACCTGGCCGTGTTGTTTTCGAACGATCCAATCTTGCAGCGGATCATGGTCTCCATCGTCGTGACTTCCAAGTCGTCGGGGATAGTCAACATTCAGGGTGCGACGGCTCTGCAGGAATATTTGAAATCCGCGGCGGTACAAGCACGTATTCGGGCGTTTCGCTATCCGGGCCTTCCGCAGCAATTCTGGTGGCCTGAAGCCCAGCATGGCTTGCCGCCGGATAAGGTCCACTAGATGACGAGATTTCCAACGCCCAATACAAGCTAACGAGATTACCTCCACTATCTGGACCAAAGGTTCCTGTTTGCGGAGAGTGCGATAATGACGCAGCAGGCATCTTAACTCATGCGCTTCCTTTTGCTCCTCCTGGTTTCCTTCTGCACTCTCTTCGCTCAATCTGAATCGGCTTCCCTGGACTGCGCAACAGAACAGTCGCTCCAATCGGCGTCATCGCCGCGCCAGTCGTCCATCGATTTCATCAATCGAACGGGCAAGCCGGTGCGAGTGTACCTGCGAAACGAATGGCGGCATCGCGCGCTGGTTCGCTCACTGGCTCCCAACGAGGAATTTTCGCAAGCGGCTGCGGAGGGTCAGCCCTTCGTTGTTACGGACAACGCCGGCGGATGCCTGGCGGTGTATCGTGCCGGCGATGTACCTGCGCGGGCGTCGATTACCGCCAACTCGCCCGAGGCCGCATTAAGCGGCGGAGTAATTCAGACGTTCGCCGGCACCGATTGGGTATTCCCGAGCGATCAAAAGGCGACCAGCGAACCGCTTGGCCTTCCCGATAGCGTGGCGATTGATTCGCAGGGCAACGTCTTCGTTTCCGATGAAGCGAACTATATGGTGTATCGCATTGGCAGCGACGGTATTCTGCATACGCTGGCCGGCAATGGGATCCTAGGCAACAGCGGCGATGGAGGCGACGCCCGGAATGCTTCGTTGGCCGACTTAAACGCGATCGCGTTGGGACCCGACGGAAGCGTGTACATCGCGCAATTTGGCGGGCTCATTAAGCGAGTAACGCCGGACGGCATCATGCATCCATTCGCCAACTTGAATCTAAACGTTGGGCCGCCGATCGGGGGTGCAGGCCAGGTAATCGCGGTGGATGCGTCGGGCAATGTATACTATGCCAATTTCGTTAACTCGGTAGTGAACAAGATTTCTCAGACCGGCGTGATTACTACCATAGCCGGCACCGGGGCGCCGGGCTTTTCCGGCGATAAAGGACCTGCGACGTCGGCCGCGCTGAGCCATCCCCACGGCGTGTATCTCGATGCGGCTGGGAACCTCTATATCGTCGACAGCGGCAACGGAAGAATCCGAAAGGTGACGAACGGCGTCATTGACTCGGTTCCAGCGAGTCCGGCGCTTGGCAATCCGGAGGCAGTGGTACTGGATTCGGCAGGCAATATCTATGTAGCGGACAATAGCGTCATCAAAAGGATCACGCCGCAAGGAATAACCACGATTCTAGCGGGCTCCGGGGTCAGCGGGTTCGGCGGCGATGGTGGGCCCGCACTTAGGGCACAACTTAATTTTCCAAGCAGTTTGGCGATCGACAAATCCGGCAACATATTCTTCACCGATATCTTGAATCGGCGCGTCCGTGTCATCTCAACGGCCGGGAACATCAATACATTTGCCGGCAATGGTCTTTTCCGCTTCGCGCCTGACGGCACGCCCGCTTCACTCGCGTACCTGACAGGACCGTTTGGAGTGGCGTTCGGGCCAAATGGGCTGCTTTACTATGCCGACCGGGATGCCGCACGCGTCCGCAGAGTGGAAGCGAACGGAAACATTACGACGGTGGCGGGCAATGGCCAGAGTCAATCCAGTACAACAGCCGGGAGCATTCCGGCGACGTCGTCGATTTCATTCCCGGTCTCGCCCGCAGTGGACTCGGCGGGCAACGTGTACTTCATTGAGTACACCGACGGTGTAGTGCGGCGGGTAACTCCGGGCGGCCAAATGACAACCTTCGCCGGCGGGGGAAACGCCAACCCGGGGGACGGCGGTAAAGCCACTAACGCGGCTCTGTTTCAACCGCAGAGCATCGCCGTGGATACGGCAGGCAACCTATATATCAGTGAGGTTGGAATTTCTCGAGTGCGCAAAGTGACTCCGGCCGGCATTATCAGTACAATTGCGGGAACGGGCCAGGCCGGCTTCGGCGGCGAAGGCGGTCCCGCGACGAAGGCGGCGATCAACTATCCCGAAAACATCGTGGTGGATGCGGCAGGCGTGGTCTATTTCTGCGACAGCTCTAACGGGAGGGTTCGCAAGATCGATCTCAACGGCAATATCTCCACGGTGGCCGGGGGTGGCCAAGGGTTTGCGGAAAATGTACCCGCAACTCAGGTAGGGATTTCCTTCTGCCAGGGTTTGGCGTTCGACGGCGCCGGCAATTTGTACATCGACGATCAAAGCGCGCAGGTGGTCCGAGTGGTTTCGAGCGGCCTGATCAGCACCGTCGCGGGTAATTTTCGACTCGGCTTTTCCGGGGACGGCGGCCTGGCGACGCGCGCTGCGCTGAACACTCCGGACGGGATCGCTTTCGATCCGTCGGGTAACCTCTACATCGCCGATTTGCTCAACTTCCGGATTCGGGTGGTTCGTCCGGCGCCGGCGGGATTCACTCGTTCGCCGGCCACGCTCAGCTTCACGGTACAAAGCGGGAGTGCGCCTCCGCCGCTCCAGCAGGTGGCTATCGGCAGTTCCGTCACCGGCCTTCCGTACACGGTGAACGTGGCGACGGCTTCCGGCGGGAATTGGTTGCAAACCAGCGCGTCGAGCCCGGTGATGCCGGCCACGATCAATGTCACAGTGAATGCGGCGAACCTGGCGGCCAACACCTATCAAGGGACCATCACCATTACTCCCGGAGTTGCCGGCGTGCCGGCGCAAACGGTGGCGGTAACGCTGGTGGTTCAACCGGCCAGCCCGCCAAAATTTGCAACCGACAATTCGGGTGTGACCTTCACGCTGGTTCGCGGCCAGGCGCCTGCAACTAAGAGACTGGTCGCGCTGAACAATGGCGGCGGATCGGTGCAATTTGGTGTAACGGCGAAAACCAGTTCCGGTGGCAATTGGCTTTCCGTCAGTCCCGCACAGGGTACGGTTACGGCTTCGGCCCCTGTCTCTTTGGCCGTCACAGCGGATCCGACGGGCCTCGATCCCAATACCTACACGGGCGTTCTCACTTTGGCCGCCTCCGACGGCTCGATCACTCTTGCCGTGCCGGTAACGATGACCATCAGCGCCTCTGGTCAAGCGATTCGGTTATCGCAAACCGGGCTCACTTTTACGGCTGTAGTTGGTGGCGGCGCCTCGCCAACCCAAAACGTCACGGTGGTCGACACCGGCTCGGGTTCATTCGATTTCAGTGTGACGGCCAGCGTTCCGGCCGGCACTCCGAACTGGCTAGCGGTAACACCACCCGGCGGAACCAGCGATTCATCGAAACCATTTCCGTCGATTGCGGTCAGCGTGGCTCCAACCGGCCTGAGCGCGGGAGATTACTATGGGCAAGTCACCATCCAATCGCGTTCCGCGGACAACTCACCGGAGGCGATCACCGTGGTGTTGCACCTGTTGGCCGCTGGAACGGCGACCACGCCGCTGGTGCAGCCGGCCGGCCTGGTGTTCATCGGAGTCGCGGGCGGAGGAGATCCCAGTTCGCAAACGGTCACGGTCACCAATCTCACCGCGAACCCGCTGACGTTTGGTTCGAGTGTGGCCACGCTCGATGGCGGGAAGTATATTGTCTATCAGCCGGTGAGCTCCTCGGTTGCGCCGGGGTCCATCCAGCTCACAGTCCAGCCGATGTTCGGCGGACTCAACGCCGGCATTTACCGGGGCGCGATTGTTCTCATCTTCTCCGACGGCAGCATCCAGACCGTCGGGATTCTGATAGTGATCGCGCCGCCGGGCACGAAGAGCGGAAGCGCCGAACGTGCCGCTTCCGGCTGCACTCCGACGCAATTGCTGCCGCTGGTAACTTCACTCGGCGCCAACTTCAACGTCCCGGCGTCGTTCCCGGCCTCGATCGCCACGCGGGTGGTGGACGATTGCGGGTCCCCGCTGACGTCCGGCACCGTAGTGAGCAGCTTCTCCAACGGCGATCCACCGCTGGCGCTGGTCTCATCGGCCGATGGGAACTGGTCGGCGACGTGGGTCAACCGCCATCCGGATCAACGATCGGTAACGATCACCACCACGGCGGAACTTGCCGCGCAACATCTCAGTGGTTCGGCGACGCTGTCGGGCGCGCTGAATGGCAGCGCGAATCCACCGTTGATCGGCGCGGGCGGCATCATCAGCGCCTCGAGTTTCGCGCCGCAGATGCCCGGCGCTCCGGGCGCGATGATATCGATTTTCGGATCGCAACTCTCCAGCGGAACGGCGCAAGCGCCATCGCTGCCGCTCGGAACGCAACTCGCGGGAACCACTCTCACGGTGGCCGGCCTATCCATGCCGCTGCTCTATTCGAGCAGTGGACAAGTGAACGCGTTGTTACCGTTCGGAGTGCCGGTGAATACGCCGGTGCAAGTGATTGCCACCAACGGCTCGCAGATTTCCGTGCCGGAGGAGATTCAAATCGCCACCGCGCAACCGGGCGTTTTCACGGTGGACGGATCGGGCAAGAACCAAGGCCACATCTACGTGGCGGCGCTGGATGGGTCAGCTCATTTGGCTGGTCCCAACTCGTCGGCCCAAGTTGGCGACGTACTGGTGATGTACTGCGCGGGACTAGGGCCGGTAAACGTTCCGGTGCTCGATGGCGCGGCGTCGCCATTCTCGCCGATCGCCTTCGCCACCAATGCGGTGAGCGTGAGCATCGGCGGTGTGAACGCGCCAGTGGCCTTCGCTGGACTAACACCAGGGTTCGCCGGGCTGTACCAGATCAATACGGTTGTTCCCACGGGCGTTTCACCAGGCGATCGAGTATTGGTTACGGTGACGTCGGGGACGCAGACCAGCCCACCCGTGACGATCGCGGTTCGATAGCTCAGGTGTGTCGACACCCTCACGTTCTTTGCGCCCAGGACCGGGAGGGACACCAAGTAATCTGCACGTCCGCAACGATTTGTTCGTCAAGAGTATTCATGAGACTCGTGTTTGCCGTTCTGATTTGGACTGTCCTGGCGTGGGCCCAGCAGAAGTCTCCGGAAGAGGAAGCAATCGTCCAGTTGCAAGGGCTGGCAGATCAGGTGAAAAGCGCGCTGGCGAGTGGCAATCTCGCGGGCGCGAACCGGCTGGCCACGGAACTCGATTTCGCCATCTCTCGCCACGAACGGGCCCTGACATTCGCGGAACTTGAAGCGCGGTTGCCCGCCGACGGCGTGGATCGATTCTACACGCTCGGGCGAGTGGCGATTGCGGCGTTCGACGCATCCGATTACGCCAAGGCCGAGACTTACGCAAATGAAGTGCTAGCGCTGGCGCCGCAGTATCGGGAGGACCGGAGTTATCACGACCGGAGCTACGGAGATGCGATTTACTACGGAAACATGGTGCTGGGACGCGTGGCACTACGCCGCGACTACAATATTCCGAAGGCCAAGGCTGCGTTGATTGCCTCAGCCCAGACGCCCGGTTCGCCGGTGTTGAATAGCTATGGTCCGAATATGAACCTGGCAAAGGATCTGCTCGAGGCCGGCGAACGAGACACAGTACTGCAATTCTTCGATCAATGCCGGGCGTTCTGGAAAGGGTCAGCGCTGACGCAGAGGCTCGAAAAGTGGATCGCCGTGGTCAAAGGTTGTTGCCGGATGCCGGACTTCGGCTACAACCTGGACATTGTGCCTTAGCTTGGATGCCACTCGCGGCGCATGCAATAACGACGGCAGGGATCTACTGTACGACGACCGTGACAATGTTCGCCCGCTGCCCGTCCACCGAGAGAATTATGTCCACTTCACCGCGGCCTCTCAAGGTTGAAGGAATTTGCACGTTCACTTGATCCAGGCCGTCGAAGCTCAATTGCGCGTCGGCATAGAGCAGCGGCGCTGCTTCTCCGCCGATAGTGCAGCTCACGTTATCCAGCGACGTTCGATTCCGCAGCCCGGTGCCGTAAAGAGTGAGGACCACTTGATCGTCAGGTTCTCCAAGATCGATGGGCACGCCCACACAGCTTCCGGCCGATGTGCCGCATTGCAAGACCGGAACGAAGATCTGTGTGCCATCGGATTTCACCAGCAACGCCTGGGCAGCGGCGATGCCTTTGCCGTTGGAGTTTGCCGAGAAGATCCCCGGGGCGACGTTGCTGACCTGGATAGCGCCGGCAGCGGTTGCTCCGGCCACATTGATCTTTACCGTCGCGCGGCCAACAGCGGTCTCCTCCGGAATCAGATAGTTGATTTGGCTGGGCGACGAGAAAAATATTTGCGCGGACCGCTCAGTGCCGGTGCTGTCCTGGACGGTGACCTCTGCTCCAGCCAGATTGGCGCCGAACAGCGAGGCAATGCCAGCGGGCGCGAATGCCGGAATGCCACTGGCCGCGGAAAAATTGAACACTTCCGTTGAACCAACCTGCGGCAAGCTCCAGGCAACAAGATCGCCCGCGACGTAAGTCGAATACACTGTCCCGTTCGCCACAACCGGCTGGCTATAGAGCGCACCACGGCGATTGTCGCTCCATACCATCTGGCCGGTGTCGCGGTGGTAGATCTCCAAGCCCGCCGTTGTCGACACGTAGACCAATCCATTGGCCACCGTGACCGGCGCAATCACCACGCTGTCCCTGTCCTGCTCCCAAATCACCGAACCATCGGCTGGATTGATGGCATAGACGCTGCCACTGGAATTCAAGTCCGCGTCGCGAACGCCGCCGCCGACGAACAATGTGCTGCCGTCGAAAGCCGGCGTGGAAAGCGAACCGCAGCCATCTTCCGGGGACACGCATCCGACCGCGATCTGCGTTTTCCAGACCAAGGACAAATCACTTTGGTTGACGGCGTACAGGCCCCCGTCCTTCGCCGTTATCGCCAGCAGCGACTTCCCGCTGCCAGGGACCTTGAACAGTGTCGGCGAAGATCCCCAATCGAGATCCGATTCGCCTTCGTCTTTGGGAAGGAGAAAATACGATTTGATAGCGAGCGAGTTGGCGTCGAAGCGCAGCAGAGCGCCGTTGTAGTTTCCGGTCGCCACATCCTGAACGAGGCCGTTTCCCGTTGCCGCGAACACGCTGCCAGTTGGAGCGTCGATGGCGGGCGTGGACCAAATTCCAGCGCCCGCTGAATCCGGCGAAGCGAGATAGCGGATGAGCGGATTCTGCGGATTGGCGAGATCGATCCGCGCCAGCGCTCCACGAACCAGCGGGCAATCGCCGAGGGAAGCTATGCCAACGTAGAGCGAATTGTTGTAAGGCGTCATGGATGCCCACAGGTAACTGCCCGTGGCGGGATCGGCCAGCGGCGTTCGCCATAATTGACTGCCATTGGACTTGTCGAATGCGTACACGGCGGAGTCGCCGCCGCCGACGAATACGGTATTGCCGAGCACGGCCGCCTGCGACGCCACGCCGATTCCAGGCTGGCAGCTTGTGTCGGCGGGATCGGGAGCCTTGCCAACGAACTTCGTCCAGAGGATTCTTCCGCTCTGGGCATCGACGGCGGAGAAGCCGCCGCTCCAATCTCCGATATACAGGACTCCGTTGGACAGTGTGGCGCCGGCAGACAAGTAGCCACCCAGCGGGACCGTCCAGGCAGGCCGCAGCGCTGCGATCGTCTTTATGTCCAACTTCGTTTCCGAAGCGTTGAAACTGGAGTGGGTCAAATCCTTGAGGTACATGGGCCAATCTTGCGCCAGCGCGGAAGCGCAAAACGCCAGACAGGCGAGCGGAAACCTCAATCCCTCGAGATGCACATCTTCAGGATAGGACACTCAGTCCAGACAAGGCAGTAGAATCCGGGCCGATCGAATCAGCGGATGGGCGAGGGCGTGACGGTCCATTCCCAATCCGTTATTGGGGAATCGAGCGGCCTGCTGTGGTTGTACCCGGCTTGGTGGAAGGCAGCGATCACGTCGCCGGGCGTGGTGTGGAGCTTGTCGAGTTGTTCGGGCACGACCTCAACGACTACTTTCGGGTGAAAACGCCGCAGCGTGTTCATTGCGCCGCGGAGAACGCCAACCTCCGCGCCTTCCACGTCGATTTTGATCGCATCCACGCGAGTGAGCTTGAGCTGGCGAACTACGTCGTCGATGGGCCGGCATGGCACGGTATAAGATTTGGGAGCGCCCTCGACGGGAACATTGTCCTGCGCCAGCGAGGACATGCCGGTGTTCGACGGTGGACCGGCGTAGAGCGTCAACGTCTGTTCATGCTCGGTGCATGCGATCGGTTCGACGATCACATTGCCGGCATGATTCGCGGTCACGTTATCGCGCAACAGCACCAAGGTTTCCGGATTCGGTTCAAATGCCAGAACGTGTCCGGTTTTGCCGACGCGCGGCGACGCCTTCATGGAGAAATAGCCGATATGCGCGCCGACGTCCAGAAAAACAGCCCCTTCAGAAAGAGACGGCGATAGCGAGTTCCAGACCTCGGGCTGCCAAGCGCCGCCTCGCAAGATGGAAACAGCGATCAAGTCGCGAGGGTCGAGCAGGAAGCTGATGCCGGGTTCTACCTCAACGCGCGCTGGCCGAATGACGCCGAGCTTCCACATCGTTGGCGCGAGATCTTCGACATTCCATTTTCCAGGCTTCGCCGGCCAGCGGGTTTGCCAGGCCTGTTCCAGTCGAAAGTAATCTCGCAGGACCACCGATCGATTCACGTTCAAGACGAACCATACACAGACCGCGGCGATGCCGATCGCGGCCCAGGGTACTTTAGCGGTCCACGGGTAACGAGTTCGAGCCTCCGACCGCGCGGCAGTAACGAACCCCGGCCAGCGCGGCAATCCCAGGGCGAGGGCGAGCGAGGCTAACGGAGTGAGGGGGAGAATAGCTGCACCGCCAGAAAAGGGAAGAATCGCGAAGACTCCCGCGGCCAGAAGCAAGTTGCGGCCGGCCCGGAAACGGAGCGAGGGCAGGCCAAACAACGTGAGCAGAATCGGAAGCGCTATCGGGTTCCACGCGTAGTGCCAGCCCAACTGGATGGAGAGATGGTGGCGTATGTCCAGAATCACCCAAGGGGCGGCGAAAAGGAGCGCTGGAACGGTGAAGTTCAGCAACGGCCGAACGACGGGTTGCCGCGTGCGCGAAAGCTTCCATGCCAGGAATGTGAGCGTGTAGGGAACGGCTACGATCGCGCAGTAATTTGCGGCATAGCTGAATCCCGCCAGGATTCCGATGGGCACAAGCAGGGCCGGCGCTCGCTGTTCATCCCAGATCTGAAGCAAGTAGAAGATCGCGAAAAGCGCCGCGGCAGTGGCCACATCCATATTTGCCACGGCGAGCTCTGGTCCGATCAACGGGCTGGCGAAAGTTAGCAGCGCGGCAACAACGCCCGCAACGGGATGCCCGATACGGCGGGCGTAGGAGAGCACGAGCATCGCGAGAGAAATCAGAAGGCCGAGATTCACCAGAGCCGCAGCCGTATGTCTCCCGAATGCAAAAGCGTACAGGAACAGCAGATCGATGCCTTCCGGTACGCCGACGGGGGCGCTGGGCTGAAATCCGTGGGCTCGATCCAGCGCGGACAGCAGGCGAGTGAGGCTTCCCGGCAACAGCTCCGGATCGGTGGCGTTGCGAACGTAGACGATCGTAAGAATGACGAACGTTGCGCCGAAAAACCATTTCCAGACGTTTGGCAGCCTGGGGAAGGGCTTGCCGCTTGGACGCACTCGGAGACCGACGGCGATCGCAATTGCCACCATCCCTAGCGCCAGAAAAACGCCCTTGCGAGCGAGCCCTATGGAACACAGCGCCAGCACGATGGTGCTGAGGCAGGCGGATCCAACGATGGCGGAGAGCGCTTGTTCCTCAATGCGGTGGAGTGAGGAGGAAAGCTTGCGAAGCAGGAGCGTTCCAATAGCCCCCGCGGCTGCGATGGTGAACACAGCCGCGCACCGAACGTAGAAGACCGGCCACATTGAGAAATATCCGCTCGATTAGAAGCTGTGAAATATTGCCTGGGCTGACCGCTCCCTTACGGTCACGGCTCGGAAACATCCTCCAAATAAACGACATACTGAACTGAGCCGCGACCGTAAGGAAGCGGATGCCGATTCTTTCACAGCTTCTTACGCAGCGGAGCAAAGACGGGGCATTCGACGCCGTTGAGTATACAACAGGGTGGAACGATCGCGCTGTCGCGGCCAAGCAAGAAGATGCATCGAAGCTATGCTCGTTCTCATACGTGCTTTCTTGACTACCGCGTTGTTGGCCGCCTCATTATTCGCCGCCGCGAAGTACGATGGTGCGCGGGTACACTACGAGAGCTACGGCCAGGGCAAGGACGCTGTGGTCTACATCCACGGCTGGACGTGCGATTTGACGTTCTGGCGAGCGAATTCAAAATAGTGTCTACCGGGCGCTATGTTACTGTGATTCTCTATGGTCCTGTCCGACGTGGACATCAAGCGGTACATTGAGCTCGGTAAGATCAAAATCTCGCCGGACTTGCCGCCGGAACAGTTCGGCAGTTGCTCCGTCGATTTCCGCCTCGGCAATGAGTTCAGCATCTTCGAACACAGCCGTCACGCATACATCGATCTTCGCGAGAAGAAGGGCATCGAGGACCTGATGAAGAGCGTGATCGTCGGACCCGGCGATCCATTCATTCTGCAGCCGCGCGAGTTTGTGCTGGCCATCACGGAAGAGACGCTGGAGCTGGACGACGACGTGCTGGGGCGGCTGGAAGGCCGCAGCAGTTTGGGCCGCATTGGGATCATCGTTCACGGAACCGCGGGCTTGTTCGATCCGGGGTGGGCCGGCAAGGCGACGCTCGAACTCAGCAATCTCAGCCGCATGCCAGTAGCGCTGTACCCCGGCATGCGAGTTTGCTCATTTACTTTTGAGCAACTCTCCTCGCCCTCATCCATGCCCTACGGCAAGAAGCTTGGCAACAAATACGCGGGCCAGACAAGGCCATTGGCCAGCCGGTTGGCGGGCGAGTTCAAAGGCTAGGGAAGATGGCGGCCAAGCCGCAATTCTTGGCGGGGGATCGGTCGGATGCAGCGGGTTGGTCGCGCGCCTGGCGAAGCGCGATTAACAATCGCGCGCAGGTTGGCAACCTGCCCCACAGGCTGACGACGAATATTCTTCAACCCCGCAGATACTTGTTGAAGAAATCCAACGTGCGCTGCCACGCGAGCTTCGCCGCCGCCTCGTCATAACGCGGGGTCGTATCGTTGTGGAACCCGTGATTGGCGCCGGCGTAAACATAGGCGGTGTATGTCACGTGATTCGCTTTCAGCGCTTCCTCATATGCCGGCCATCCTCCGTTGATGCGCGTGTCCAGGCCGGCGTAGTGGAGCAGCAGCGGCGCCTTGATCTTCGCCGCGTCCGCCGCGGATGGCTGTCCGCCGTAAAACGGAACCGCCGCGGCAAGGTCCGCTCCCAACCGCACCGCCAGGGTGTTGGTGACGCCGCCGCCAAAGCAGAATCCTACTGCGCCGATCTTGCCGGTGCAATCGGGCCGCGCCTTCAGCCAGCGCGCCGCCGCCACGAAATCTTCCATCATCTTCGTCCGGTCCACCGTACCGAACATCTTGCCGCCTTTTTCGTCGTCGCCCGGATATCCGCCGGCGCTGGTCAGCCCATCCGGCGCGAACGCGATGAAATTGGCGGTGCCCAGCCGCCGGGCCACGTCTTCGATGTAAGGATTCAGGCCGCGATTCTCATGGATCACGATCACGCCCGGCAGTTTCCCGCCGGCCTTCGCGGGACGAACCAGATAACCGCGGATGCTTCCATTTCCATCCGGCGATTGGACTGTAGCGTATTCGGTTTTGATGCGGCTGTCGTCTTTGGGCACCTGTTGCGCCCAGGCGTAGTTCGGACGGAGGCTCTCAAAGATGGTGGCAACGGTGAGACCGCCGACCGCGAACTTTTTAGCGCCTTCCAGAAAGTCGCGCCGCTCGATGTCGCCGTGCACGTAGCGGTCAAACAGATTCAGCAGCTCTTGTGGATATTCGGATGCCTTCTTGCGTTCCATGGGAAATGACCCCCTTCCAGGGCGAAGGATAGCACACACTCTAGCGCGTCTTGCGCCGCCAAGGAGTCAGCACCGTGTACCGGGGCATAGCCGTTGCATTCTCTTTGCTCGCGGCCACCAGCTTCCGCCGTAGCAGCCATCGCACCGCCGTTTGCGCCGAGCTCTTCGAAATCCCCACCGTCTCCGCCAGCTCCTGATAGCTCACCTGCACCGGCGTCTTCCTGCGCTTCTGTTCGGCCGCGAGCCAGAGATATACCAGAAAGCTGGCCGGCCGCCGGTCGTGCCCCACCAGGTCCCGCATCAGTACATCGATCACGTAGTCGTCGAAAACAGGCATCGCTATACCGATGGTTACTATAGCATCCCCAAAATGATTGCGCCCTCCGGCAGATCCAGGCTATGCTCGACTTGCAAATAAACACCACCAAAGAGGAGACAACAATGATTCGTGGCATCACATTCGCCGGCATCCCCGTCCGCAATCAGGACGCGGCGTTGAAGTTTTATACCGAAAAGCTCGGGTTTAAGATTGTCACCGACCAGCCTTTCAACGATACCCAACGGTGGATCGAGGTCATGATTCCCGGCGCCGATACGGGGCTCTGCCTCTACACTCCGGAGGGGCACGAGAAGCGCATCGGTGAGTTTCAGTCCATCGCGTTCTGGTGCGACGACGTCTTTGCCACCGCCAAAGCGCTGCAGTCGAAGGGTGTGGAATTCACCGCCGAACCGAAGAAGGAAGTGTGGGGCGCGACGGGCATTTTCAAAGACCCCGACGGCAACACATTCGCCCTCTCCAGCAAGCGCGGCAAGTCGTCATGACGTAGTACCATAAGCATCGGGATGAAGCCTTTTGCCGGCCGGCTGGTCGAGTCGATCCGCAAGACCGGCAATCCCTGCTCCGTCGGTCTGGACCCGCGCATCCACCTGATGCCCGGGTTCATCACCTCCGGACGAACCGGCCCGCCGCGCGACATCGTCCGCTCCACCATCAGCGAATTTCACGAGCTGGTTCTCGATGCCATCGCCGGCCTGGTCCCCGCCGTGAAACCGCAGTTGGCGTTTTTCGAGCAATACGGCGTGGGCGGCATGGAGGCGTTCGAGAACACGGTCCGGGCAGCCCGGCAACGCGGGCTCCTGGTGATCGCCGACGCCAAACGCAACGACATCTCCTCCACCGCCGAAGCGTACGCGAAAGCGTTCCTCAGCGAGCAGGCGTTCGATGCCGACGCGATGACCGTAACTCCGTACCTGGGCCGCGACAGCTTGCTGCCGTTCGTCGAGCTCTGCGGGAAAAACGGCAAGGGCCTCTTCGTCGTATTGAAAACTTCGAATCCGGGTTCGCGCGATTATCAGGATCAGGCATTGCAGTCCACGGGCCAGCCGCTGTATGAAAGCGTCGCGGCCACTATCGATGAATTGGGCCGCGAATTGATCGGCGAATCCGGATACAGCGCCATCGGCGCGGTGATCGGCGCGACGTTCCCGGAAGAGGCCCGGCGCTTGCGCGAACTGCTGCCGCACTCATTCATTTTGGTCCCTGGCTACGGAGCGCAAGGCGCCACCGGACAAAGCGCGGCGGCGTGTTTTCATGCGAATGGTCTCGGGGCGATCGTCAACTCCTCGCGTGGGATCACCTACTCCGGAGCAGATCAGAGTCTCTCGCGGCAGGAATTCGTGAAATTGGTGCGGGAGAATACGCGGAGGATGATCGAGGACGTTACCAGCGCGTTGACCGTTACCTCAGCAGCCCCATCTTATCCAGCGGCCAGTAGATAAAAACGGCTTTGCCGTAAATATTGCGCCGCGGGACCATGCCCCACGACCGGCTGTCGTTCGACGAACTGCGGTGATCGCCGAGCACAAAGTACTCCTCCGAAGGCACCGACCTGGGTGGCATGTCGCTGTTGTCGCGATACTCGGGAGGCACGTAATCCTCTACCAGCGGCCGGCCGTTCACGACCACCGTACCACGCTCCACCTCGACCCGGTCGCCCGGAATCCCGATGACGCGCTTGATGTACGATTTCGTCGGATCGCCCGGATACCAGAAGACCACGGTGTCTCCGCGGTCGATGGCGCCAAAATGCAAACGGTAGACGAATTTGTTGATGAAGATGCGTTCCTGATCGTCGAGAGTCGGCATCATGCTGGTGCCTTCCACTTTCACCGGCTGGTAAAGGAACAGAATCACGATGACCGCCAGCACCACGGAGAACAGCAGGTCGCGCGCCCAGTACATCAGGGCGCCGGCTAGCGAGCGCTTGGCAGGAGCGGGAGTGTTGGATGCCGGCGCTGTTGCAGCTTCCGGGGCGGAAACGTTCGACGCGTCAGGTGCGTTGATCGGGTCCATCTTCTACGCAAACACCTGGTTCTTATTTTTGCACCTTGCTGGGACTGGGGGCAACTGGCTAAGTGGACGTGTCAAGCTCGATTTGGGTTGCCCGGCCAATACTCGAACGGCAGTCATATTAGGATAGAACCATCGAAACCCCGAGCCCGATCGAACAAACTCCGCCTAACCGAAGCGCCAGACTCTTCGTCCTGCTGTGCGGAGTCGCGGCCGCCATCCTCGGCGGTCTGCTGACGTATTCGCAAATCCACGCATTTTCCTGGGATGAAGGGTTCCACCTGCTGGCGGCTGCGCTAATAAAATCGGGTCACAAACCCTACCTCGATTTCTGCTTTCCCCAGACGCCGTTGAACGCCTATTGGAACGCCGCGTGGATGCAATTGTTCGGCGTGGGCTGGCGCGTCACTCACGTAGTCGCGTCGGTGCTTACCGCGGCGGCCATACTTCTAACCGCAGATTTCATTCTGACGCGATTCCCCGTGCGTGGCTGGCGGTTAGGAGGTGCGATCGCTACGGCGCTGTTGGTGGGCTTCAACGCCTCCGTCGTTTTGTTCGGCACCATCGCTCAGGCCTACGCGCTATGTTTGTTCCTCACTGTCGCCGCTTTTCGGATGGCGATTCTGGCCGTCGAAAATCGGGAGCCGATGTTCACCGCGCTCGCCGGTCTGCTTGTAAGCGCCGCGGCCGCCTCTTCACTATTGACCGCGCCCGCAACACCGGTCTTGCTGGCTTGGATACTGCTCTATAACGGCAATGGACGCCGCTGGGCGAAGTTCACGGCGTTCCTTGCCGGTGCGGTGATTCCGTTTCTTCCTGTTCTGTGGCTATTCCTGAAGAACCCGCACAACATCTTCTTTAATCTTGCCGGATATCAACTGTTTTATCGCCGCGCGCAGTGGGAAGGAGCGACCACGCACGACCTGGATGTCCTCACTTCCTGGGTGGACTCGGGCCAGGCCCTGCTGCTCGGTTTATTCGCCCTGGCTGGCCTGCTGTTCATCGCCACGAGGAGCGGTTGGGACCGCACGCGGCGCGCTGAATTCTATTTGTGTGCGTGGTTGGCTGCCGCCATGGGCCTGGAAATCGCCACGGCTCATCCCACGTTCCGCTGGTATTTTCTGTTGATTGTGCCCTTCCTCGCGATCCTCGCCGCCGCCGGTCTGTATCATCTCGCCTCCAGCATCTACAAACCAGATCGCCCGCTGTGGCCAGTTGCCGCACTGGCGATCCTGCTCGCGCTGGGCCTGGCGCGTGCGCTGGCCGACGATAGCGACGCTGCGTCGTGGCAAGACATGGAATCGATCGCGCGCAAGGTGGATGAGGTCACCGCGCCGCAAGGCACGCTGTGGGCCGGCGAGCAGATCTACTTTCTCACCCATCGTCCGCCGCCCGATGGTATGGAATTCGGGCAGGCGCAGAAACTGGATATTCCGATGGCGGAGGCAGCGCCTCTGCACATACTGCCGCACGCGGAACTGGACCGCCGGGTCAAAGCGGGCATGTACGACACCATCGAAATTTGCGATGACGACCGTATCAAGGAATTGGGTCTAGCGGATCTTTACGCGAAGTCTCAGGAGATCGCCGGCTGCACCGTGTTTTGGGAGAAGAAGACGGCCACTCCGGGCGCGCAATGATTTTCCGCGCGGCTGGATGATGGCCATCAATTCCGGCCGCCGGAGCCGCTCGCCGTGAAAACGGTACTCGCGAAGGCCGTCCACCGCGGTCCATGTCGAGTGATAGCGCGAGTAGATGTTATCTTGCATGTCACCCCAACTGCCATCCGGATTCTGATGCGCGAGCTGATACTCCACACCGGCGCGAATCAGCTCGTCTTTTTCCGACAGGCCGAACGCGCGCAGGGTGTCCATGAACTCGCCCAACATTTCGGGATCATTTTCCTTGGCGGCTTCCGTTAGGTACGTCTTCAAATAGTCGAACTCCTCGGGAAGCCACGCAGGCGACAACCGGTATCTACCGTAGTCGTTCAGCGTGTAGACCACGTGCGTGATCGCGTACACGACATGTCCCGCTTCGCGGAATCCCACTTGCTCGACGGTCGGATACGGGCGCATTGCCGAGATCCAGCGCAGCACGTCATCATACGACGCGCCCAACTTCACGCCGTAAACGTCGCCGGTATACGTCGCGATCAACGCGTCACGCCAGACCTCGTACCTGCTGTGAAAGCTCAGTTCGGTATTGCATTGCCGGCATTGCAAGACGCCGCGCCGATTCTGGTATTGGCACTTTGGGCATTCCCTGGGAATATCGGATGGAGGCGGCTCTTTCGCCGGATCGAAATCCAGGAAATCGGCCGCTGTGTACTGCGCGACGGCCCGCCGAACTCGCTCGCGCAGGCCATTATCGGGAACACCCAACCGCCGCGCCGTATCCGCCCCAAACACGAAGTCGGACAGCTCGCCCGCATCGTCCAAAGGAGGCTCGGGATGATCGCGCCGCCATTGCCGCGCCCGCTCCTCGCCAATAGCGCGAGCCATCGCTCGAAGCTTCGGGTTCTTGGCTGTCGCTCCAATGCTGTAAAAGCACCAGAGCAGATCGTGCCCCCATTCGCGGAAGTTTTTCGGATCGGCCGCGATCTTGGCGACGAACCGCAAGCCGCGCTCCACGGCACGATCCCGATCCTGGCTGCTATATCGCGAACCGGTCCAAAGGGGCTTGGGCAATGCGCCAGCCTGGAGCGTGAGGCTCAAAGCGCATGCCAGCGTCACAACACGAATCCGGATGCACGTCAGCAAGCGGCAGTCTAGCAGACTGAAGTGAACGGACTTTAATTGCGCCTTAAGCCTCACTTCATCTCACGTTGCGATTATCATACGACGGTTCATTTCACGCCACCGTTCACCAAGGAGAAATCGTCGAGTGAAGATCATGAGCGTGATGCTGGGCCTGTCGCTCATGACCGGTACCGTGACGTTTGCAGCCGACAAGGACACCACCAAGTCCACCGCTAAAAGAAAGGTGGGAAGAAGAAGGCTACAGCGAAAAAGGTGACGGCCTCCAGCAGCGGGAAGTAAAGGTCGCCTACGTTTCTTCTTGAATCGCTCATCGGTCTGGGAACGTGCGTCGATGAGCGATTTGCTTTTTGGTAGTACAGGCTTTAGCCTGTGAAATACCTTTTCAATGCTCCACCGCCGCTCCGCGATAAGCGTTTCCGTCCTCCTGCTTCTGACCGGAGCGATTTACATCCGTCCGTCCATCGTCTTCGGAAACCAAACCCTTCCCGGCGCCGACTATTTTCAACTGCACATCCGGCACATGGCCTTCGCTCGCGATGCGCTGTTCGGCCCGCTGCACTTCCTCCCCGCCTGGTATCCACGCGAACTCTTCGGCGCACCTTTTTCCGCCAACCTGCAAACTTTCCCGTGGATTCCAACGCGGCTGATTCTGCTTCTATTCGATCCCGTGGTGGCCTATGCCGCGGGGGTGGCCCTTGCCGCTCTGCTTGCGGCTCTCTTCACCTATCTGTATTGCCGCCGAGTCGGGATTTCTGAAATTGGCTCGGTGGCGGCGGGCTGGACGTTTGCTTGCGCCGGATTCTTCGCCTCCCGGGTTCTCGCCGGACACCTGCCATTGCTCGAAGCCTATCCGTCGCTACCGCTGTTGCTCTGGCTGGCCGACCGCGCCATTTCCCCGGATCGTGTGCTATGCAAGGCGCGCGATTTGATCGTGCTGGCGCTCGCCACCGCTTGCGTCGCTGTCGCCGGACATCCGCAGCTTCCCGTCTACTCCATCGCCACCGCCATGCTCTATGCGATGCTGCGCAGCCGTGGATGGCTCCGCATCAAAGTGGCCAGCGCAATGATCCTCGGCATCGGCGCGACGATGGCCGCATGGTGGCCGATGCTGCTGCTGGTCCAGCGCAGCTCACGGATGCTGTCTCTTGCACCGGCGTCAAACGACATCGCGATGCCCTATGGCCGCCTGTTCGCTTTGATCAAACCCGGCGTGGACGGCTGGCCCGACGTGATCCCCTACGGCGAAAAGAATCCCTTCCACGGATATCCGCACGACGGCTACTTTTGGGACACAGCTTCGTACACCGGCTTGCTGCCCTTGTTTGTAGTTCTGGCGCTACTGATTTTGAGCATAGTCAGAAGGCGTCTGCCACCGTGGCCCTGGTGGTTTCTGGCCGCGTTGGGATCGGGCGCGCTGCTATTCTCACTGCCCCTGGCCGATCCCATCCGCCAGTTGGTTCCCGGAACTTTCCTGCGCAGTCCGGCTCGGCTTCTCTACCTTTCTACTTTCTCTGCATCCGTCGCACTGGGATACGGAGTTCACGCGTTCCTGAGCAGCAGCCTAATTCGGCTACGCGTCCGGTACGCGCTGGTGGGTGTTTTTCTAGCTGCCCACTTCCTGGATCTCGGCGGCTTCGCGCGGGTGTTCATCCAACCCGTCCCGCGGCAGAGCGAGGAGCCGCCGGAGTTCTGGCAAATTCTCGCGCGCGAGGTGAAAGACGGACGAATCGCCGCGGAGGACACGGCCTATCGCGACCGTTACGATGACGTCGGAATTTTCGATTCCATCCTGTTGGCCAATCCCTATCGTACGTTTCTCGCTTTGGCCGGCTTGCCCCCGGACACCAACGAGCAGCGGCTCGAAGGCTCCGCGCTTCCTCTTCCCGCATTGCAAGCGAGCGCGGTCCGGATCGTGATCACATCCACGGAGCGCCCGGAACTGGAGAAGTTAGCGGAATCCGAAGAGGAATACTTATACCGCGTCCCGAACTCGAGTCCACGATCGGACGCCGCGTACTCTCGCCCGTCGAGCGACGAGATTCACCTGGAAACCAATCTCACTCAATCCGGCTTCGTTCACGTGATAGAATCCGACGACCCCGGTTGGGCGGCAACCGTCGACGGCATCCCAACCAAAATAGATCTGGCCAACGGTTTTGCGATGGCCATCCAAGTCCCGGCAGGCAAACATGAAGTACAGCTCCGCTACAAAACCCCCGGCCGCCGGGCCGGCCTCGCGATGTCGCTGCTGAGCGTCGCCCTGCTGGCTTGTTTGATTCTGTATCGGCGTCCATCGGCATTCATCGGCGGCCAATGAATACGCCCTGCGCGCACTACGCCAGTTGCTTCAAAATCCCTTTAGCGATCTCCTGCGCATCCCCAAACGCCTGCAAATAAGTCTGAAACTTCCGATTCAACTCCAGCGCCTGATCCGGCTCCAACCGCGCCCGCACGATCATGTCGCGAATATGAACCGGGTTCGGCAACAGGGCGTCTTCCTGCAATTCTTCCAGCGCCGTATTCGGGTCGTAATGATACATTGGGCCCCTCCCAACCAACGCTTAAATCAACTTGATACCCAACTCGCGCAACTGCCGCTCGGGCACCGTAGACGGCGCATCGCACATCAGATCCGTTCCTCGCGCAGTCTTCGGAAATGGAATCACTTCGCGGATGGACGTTTCTCCGGCCAGCAGCATCACCAGGCGGTCTAGTCCCAGCGCGATCCCGCCGTGCGGCGGCGCACCATACTCCAGCGCCTCCAGCAAAAATCCAAAACGCCGCTTCGCTTCGTCGTCCGTGAATCCGAGTGCCGCGAAAACCTTCGCCTGCACGTCGCGGCGATGAATACGAATCGACCCCGAACCGAGCTCGGTCCCGTTCATCACCACGTCGTACGATTTCGCGCGGCACCGCGCTGGATCCGCCGTCAGCTTCTCCAGATCTTCGTCATGCACCGACGTAAACGGATGGTGCGCCGCGTTCCAGCGTTTTTCTTCCTCGTCCCACTCAAACATCGGAAAATCCACCACCCAAAGCAATTTGAAATTCATCGGGTCCAGCAGCTTGTGCCGGTCGTTGTATTTCTGGCCGGCGAACAATCGCAACTGCCCGCAAGCCTGATAGAACGTCTCTTCCGGGCGTTGGCCGGTCGGCGGACCTGCCCAGCCGGCGACGATCAACAAATCGTCGTCCGGGGCACCCGTCGCAGTTCGCGCCTGCTCTACCAGCTTAGGATCCAGCTTTTTCAAATCGTCGTAAACACGCAGTCCTCGTTCCTGCCCGTACTCCTTCAATTCCTTGCGCTGGCTTCCGCTCAGAGAGCCAGTCTTCGGGATATGAATCGCTACTGGCGGAAACGTCAACCCAAGCTGCCACGATTGCCCGTCCAGCACATGGAACGCCGGCAGCCGCATATCCGGTTTATCGCTCCCGTAGGAACGCATCGCCTGCTCGTAAGTGAGTCGCGGAAACGGCGTCGACACTTCGAACCCGGCCGACTGGAACACGCGCTGCAGCATCGGCTCGACCGTCTCATACACCCGCTCCTGCTGCGGGAACGACATCTCGATATCGATCTGCGTGAACTCCGGCTGCCGGTCGGCGCGCAAATCTTCATCGCGGAAACAGCGCACGATCTGGAAATACTTGTCGTAGCCGCTCACCATCAGCAGTTGCTTGAAAATCTGCGGCGATTGCGGCAGCGCGTAGAACGACCCTTGCTGCACTCGACTGGGCACCAGGTAGTCCCGCGCGCCCTCCGGCGTCGACCGCGTCATGAACGGCGTCTCGATTTCCAAGAATCCCTGGCTATACAAATACTCGCGGACAGCGAAACTCACGCGAGAGCGCAGCATGATATTCCGCTGCATGTGCGGCCGGCGCAGATCGACATAGCGGTATTTCAACCGCGAGTCCTCTTTGACGTCGACAGTCTCTTCCATGGGGAACGGCGGTGTGCGCGATTCGTTCAGAATCCAAATCTTGTCCACCACCAGCTCGACTTCGCCGGTGGCGAGCGCGGCATTCACCGTCTCCGCCGCTCGTTTCGCCACCACTCCCTCTACCGCGACAACGTATTCCGGGCCTAGCATCTCCGCCTTGGCATGGACCTCGGAAGTATCGTCGGAGTGAAACACAAGCTGCGTGACGCCATCGCGGTCGCGCAGGTGAATGAAGAAAACGCCGCCAAGATCGCGCCGGCGATGTACCCAGCCCATCAGCAGGGCCCGTTTGCCGGTGTCGGCGAGGCGTAGTTCTCCGCAGGTATGTGTGCGGCGAAGGCCGCCCAGGAAATCGAGCTGTACTGTCTCCATAAGTTATTTTATCCGCTGCGCCAATTCGTCGCTGGACACGGTCTGCTGTTCGCCCGACTGCATGTTCTTCAACGTGTACCGGCCGGCCGCGATTTCGTTATCGCCGACGATCAGCGCGAATCGTGCGCCCATCTTGTTGGCCAGCTCCAGCGAGCGTTTCAGCTTGCTGTCCAATCCCAATTCCACGGCGCAGCCTGCCGCCCGCAAATTGGCGGCAACGTTCGCACAGTGCCGCGCCGCCTCAGCCCCCATCGGTGCGATATACAAATCCAGGGCCGGCTTGCCCGCCTCCGGATGCTCCTGTTCCACGCTCATGACTAAGCGATCCTCGCCGATCGAAAACCCGATTCCCGGCGCCGCAACTTTCGATCCGATCGCTTCCGCCAGCCCGTCGTACCGCCCGCCGCCGAGCACCGAATTCTGCGCGCCCAGCGCCCCGTGTACGATCTCAAAGGTCGTCCGCATGTAGTAATCAAGACCACGCACCATGCGGGGTTTTACGTCGTATGGAATCCCGCGCGCATCGAGCGCCGCGCGCACTGCGGCGAAGTGCGCCCCACACGGCTGGCATAGATGATCCTGAATCGAAGGCAGTGCGTCGATTGTCGCCTGATCCTCCGGCACCTTGCAATCCAGCACTCGCAGTGGATTCGTTTGCGCTCGCCGCTGGCAATCCTCGCAAAGCCGCGACGCCACGTCGCGCAGTTTTTCCTTCAGCAGCGCGACATATTGCGGCCGGCAATTCGCATCGCCCACCGAGTTCAGATAAAGCTGGAATCCCGTCAGCCCCACGCGCCGCAGCAATTCCACCACCATCTCGATCACTTCCGCGTCCACAGCGGGCGATTCCGATCCAATAGCCTCCGCGCCGATCTGATAAAACTGCCGGTAGCGACCCTTCTGCGGCCGCTCGCGCCGGAACATCGGGCCGATATAGTAAAGCTTCTGCAAGCCGGGAATCTGATCGAGCCGGTGCTCGATGTAGGCACGCATCACCGATGCAGTGGCTTCCGGCCGCAACGTGAGCGAACTGCCATCGCGATCCTCGAAAGTGTACATCTCCTTCGAGACGATATCGGTTTCCTCGCCAACCCCGCGCGCAAACAAGGAAGTCTCTTCCAAAATCGGCGTGCGAATTTCCTGATAGTTGTAAGTCCGGAAGACTTCGCGCGCAACGGCCTCCACCCGGTTCCAGACGACGCTGGACGGGGGAAGGATATCCCGCATGCCTTTCACTGCTTTGATCATTGGAGAAATACCCGGAAGGAGGGTACGAAATCAAAGGCTAGCACAACCGCCCCGGCGGTTGAATCGCATGCAGCTAGCCGCGTCCTATTGGACCGAGATATTGAACGGAGCGTTGTTGTTCCCCATGGAGAGATACACGCTCATCAAGCTCTGCTGCGGTGCGGCGAAGTTTACCTGGAAAATTCCCGCAGCCAAGCCTGGAGCAGCGCCGGCAAAGGCGATCGGCAGTATCGTAGTGGTCTTAAAGTCGGTACTGACCCACTTGATCTCAATCGGCGCGCCGAGTGCCGCAAGCGGAGCAGCGTTCACTTGGCCGTCCTGGCTCGGCGGATTCGTTTGCCCCACGCCACTCAGATAGAGCGTCATGATCGAACCTGCCTTCGCGGGATTCGACGCGGTGTTGAAAGTGAAATCCTCATTGAACACGCCGAGAATCTGCAAAACTTGCCCCGTGACCGACACTAGAACCGGATTCGATTTGACGCTGTTGTATTGAACCTGGATCGTCGTGCTCGACTTCCCGGCCAGCTCAAAAGGTCCAATCAGATCGATCTCTTGCGCACTGACCGACAGAAGCGGCACCGCTACTCCGTCGAAGGTCACCTGCACGCCGGCCACTGTGCTCGCCAAAACTCCCGACTGAATCACACCTGGCGTGTTCGCCACCGGACCCATCTGCTTGCCGAGAACTCGGATCAGCTCTCCCGGGGCAATCCCCCGAAAAGTGGCTGGATGTAGCTCGCACGCACTGAAGGGACAGAATGCGGTCACCTCAGGGACAGCGCCCACCACGGAGTCCAGCGAAATCGACGCAGGCGTGGGATCGATCTTGGCGACGTAAGCTTGCTGCGTACGAGTGGCGTCGATGAAGGCGCCGGTGCCTGCCACATAAGCCGAACCGGAAGAATCGAGAGCAAGTCCGCCCACCGCGTCGAAATAGGTTGAAAACAGCAACTGCGTGAAGTCCGCGCTGAATTTACTGATAAATCCTTGTCCAATTCCGATCTTAAAAGGATTCGCGGTCTGTACTGTGCCGCCTAGGACCGGGCCCAGAATCCAAGGCTGGTTCGAGGAATCGACGGCGATCGACGATCCGAACAGACAAAGCGGAGCCCCAAGATAGGTCAGACGCTGGATCGAATGCGCGGTGGGATCCAGTTTCATGACCAGCGCATTGCCTTCCACTACAGGGAAGCTGGGCCCGATAAAGAATTGCGGACACCGGCCGCTTGCCTGGGGTTGGACGGCGCCCGGAGACGCAGGCTGAGACAATCCACCGCTTTCGCCCGTGACGTAGATGTTGCCGGCTTTATCCAAGGCGATCGCATTTAGAACGTCGTAACCCGCACCGCCGACGTAACTCGCATAAGCGAGACCGCCGGATGGAGTGACGCGTGCCAGGAAACCGTCGTACGTTCCACCGCCAAATTTCGGCTGCAAGGCGTCGGAAGTGACCGGGAAGTCCGGAGAGACAGTCCCTCCCGATATCCAGGCGTTGCCGCTCGCATCCAGCACTACCCCGGTGCCATAGGACGCACAGCTACCGCCAAGCAACGTCGAAGATATAAGCGACTTGCCGTCGGCCGCGATCCTGGTGACGAACGCATCACCCGAGGTCGGGATGACAGGAGTGTCGGGGAAATAGCAACCCGAGACCGGCGCAGTTTGGAACGCGTTCGCGGTCACGGGAAACTTTCCTTCTATGAAGCCGGTGATCACCGCGTTTCCCGCGTTATCCGCAACGATGCTCGCGGGGCCAATCGGTTGGCAACATTCGTGGATTGAAAGATCGCTGCCTAGCAGGGTGGAGTAGATCAGTTGCGAGCCATCCGCGCTGAGCTTCGCCACGAACATATCCTCCGTGGTGGTCAGCTTGGTCTGGAATGCGCTCGGAGTTGTGGGAAAATCCGACGACGATGTGACACCGGTAACGTAGGCGCTGCCGTTTCCATCCACAGCGACAGCACTTGCCACTTCACCGGTGCTTCCTCCGAGATACGTGGAGTACAGAACCTGGCTGCCATCGGCGCTCCATTTCGTCACGAACACATTGCTTGGTGTGAAGATTCCCAGCAAAACCCGTGAATCGACCGGCGAGATGAAGATCGTCTGGGGATTGATGAAATTCGGCAGGGGCAGGGGTGAAAAAGTCACTCCTCGATCCGTGCTGCGATAGAGAAGATTGAAATCCGTAACGTACACAATGGCCGAATTCCTTGGATCCACGGCGATGCGGGCATTTCCATTCAGGTGCGTGTCGTGCACCAGCGTACCGAAAGTCTTTCCTCCGTCCGTGCTGAGCTGCACCGCGGAGAACGAAGTGACTAGATACAGAATATTCGGATCGACCGGCGAAATAGCCAGAGTTTGGCTGTTCATATTGGGGAGGCCCGCACCGGCCGTCCAAGTCATCCCTCCATCCTTTGAGATCAACAAGCCGTCGTTGGTCGTCCCAAAAATTGTTCCATTCGAAGCAATAAGGATTTCAAAGAAGCCGGCATTCAATTGGCTAGGCGTGAGCGCGAGTTGTGTCCACGTTTGGCCGAAATCGGTACTGCGAAAGAAACCAGCCGGAGTCTGGACACTCGCATAAACGGTACCGGTCTGCGCAGGGTCGGCTGCGATCGCAGTGACGCCGAAACCAGTCAGGCCGTTCGTCGTAGCTTGCCAAGTTGCCGCGCCGTCGGTACTGACGAAGAATCCGTGTGTCGTCTGGTTGCTCGTCGCGCAGTACAGCGTGGTAGGGGAACTGGCATCCACCACCACGGCAGTTACGTCGCCCGCCAGCCCGGAATTGGCTGGCGCGGTCCAGGTTGTCCCACCGTCGGTGCTTTGAAAAATTCCAAGCTGCGTTGCAGCGTATACCGTCAACGGCGAAGACGGAGCGGCAGCGATCGCCGTGACATATTGCGCTGCTCCGAGCAACGGGAAACTGAACGTCTTACCGCCGTCGCCAGTGGCCAGGATCGCCCCGCCGCCCAGATGGGGCTGGATCGGATTCACCGTGCCGAAATCCGTTGAAGCCGTGGCGCCGGCAACATAAAGACCGCCTTGCGTGTCCCGAGCCAGCGCCGCGGCGTGGCTCAGACCACTGCCGCCGAAAGATTTATAGAAAACGATTTGCGGATCGATCACCAGCGCGCGCTCGCGGTCGTAGGGGCCGGTTCGGAATCGAACATGATTCGATGCATCGATCCGATACGCCGCTTCTATCGCCCGTTTTTTGCCGGCGACAACCTGATAGGCCACCGGCTTGGGCTGATGAATCTGGATGGCGCCAACTTCGAGAACCAGATCCCCGTTCCCATCGATCCGCATCTCGTCAACGCCCTCGAAACCCAACGTGATTCTTCCCGGATCGCGCCCGGCACCGATTTCGAAATCATATTCGAGATGCTCCTGGTTCCCTCGATAGACCAGATCGATGCCTGGATACACTCCGCGCCACCGGACGCGGCCATAAAGATCGTAAGACGCGCGGACGTTGCGGCCAAGAAGATAGTTCGCCCGGCCCGGCATGCGGTCGAGCGCTACAAGCGACGATTTCGGACTCGCCCCGGCGACCGACATCCGCATAGTGTGACCGCCGAGATTCAGGACAGCTCCACCGGAAGTTACCAGCAACGAATAGCCGGCGCCGTGAGACACATATTGCCCGTCACGAGCCTCGAACGCCAACACTCCAGGATTGCGCGTGACGTTGAGATTCGCAGCAAAACAGGAAAACGCTAGGAGTAAACAAATGAGAGCACGCACTACTTTCCTCCAGGAGGGACGCGAGCAGGACTATCTCAATTCTAACATCCGAAGTTGCACTGCTCTTGTATGATCGAAACAAAAACGAAGCGACGTTTTATTGAAACGGTAAGCAGCTCCTGCACGATCCCGTGTGCGATAGAATAGGGGCAACAGAATTTATGGACGCCGAACTCAAACAAGCGCTTGCCGGAATGGAAGCCCGCCTCAACCGGCACGTCGACGAACGGCTGGAAACCACCGATACGAAACTGGAGAGCCTACGACGCTACGTCGATGAACGGCTCGAAAACATGGAAACCAAACTCCTGACTGGATTCCACAATTGGGCCCAAACCTACGAAGTCCGAGCGCGGGGAACTTCAGCCGCAGTACGCGAGTTCGAAGAGCGCCTCGGCTTTGTGGAAGAACGGCTCAATAAGCTGGAACGCACCCGCAACGGACACGACAATCCAGGCGAACCAAGGAACTGACCGTCAGCCCCCCGATTCTTCCTTGTAAATCCGCGCCGACTCCACATAGTGCAGCGCGTTCTGCCGGAACCGCTCCCGCTCCTCCGCCGTAAGCGACCGCTTCACCTTCGCCGGCACGCCCATCACCATACTCTCTGCTGGAACCTCGGCCCCTTCCGGCACCACCGCGCCCGCCGCGATCACCGACCCTCGCCCAATCTTCGCGCCATTCAGCACCACCGCTGCGATGCCGATCAGGCACTCGTCCTCGATAGTGCATCCGTGCAGCATCGCCATGTGCCCCACCGTCACCCGGTTCCCGATCGCCAGCGGATACAATCCGGCATCGCAATGTAGCACCGAATTGTCCTGAATATTTGTGTCGTCCCCGATGCGGATGGAGTTGACATCGCCGCGCGCCGTGACATTCGGCCAAATGCTGGACCGTTCGCCGACCACCACGTCGCCAATGACCTGCGCGCTCGGATCGACATATGCGGAAGCTGCAATCTTCGGCAGGACACCGCGATAAGGTCGTATCATGACCGGCATCCTAACACAACAATGCCGTCCGGCTCGCGCTAGACTGGTCCAATGCTCCGCTACCAATCGAAACTAACCACGCTGCTCACCGCCCTGCTCCTTTCCGCCGCGGCGTTCGCTCAACTCCCCATGGCCAGCCGGCCGGAGGATGTCGGATTTTCTTCCAAGCGCCTGGCGACTTTCCGGCAGGTGATCAAGGGCAATGTCGAGGGCAAGCGCGTCCCCGGCGCGGTGCTGATCATTGTCCGCAATGGCAAAATGGTCACCGATGACGCCATCGGCTATCAGGAGCGCGCCGCTCAGACGCCCATGAAGAAGGACTCCATCTTCCGCATCGCGTCCATGTCCAAGCCCATCACCACCGTCGCCGCCATGATCCTCGCCGAAGAGAATAAACTCGACGTCGGTGCGCCCGTAGCGCAATATCTTCCGGAGTTCAAAGATGTCAAGGTCGGCACGGAGGGAGCGGCGCCCAAGCGGCCCATGACGGTTCAGGACCTCATGCGCCACACTTCGGGTCTCACTTACGGCCTGTTCGGCAACACGCCCGTCGACCAGATGTACCGCAAGGCAAATATTTTCGGCGCCAAATCGCTGACCGAAATGGTGAAGACGATCGCCACCATGCCACTGCTCCACCAGCCGGGCGAAGCATGGGAATACAGCGTTTCCACCGATGTCCTCGGCCGGGTTGTGGAAGTGGCCAGCGGAACGGACCTCGACAATTTTGTGCAAGAGCGCATCACCGGTCCGCTGAAGATGAACGACACGGGCTTCTGGGTGAAGCCCTCGGCCATCGCACGTCTCGCCAAGCCCGACGCGCAGTCCAACCTGCCCTTCGCCGATCCGACGCAGCGACCTGCGATCCTCTCCGGCGGCGGCGGCATGTTTTCCACTGCGGGCGATTACGCGCGCTTCTCGCAGATGCTGCTCAACGGCGGCGAACTCGATGGCGTGCGCATTCTTTCGCCGAAGACGGTGGCGCTGATGACATCGGACCAGCTTCCAGCAACCACCGAGCGGCACACATCGGTCGCCATGCTCCTCGGATGCTTTGGTCCGGTTCCGGAAATGGGCACTGGCTTCGGACTCGGCTTCGCCGTTCGCGTCGATCCCGGCCGCAACCCTGTGCCAGGGTCCGTCGGCGACTTTTCGTGGGGGGGAATCACCGGCACCTTCTTCTGGGTCGATCCAAAAGAAAAGCTAGTGGCAGTGCTGATGGTGCAGGCCCCGCAAGCCATGAACGGCGTGATCTGGCGCCAAACGCGCACCATGGTCTATCAGGCGATGACCAACTGAGGGACAGTGACCCTGTCCCCTCGTTCGACGTCACGTAACGCACCAACCTTTAGACGTTGCTGAAGAACTCCTCCGAATCGATGGCCGCCGATGAAC